>NZ_FPIX01000007.1:0-197686 GCF_900119205.1 Pseudomonas sp. NFACC16-2 | reverse complement strand
ACATCTTTGATTTCTCGCGGAGTAACTTGTGATGCTGATAATCTGTTGACTAGCAGTCTGACTCCACAAGCACCCACACGAATTGCTTGATTCAGTTGTTAAAGAGCGGCTGGCTGAGTCTTTCGTCTCAACCGAGGCGCGCATTCTACAGCGCCCCGTGTATCTGTCAAGCGGTTATTTTCAGAAGTTTTCAAAGTTTCCTTTTCAACTTCAACCACTTGCGCCTACGATCTCTCGTTAGCGGGAGGCGAATTCTACAGCGTTACTCGCTGCTGTCAACACCTCTTTTTCACCGCTTTCGACCGAGAAGATCGAACCGCCGATAGAGCTAAACCACACCGCTCTACCTGCTCCTTCCGGGCTTCGATGAACTGAAGCCCCACACTTTCGAAACCTACTTAACTCGTTGAATCTTAAGGAGTTTTCCGTTTCGACTGTGCCGGAAGTGGGGCGAATTATAGACTTCCAGAATCTGCCGTCAACCCCTATTTTCAGCTTTATTCAGATTTAAGCGTAATACGCGCAAAAGCCTTCTTGCCGGCCTGACATACATGAGTAGAACCCAGCTCATATATATAGGTGCGATCCACAACCACACCATCTATACGCACACCACCCGAACCCAGGAGATCTCGCGCCACCGCAGCGTTCTTGACCAAGCCTGCTTTATTAAGGACTGCCGCAATCGGCATATCCTCGGCAGCAGTCAGCTCGATCTCCGGCAGATCATCCGGCAGCTCACCATCCTTCATACGATTACCCGCCGCGCGATGAGCATTGGCAGCAGCCTCCTCACCATGGAAGCGAGCAACAATCTCTTCGGCCAGCTTGATCTTGATGTCTCGCGGATTGGCTCCCGCCTCGACATCGGCGCGGAACGCATTGATCTCATCCATGGACCGGAAGCTCAACAACTCGAAGTAACGCCACATCAGCACATCAGGAATGGAGACCAGTTTGCTGTACATGACGCCGGGCGCTTCCTGAATACCTACGTAGTTGCCCAGCGACTTGGACATCTTCTTCACGCCATCCAGACCTTCCAGCAATGGCATGGTCAGAATGCACTGCGCCTCCTGACCATAGCCGCGCTGCAACTCACGCCCCATCAACAGGTTGAACTTCTGGTCAGTACCGCCGAGCTCTACGTCCGCGCGCAACGCGACCGAGTCATAACCCTGTACAAGCGGGTAGAGGAACTCATGAATGGCAATTGGCTGATTGGATTTATAGCGCTTGTCGAAATCATCGCGCTCGAGCATACGAGCTACGGTGTATTGAGACGTCAGGCGAATGAAATCCGCCGGCCCCATCTGATCCATCCAAGTGGAGTTGAAAGCCACTTCAGTCTTGGCCGGATCAAGAATCTTGAAAACCTGAGTCTTGTAGGTCTCGGCGTTATCGAGAACCTGCTCACGAGTCAGCGGTGGGCGCGTAGCACTCTTGCCGCTTGGATCACCGATCATCCCAGTGAAGTCACCTATAAGGAAGATGACCTGATGCCCCAGATCCTGGAACTGGCGCAGCTTATTAATAAGCACGGTATGACCCAGGTGCAGATCGGGCGCCGTTGGATCGAAACCGGCCTTGATACGCAGCGGCTGCCCGCGCTTGAGCTTTTCGATCAGCTCGGACTCGACCAACAGTTCTTCCGCACCACGTTTGATCAGCGCTAGCTGCTCTTCAACCGACTTCATAACAGACCCGTAAGGCTCAGATTCAAAGGGCCCCAACCATACAAGATCGCGCACCAAATACAAGGTTTGCCCGGCGCGCGGACGCCAATCCACAGAACAGAGCGTCCGCGGGCTTGCTTCGCAGGGGATTTGGTTATATTTTATACAGTTATTTCATCTTCATCATGTCATTCATCTTTTCCAATTCATCTTTTCAAAAGTCAAAATTACCTATGACCACAGAACCGTCTAAAGCGCCACCGCTTTACCCAAAGACCCACCTGCTTGCCGCAAGTGGCATCGCAGCCCTCCTTAGCCTGGCGCTCCTGGTGTTTCCCTCCAGCGATGTTGAAGCCAAAAAGACGACTCTGAGTCTTGAACTGGAAAGCCCTGCTGAACAACTGACACAAGAACAAGACGCCGCCGAAGCCGTTCAAGCCACAAACGAACCGGCCGCTTCTCCTTTTGCGCAGATTGAAAACAGCCCGCAAGACACCACCGAGGCAGCCGCTCAGGTAGAAACGCCTGTCGCAGAAGAAAAGAAGGGACCAGACCATCGCGAAGTGGTTGTTGCCAAGGGCGACACACTCTCCACACTCTTCGAAAAGGTTGGCCTGCCCTCGACTTCGGTCCATGAAATCCTGGCCAGCGACAAGCAAGCCAAGCAGTTCACTCAACTGCAGCGCGGCCAGAAACTCGAATTCGAACTCAATCCAGACGGACAGCTGACCAACCTGCACACCAAGCTGAGCGACCTGGAAAGCATCACCCTGACCAAAAACGACAAGGGTTATGTATTTAACCGCGTCACCGCCAAGCCTACCGTTCGCTCGGCCTACGTTCATGGCGTCATCAACAGCTCATTGTCCCAGTCGGCTGCTCGTGCCGGCCTTTCCCATAGCCTGACCATGGACATGGCCAGCGTATTTGGCTACGACATCGACTTCGCCCAGGACATTCGCCAGGGTGACGAGTTCGACATCATCTATGAGCAAAAAGTGGTCAATGGCAAGAGTGTCGGCAACGGTCCGATTCTTTCCGCGCGCTTCACCAACCGTGGCAAGACGTACACCGCAGTGCGCTACACCAACAAGCAAGGCAACAGCAGCTACTACACTGCCGACGGCAACAGCATGCGCAAGGCCTTCATCCGTACACCGGTTGATTTCGCCCGTATCAGCTCGAAGTTCTCCGCCGGTCGCAAGCATCCGATCCTGAACAAGATCCGTGCCCATAAAGGTGTCGACTACGCCGCTCCCCGTGGTACGCCAATCAAGGCCGCCGGCGACGGCAAGGTATTGCTGGCCGGGCGTCGTGGCGGTTATGGCAACACCGTGATCATCCAGCACGGCAATACCTATCGCACGCTGTACGGCCACATGCAGGGCTTCGCCAAAGGCGTGAAGACGGGCGGCACTGTCAAGCAAGGCCAGGTTATTGGATACATCGGCACTACCGGCCTGTCCACCGGACCGCACTTGCATTATGAGTTCCAGGTCAACGGCGTCCACGTCGACCCACTAGGCCAGAAGCTGCCGATGGCCGATCCGATCGCCAAGGCCGAGCGCGCGCGCTTCCTGGCCCAAAGCCAACCCTTGATGGCTCGCATGGATCAAGAGAAAGCCACCATGCTGGCCTCGAGCAAGCGCTAAGCATGGCGCTCTATATCGGTGTGATGTCCGGGACCAGCCTGGATGGCTTGGACATCGCACTGATCGAACTGACCCCGGCGATCAAATTGATCGCCACGCACTACATTCCGATGCCCGCCGTCCTGCGCGCCGAATTGCTCGGATTGTGCAGCAGTGGGCCCGATGAGATCGCCCGCTCCGCCATTGCCCAGCAAAGCTGGGTAAAGCTGGCTGCACAGGGTATCCATACCCTGCTCAACGAACAGAAACTCAAGCCTGAGGACATCACGGCGGTCGGCAGCCACGGCCAGACCATCCGCCATGAACCCGCCCGCGGATTTACCGTACAGATTGGCAATCCGGCCTTGTTGAGTGAGTTGACCGGCATCGCCGTCGTCAGCGACTTCCGCAGCCGCGACGTCGCCGCCGGTGGACAAGGCGCCCCGCTGGTTCCGGCATTTCACGAAGCACTGTTCGAAGAACGAGTCGGCAATCGCGCCGTGCTGAATGTCGGCGGTTTCAGCAATCTCAGCCTGATAGAGCCCGCAAAACCAGTAGCTGGTTTCGACTGTGGTCCAGGCAACGTATTGCTCGATGCCTGGATACACCAACAACGAGGCGAGCATTTCGATCGGGACGGTCAATGGGCTGCCAGCGGGAAAGTCGAGCCAGCCCTGCTCAAGGCACTGCTCAGCGATCCTTTTTTCGTCACCAAGGGGCCGAAAAGTACCGGCCGTGAGGTCTTCAACCTGCCTTGGCTGAGTCAGCATTTGTCGCAGTTGCCAACCTTCGCCCCGGAAGACGTACAGGCGACGCTGCTCGAACTGACTGCCCTGACCATCGTCGAATCCCTTCAACATGCCCAGTCCAATACCCAAGAGTTGCTGGTCTGTGGCGGCGGCGCGCACAACCAGGCGCTGATGAAGCGCCTGGCTGACCTGCTGCCGGATGCCAAAGTCAGCAGTACGGCGGTGTACGGCGTAGACCCGGATTGGGTTGAAGCCATGGCTTTCGCCTGGCTTGCCCATTGTTGCCTTGAGGGTATTCCAGGTAACCGCCCAAGTGTCACCGGCGCACGCGGGCTGCGCGTGCTCGGCGCCATCTACCCGGCCTGAATCCAATAATGACGGACAAAAAAAGCCGCAGGGCCGTAAGGCACTGCGGCGTTTTTTTTGGAGCCGTCTCAGATCGAGAACGAAGAACCGCACCCACAGGTCGTGGTCGCGTTAGGGTTCTTGATCACGAACCGCGAGCCTTCCAAGCCTTCCTGGTAATCCACCTCGGCACCTGCCAGGTACTGGAAGCTCATCGGATCGACCACCAGGCTGACACCTTCGCGCTCGACGATGGTGTCGTCTTCGGCCACTTCCTCATCGAAAGTGAAGCCATACTGGAAGCCGGAACAACCGCCACCCGTAACAAATACGCGCAGCTTCAAACGATCATTGCCCTCTTCATCGACCAGGCTCTTCACCTTGTGCGCGGCACCGTGGGTGAATTGCAAAGCCGTGGGGGTGAAGGTTTCGACGCTCATGCTGAATATCTCCCGGCGCTTACGCCGCCATAATGCGTGATGGCGGGCATTATCCGCTTCTCCTACAAAATCGGTCAACTATTTGAAGAGCAGCAAGCTACAAGTTAAAGGCTGCAAACTTGTAGCTTAAAGCTTGCAGCTTCTAACTGCCGTTACGGCAACATCCCCGCATGGGACAGCCCCAGGCGCTCATCCAGCCCGAACAGAATGTTCAGGTTCTGCACCGCCTGGCCGGAGGCGCCCTTGACCAGGTTATCGATGACCGACAACACCACCACCAGATCACCGTCCTGCGGACGATGCACGGCGATCCGGCAAACGTTCGCACCGCGCACGCTGCGAGTTTCCGGGTGGCTGCCGGCCGGCATTACGTCGACGAACGGTTCGTTGGCGTAACGCTTTTCAAACAACGCCTGCAGATCCACTGAACGATCGACAACGGTTGCATAAAGAGTGGAGTGGATGCCACGAATCATCGGCGTCAGGTGGGGCACGAAGGTCAGGCCGACCTCCTTGCCCGCGGCCCGGCGCAGCCCCTGGCGAATCTCCGGCAGATGGCGATGCCCCTTGACCGCGTACGCCTTCATGCTTTCCGACGTCTCGGAGTAAAGCGAACCGACACTGGCGCCACGCCCGGCACCGCTGACACCGGACTTGCAGTCGGCAATCAGACGCGAAGCATCGGCAAGACCGGCCTCAAGCAACGGCAGGAACCCCAGCTGAGTTGCCGTCGGATAGCAACCCGGTACCGCGATCAGTCGGGCCTGCTTGATTTTCTCGCGATTGACTTCCGGCAAGCCATAGACCGCCTCGTCGAGCAGATCCGGCGCGCCGTGAGGTTGACCGTACCACTTGGCCCATTCATCGGCGTCCTGCAGGCGGAAGTCCGCCGACAGGTCGATGACCTTGGTCCCGGCAGCCAGCAGTTCACCCGCCAGGGCGTGGGCAACACCGTGGGGCGTGGCGAAGAACACCACATCGCAGGCGCCAAGGGTCTTGATGTCCGGAACGCTGAACGCCAGGCCGTCGTAATGGCCTCGCAGGTTCGGGTACATGTCGGCGACGGCCAGGCCGGCCTCGGATCGGGAAGTGATGACTACCACCTCAGCTTGCGGATGCTGTGCCAACAGACGCAGCAGTTCGACACCGGTGTACCCCGTGCCGCCGACGATACCGACCTTGACCATAAACCTGCCCTCAACGAACCCACTGGAAAGCCGTCGATGATAGGGGCCGCAGGGCCCGGCGACAACCGCCAAGGTGACGTGCGGACGCTCTAACCTCTACTATCGGGCTACCGTGAATCCTGGGAATAACTAAAAATGCTCTATCTGTGGCTCAAAGCACTTCACATCGTCAGCATGGTCTGCTGGTTCGCCGGCCTGTTCTACCTGCCTCGCCTGTTTGTCTATCACGCCCAAAGCGAGGACAGCGTCAGCAAAGAACGTTTCAGCGTCATGGAGCGCAAGTTGTATCGCGGCATCATGGGCCCGGCGATGATTGCCACCCTGGTATTCGGCATCTGGCTGCTCAGCCTCAACGCTGGCGCCTACTTCACCCAAGGTGGCTGGATGCACGCCAAGCTGACCCTGGTCGTGCTGCTGATCGGTTACCACCATATGTGCGGCGCCCAGGTAAAGCGCTTCGCCCGTGGCGAAAACACCCGCAGCCATGTCTTTTATCGCTGGTTCAATGAAGTGCCGGTTCTGATATTGCTGGCTATCGTAATTCTGGTTGTCGTCCGACCGTTCTAATCTCCAATCAGCGTCCATTATCCGGGGTACTTGCGATGTCGTTGCCCGCTCTGCTTGAACAACGTTTGCGCCTGCCCGTCGTGGCAGCGCCAATGTTCCTGATTTCCAATCCACAACTGGTGCTGGCCTGCTGCCGTAACGGCATCGTCGGTAGTTTTCCGGCGTTGAACCAGCGCGAAAGCAGTGGCTTCAAGGCCTGGTTGGCGGAAATCGAAGCAGGCCTGGCGACCCTGGAAAATCCGGCACCCTACGCTGTGAACCTGATCGTCCATCACAGCAACCCGCGGCTTCAAGCCGACCTGGCCATCTGCATCGAACACAAGGTGCCGATTGTCATCACCAGCCTGGGCGCGGTGAAGGAGTTGGTGGATGCCGTCCATGCTTATGGTGGGCTGGTGTTCCATGACGTGACGACCCGGCGTCATGCCGAGAAAGCCGCCGAAGCCGGTGTCGATGGCTTGATCGCCGTTGCCGCCGGTGCAGGCGGGCACGCCGGGACCTGGAGCCCGTTCTCATTGATTGCCGAGATCCGGCAGTTTTTTGATAAGACCTTACTGCTTGCAGGATGCCTGAACCACGGTCACCAGATTCTGGCTGCACAATTGCTCGGCGCCGATCTGGCCTACTTCGGTACACGCTTTATCGCTACGAGCGAAAGCCACGCCCCTGAAGCTTATAAAGAGATGTTGCTCACATCCAGAGCCGCAGACATCGTGCATACTCCCGCTGTATCCGGAGTGCCGGCCAGTTTCATGCGCCAGAGCCTGGAGAAGGCCGGTTTCGATCTGGCCGCTCTGCAGAACAAGGGCGAGGTGGATTTTGGCTCGAAACTCAAACCGCTGAACGATGAAGCCAAGGCCTGGAAAACCGTATGGTCCGCGGGCCAGGGCGTGGGTGAAATCGATGATTTGCCCAGCATCGATCAGTTGGTGGCACGCCTGGATGAAGAATACCGTCAGGCACAAGCACGGGCGGCGCAGCTTGGCGGGCAATGGCCCCGCTGAATCAGCCTGAACAAAACAACTATTCAACTTCTAGAGACAAGGATGCCGGGCATGAGCGAAACCCGTTTCAACATCGTATTCGACGGCGGCCTGATGCCGGGCGTCGATACCACCACCGCCAAACTCAACCTCGCCGAACTGTTCAAAAGCGACATCAGCGCCATTGAACGGCTGTTCACCGGGCGCAAGGTTGCCCTTAAAAGCAACCTGTCCCAGAGCGAAGCCCAGCAGTACCTGGAAGCGCTCAATAAGAGTGGAATCGACGCCCGGATCGAAGCCGAACCCGCCGCCCTCCAACTGAGCCTTGGCGAAGTACAGGAGTCGCCGCAACAGCCGGGGGGACGCCATCCAGAGTCGATCGTCGACCCCGTCTCGCCGTACGCGCCTCCCCGCGCCGAAGTGGGTGAAGCGCTCGCCGAGTACAGCACCCTAAAACCCTTCAGCTTCGATGGGCGTATCGGGCGTTTGCGCTACCTGGCCTGGACCATGGTGTTGACCTTGGCCATGTTGCCCTTGGTCGGCCTGGGCTTCTGGTTAGCCACGGCCTGGCTGCTGGCTTCCAACTCGATAGCTGCACTGATTGTCGGCGGCCTGCTCGGCGCAGCCGTTGTACTTGCCTTTGCCTTCGTGAGCATCCAGTTCAACGTCCAGCGCCTGCATGACCTCGGCTGGTCGGGGTGGTTGTGGCTGATCAACCTCGTTCCATTCGTGGGCAGCATCTTCCCGTTCATCCTCATCATCGCCCCAGGCCATACCGGTGCAAACCAGTATGGTCCGCCACCGCCGCGCAATACCACTGCGGTCAAATTGCTGGCCTCGCTCTGGCTGGTGATGATCGTCTTGATTTTCCTGGCTACCTTTGCCGGCATCTTCGGGGCTCTTCAGGAGGACTACGACAGCAGCAGCCTGAGCAGCTATGAAAGCAGCGAGTCCAGCAACGAAACCGCCGAAGAACCAGCTGCCGAGGCAGCCGAGCCCGCCTCGCCTTCTGTAGACTATGAGGAAGAAGAGGAACAATAAGCGCGCTTCATGCCGGTGACAGCCCAGTCAACTGGCGGCGGGCTGTTGCGATGGAGAACTGCATGACCCGTTACGCACTGATCACTGGCGCTTCCAGCGGCATTGGCCTGGCCATGGCTGAAGCGCTGGCCCGGCGCGGCCGCAACCTGATACTGGTGGCTCGACAGCGTGATCGGCTGGAAAGTATTGCAATCGAACTGACTCAGCGGTTTGGCGTGGAGGTATTGTTCCGGGCTTGTGACCTGAGCGAACCGTTGAGGCTTTCAGGCTTTCTCCTGGAACTGGAGGAAGGCGAGCGGCAGATCGACCTGCTGGTCAATTGCGCAGGCATCGGCACCAGCGGGCCGTTCCTGGGCCAGGACTGGATGACCGAGCAGGACCTGATCGAAGTGAACATCCTCGCCCTGACACGGCTTTGTCATGCCATCGGTAACAGCATGGCACTGCTTGGCGGCGGGCAGATCCTCAACGTCGCCTCGATCGCCGCGTTCCAGCCCGGCCCCTGGATGAGTACCTATTACGCCAGCAAGGCCTATGTGCTGCACTTCTCCGAAGCCCTGCGGGTCGAGCTGAAGAAATGCGCGATCAAGGTCTCGGTGCTTTGCCCTGGTCCGACCCGGACCGGCTTCTTTTCCAGGGCGCAGATGGACGAACAGAAGCTCATCGACAGCAAGTTACTGATGAGCCCCGAAGAAGTGGCCCTGTACGCCGTGCGCGCGCTGGACCGCAACCGCGCCATCATCATTCCCGGACGCCGCAACCGCTGGCTGGCCGCACTGCCGCGCCTGGGCTCGCGATGGCTAGTCCGAACCATCGCCGGCATGATCAACAAGGCTTATTGCCCGCGCTGATCCCTTCAAGTTGAACTATCAGTCGCCTCAATCGGAGCCTTCACGCCCCCCGACCTCGACGAACCCAATGGAGAAAACAGCTGTGGATACTCTGTTCACCAAGATCATCAACCGGGAAATTCCGGCGAAGATCATTTACGAGGATGACCAGGTACTGGCCTTCCACGACATCGCCCCGCAAGCGCCTGTACATTTTTTGGTCATACCGAAAAAGCCGATTCGCACCCTCAATGACCTGGCCGAGGAAGACAAAGGCCTGGCTGGACACATTTTGTTCACTGCTCAGCGCCTGGCACTTGAATTGGGCTGTGAAGAAGGTTTTCGTGTGGTGATGAATTGCAATGAACTGGGCGGGCAAACGGTCTATCACATTCATATGCATGTGCTGGGGCAGCGCCAGATGAACTGGCCACCGGGCTGAGACACCTGACCCAACGCAAATCTTCGGCGGTCGATTGGGTTAAACTGGCCGCTGTGATTTTTCCCGGAGGTAAGCATGACTACCCAACGTCACTACTCGCCGATTGACCGTCTGCTGCTGCAAGCCGACACCGCGATGCGCACCCTGCTGCCCTTCAGTGGCCAGCCGTACCGCCCATCACCGGCTATCGTACAGCCAAACGCGCAACTGAGTGACGAGCAAACCCGCCACGTCGCCGGACTGATGCGTATCAACCACACCGGCGAAGTCTGTGCCCAGGCGCTGTATCAGGGCCAGGCGCTGACAGCGAAGCTACCGCAAGTGCGCGAAGCAATGGAGCATGCCGCCGAGGAAGAAATCGACCATCTGGTCTGGTGTGAACAACGGATTCGCCAATTGGGCAGCCATACCAGCGTCCTGAACCCGCTGTTCTATGGCATGTCATTCGGGATCGGGGCCGTTGCCGGGCTGATCAGCGACAAAGTCAGCCTCGGTTTCGTTGCGGCGACCGAGCATCAAGTGTGCAAGCATTTGAATGAACATCTCGAACAACTGCCCGCCGAGGATGAAAAATCCCGGGCGATCCTTGAGCAGATGCGCGTGGATGAGGAACACCACGCCGAGAGTGCACTTGAGGCCGGTGGCTTCCGTTTTCCGGCCCCGGTCAAGTTCGGCATGAGCCTGCTGGCCAAGGTCATGACCAAGAGCACTTATCGGATTTGACGGCAATTGGGGACTGACCAGCTCATTCCCCCGGAAATTAAAAAGGCGACTCCCCCAAGGGAAGTCGCCTTTTTAATTTTCGAAAACTTCAATACGGCCCGTCGGCTATCGACTCAACCCAACTCGATAATTTCATAATCGTGGGTGATTTCGACCCCCGCGGCGCCGAGCATGATCGAAGCCGAGCAGTACTTCTCGGCGGACAGCTCAATGGCGCGCTTGACCTGGGCTTCCTTCAGGGCTCGCCCCTTCACCACGAAGTGCATGTGGATCTTGGTAAACACTTTGGGGTCTTCAGTGGCGCGCTCTGCCTCCAGGAAAGCTTCGCAGCTTTCGACGGCCTGGCGGGACTTTTTGAGAATGCTGACCACGTCGAAGTTACTGCAACCGCCCACGCCCAGCAGGAGCATCTCCATCGGCCGAACCCCCAGGTTCCGCCCACCGGCCTCTGGCGGGCCGTCCATGACGACCACATGACCACTGCCTGACTCACCGAGGAACATGGCTTCGCCAGCCCATTGGATGCGTGCCTTCATCGCCAAGACTCCACTGTTAAAAAAGGGTCGCCAGCTTAGCACAGCGCTCCGCCATGACCGCTCTCCGTCTTGGGGGACCTGACCTGACAGCACGTAGGTAAATTCTCAAATCAATTAAGGACGCCTCTGTTAAGCTGGCCATACGCCAACTCGCTGGCGCATGGCCAGCTTTTAGCGATAGCCATTCGCGTCTATAAAAAAACAAAACCATCACTGCGCAGTCTTTCGGGATACAACCATGGTTGCCATTACTCCCACGTTCAAGATCAAGAATCTCGACAAACTCTTGATGCATTGCCAGCGCCGCCGCTATCCAGCCAAACACAACATCATTTGTGCAGGAGATCGTTCCGAGACGTTGTTTTTCATCATCAAAGGGTCGGTCACTATCCTCATAGAAGATGACGACGGTCGGGAAATGATCATCGCCTATCTCAACTCCGGGGATTTTTTTGGCGAGCTGGGGTTATTCGAACAGGCGGGCAAGGAACAGGAACGCAGTGCCTGGGTGCGGACCAAGATTGAATGTGAAGTTGCGGAAATCAGCTACGCCAAATTCCGAGAACTGTCCCTGCAAGACCCGGATATTCTTTACGTACTCAGCGGACAAATCGCACAGCGTCTGCGCAATACCACCCGCAAGGTCGGCGATCTCGCATTTTTCGACGTCACTGGACGTGTCGCACGCTGCCTGTTGGAACTGTGCAAGCAGCCTGATGCCATGACCCACCCGGACGGCATGCAGATCAAGGTGACCCGCCAAGAGATTGGTCGGATTGTCGGTTGTTCGCGGGAAATGGTCGGTCGCGTTCTCAAGGATCTGGAAGAGCGCAACCTGGTCAGTGTCAAAGGCAAGACCATGGTGGTGTTCGGAACGCGTTAGGCGCCCAGCAGCTTGATCAGCATCTCCCGGTACAAAGCGTCGAGCCGCTCAAGCGCGTGAGGCGCCGGAAATTTTTCATGCAGGGCAATATGGCTCTCGGCTCGCACTCGCGGCTCCAGGCCACAAGCCTCATTGAAGCGATTGACTGCCGCGACCAAGGACTCGCGCTCGTTCTCCAGCAAAAACGCGCCATGAACCAGCCCCACCGGACGTTGCCCCCCTTTGCTCTGGCGCCAGCGCTGAGCGGTGCCCACCATTTTCCGGCCGTCGAGGTTGACGTTGAAGCGCCCGTCACAAAAAGCCCCTTCCACCTCTCCTAGCGAAGCCACCCCGCCCAACTCGTCCAACAGCTGACAGATGGGATCGCACAACCGGCGATAGCCGGTTTCGATACGTCCGTGGTCACCTTCGCTGCGCGGTGGTGCGTAGACCAGGGCGATATTGACCGTAGCGACCGACTGCGGCACCGGTTCGCCACCTGTTTCACGCAACAAGACAGGCCAGCCATGAGCGGCCGATACTTCACAGGCGTATTCAAACCCCGGTAGGCGACTCAAACGGCGCGGCATGACCAGCGCACGGTCGTTGGGTTGCCAGAACAGCAGGCCGAACTCAGCGTCGCCCACGCAGATGCTGGCCAACAGATCTTGTTCGGCTTGCAGGCCAGCTTCGACGGCCAGGGAGATCACAGGCGACATGGATCAGTCCAGCGTCGAGCCGCTCACCGGCAGGCCTCGTTCAGGAAAGAACAGTCGCTGCAATTCCACGCCCGGGTTT
Organism: Pseudomonas sp. NFACC16-2; assembly: GCF_900119205.1. Classification (NCBI taxonomy): domain Bacteria; kingdom Pseudomonadati; phylum Pseudomonadota; class Gammaproteobacteria; order Pseudomonadales; family Pseudomonadaceae; genus Pseudomonas; species Pseudomonas sp. NFACC16-2. Next base: position 184,876 of record NZ_FPIX01000007.1, on the reverse strand, counting down.
TCGGCGCGCATGAACGCTTCGCCCACCAGGAACGAATACACATCGCTGACTTCCATCAGCTCGACATCGGCCCGATTGAGAATGCCGCTTTCGGTGATGACCAGGCGATCGCGCGGAATGCGTGGCAACAGGTCCAGAGTGGTTTCCAGGCTCACTTCAAAAGTGTGCAGGTTGCGATTGTTCACGCCGACCAGTTTGGTATCGAGGGTTTTCAGGGCTCGTTCCAACTCGTCACCGTCGTGGACTTCCACCAGGACATCCAGCCCGACGCTTTTGGCTACGGCCGCCAGCTCGGCCATTTTCACGTCGTCCAAGGCGGAAACGATCAACAGCACGCAATCGGCGCCCAGCGCACGCGCCTCGACGATCTGGTACGGGTCGATCATGAAATCCTTGCGGATCACTGGCAGCTTGCATGCCGCCCGCGCCTGTTTCAGGTAGTCGTCAGCGCCTTGAAAAAAGTCGACGTCGGTCAGCACCGAGAGGCAGGTCGCGCCGCCCTTCTCGTAGCTTCGCGCGATCTCGGCCGGGACGAAGTGTTCACGAATCACGCCCTTGCTGGGGGATGCCTTCTTGATTTCAGCAATCACCGCCGGCTGTTTTTTCTTGGCCTGATCGATCAGAGCCTGGGCAAAGCCGCGCGGCGCATCCGCTGAACGCGCCAGGCTTTCCAGCTCGGCCAGACTGACCCGAGCGCTGCGCTCGGCCACTTCCTGGGCCTTGCGAGCCAGAATGTTTTCCAGAACCGTTGGCACGCTCATCCTTCGTTCTCCACTTTGAATACGGCGGTAAATGCACCCAACTCTTCGAGCTTTTCCCTGGCCAGCCCAGTGTGCAGCGCATCATGGGCCAGCTCCACGCCTTGCTTGAGGCTGCTGGCGTGGTCGGCGGCGTACAACGCGGCACCGGCATTGAGCACGATCATCTCAGCGGCTTTCTGGCCATTCTCGGTCTTGCGACGCCCCAGGGCATCACGAATCAGCTCCAGCGATTGGGCCGGGCCGTCGACTGCCAGCCCGTGCAGGCTCTGGCTCTTCATACCGAGGTCTTCAGGTTCGACCCAATACTCGCTGATCTGATCATTTTTTAGCTCGGCCACGAATGTAGGCGCCGCCAGGCTGAACTCATCCAGTCCATCCTTCGAATGGACCACCAGCACGTGCTTGCTGCCCAGGCGTTGCAAGACTTCAGCCAATGGCCGGCACAACGCCTGGCTGAACACACCGACTACCTGATGTTTCACGCCGGCCGGATTCGTAAGCGGGCCGAGCATGTTGAACAGCGTACGCAGCCCCAGCTCGCGGCGCGGCGCGGCGGCGTGTTTCATGGCGCTATGGTGGGTCTGGGCAAACATGAAACCGATGCCGACGTTATCGATACAGCGTGCCACCTGGACCGGCGTCAGGTTCAGGTAAATGCCCGCTGCCTCCAGCAGATCGGCACTGCCGCTCTTGCCGGAAACTGCCCGATTGCCGTGTTTGGCAACGGTGCAACCGGCTGCCGCGACGACAAACGACGAGGCCGTGGAAACGTTGAAGATATTGGCGCCGTCACCACCGGTGCCGACCACATCCACCACACCGTCCAGCGTCTTGAGTTCGACCTTGTCCGCCAGCTCACGCATCGCCGAAACCGCACCCACGATTTCATCGATGCTCTCACTCTTCATGCGCATGGCCATCATGAACGCGCCGATCTGCGCATCCGTGCATTGGCCGGTCATGATTTCGCGCATCACCTCGCGCATCTCGTCGGTGCTCAGGTCGAGATGGCCGACGATACGGCTCAGGGCTGTCTTGATATCCATGAAAAGTCCTTAGCGCGTACCGCCGGTTTGTTTGAGGAAGTTGGCGAACAGTTCGTGGCCCTGTTCGGTGAGAATAGACTCGGGATGAAATTGCACACCCTCGATATTCAGCGTCTTGTGGCGCAGGCCCATGATTTCATCGACCGAGCCATCTTCAAACTGGGTCCAGGCCGTCAGCTCCAGACAGTCGGGCAGAGTTTCGCGCTTGACCACCAGGGAATGGTAGCGGGTTACGGTAAGCGGATGATTCAGCCCCTCGAACACGCCCTTGTCCTCGTGGAATACCGGGCTAGTCTTACCGTGCATGACTTGTCGGGCGCGTACCACGTCGCCGCCGAACGCTTGGCCGATCGACTGGTGCCCCAGGCAGACACCGAGGATCGGCAGCTTGCCGGCGAAATACTTGATGGCGTCGATGGAAATACCCGCTTCGGTCGGCGTGCACGGGCCGGGCGAAACCACGATGCGCTCAGGCTTGAGGGCTTCGATTTCGGCGATGGTCAATTCGTCGTTGCGCACGACCTTGACCTCGGAGCCCAGCTCGCCGAGGTACTGCACAACGTTGTAGGTAAAAGAGTCGTAGTTATCGATCATCAGCAACATGGCGTAAGCAACCTATTGAATTCACTGACTTTAAATACAGCCTTCAGAGAATGACCCGCACGCTGCTGCGCTTGGCGAGGCAAGTGATGCCCCTGCGAAGCGGCTCTACAAGCGGGTAAAGAAGGCAAATCGGTACAGGTCCGGCGAAGCCGGCGGAGAATGTTCAGGCGCGCCAACGCCAGCGGGCGTGTGCCTTGATCATTTGATCCAGAAGTTTGCTGACAATCGACACAGGGAAAGTCTCGTTCATACGTCCCGGCACAGTAGCTTAGCTGGGCGGAGCACGCAATATGAGCGATCCCGAAGAGCCTTGAAACAATCGCGACGTTCAAGATGGATGGCAAAACGCCGAAAGTTTTTGGTACTGTCGTTTCGTTTTCTAACAAAAATAAGATAAAAACGGACTTTCCCATGATAAAGAAGACGTTGTTCGTACCGATTGCCGCTTGCCTGCTGGCGATGGCCTGCACCCAGGCGAGCGCCGCCCCCAACCCTTATTCCAAGTTCATCGTGTTCGGCGACAGCCTCAACGACGCAGGCCAGTTCGCCGACCCGAATGGTCCGCCCGGCTCGACCGAGCGTTACACCAACCGAACCGGTCCGATCTATACCGACGGCAGCGGCGAGGCCTACTCCGCCAACTCCACCCAGTTGCTCGGTGGGCGCCTGGGTTATTCCGCCGACGAGACCGCCGCTTCCACTTCGGCGGTCCGCGCCGACCAGGGGCTGGCGGACGGCAACAACTGGGCGGTGGGCGGTTATCGCACCGACCAGATCCTCGAATCGATTACCGGCGTGTCCGACACCGGCGAGCGCAGCCGTCCTGGCTACCTGCAGTCCAATGGCCTGCGCGCCGATCCGAATGCGCTGTATTACCTTTCCGGTGGTGGCAACGACTTCCTACAAGGTCGGGTGCTGACCCCCGAACAAGCGAACGCCGCCGCGGACCGCCTGGCCGACAGCGTCCAGGTGCTGCAAACGGCCGGTGCCCGCTATGTGATGGTCTGGTTGTTGCCCGACCTGGGCCTGACCCCGGCACTCAACGGCGGTCCTTTGCAAGACGCCTTTTCGCAACTGGGCAACCAGTTCAACCAACAGCTGATCACGCGACTGCAAGGCATCGACGCTGAAATCATTCCATTGAACATTCCGCTTTTGCTGAAGGAAAGCTTCGCCGACCCGGCAAGATTTGGCCTCGCCACCGGTGAGAACCTCACCGCGACCTGCTTCAGCGGCAACGGCTGCACCGAAAACGCCACCTACGGCATCAACAGCGCCACGCCTGATCCCACCAAGCTGATCTACAACGACGCGGTCCATCCGACCGAAGCCGGGCAGAAACTGATCGCCGACTATGCCTATTCCCTGCTCGCGGCGCCCTGGGAACTGACGTTGCTGCCGGAAATGGCCCACTCGACCCTGCGCGCTCACCAGGACGAGTTACGCAGCCAGTGGCAATCGGACTGGGAGAACTGGCAGGCCGTCGGCCAGTGGCGAGCTATTGTCGCAGGCGGCGGCCAGCATCTGGACATGGACAGCCAGGACAGCGGCGCCAGCGCCGATGGCAGTGGCTACAGCCTGAACATTGGCGGCAGCTATCGCCTCAGCGACGCGTGGCGCGTAGGTGTCGCCGCCGGCCTCTACCGCCAGGACATGGACGCAGGCCACAACGATTCGAAGTACAAACTCAATAGCTACCTGGCGACCGCTTTCGTCCAGTTCCAGCAAAACCGCTGGTGGGCCGATGCGGCACTGACTGGCGGCAAGCTCGACTACGACAATCTGGAGCGCAAGTTCGACCTGGGCGTCAACGAGGCGCAAGAGAAAGGCGACACCGACGGCCATCTCTGGGCATTCAGCACGCGGGTGGGCTACGACATTGCCCAGCCGGGCAGCGAATGGCACCTCTCGCCGTTTATCAGCGCTGACTATGCGAAGGTGGAAGTCGACGGTTACTCGGAAAAGAGCAACCGCTCCACGGCCCTGACCTTCGATGACCAGACCCGCGACTCGAAACGCCTGGGCCTTGGCTTGCAGGGCAAATACAACATCACCCGCCAGACCCAGGTATTTGGCGAGTATGCCCACGAACGCGAGTACGAAGACGACACGCAAAAGGTCAACATTGCCCTCAACAGCCTGCCGGCCAACGATTTCACACTGCAAGGCTACACGCCACAGAGTCACCTCAATCGCCTGAGCCTGGGGGTCAGCCACAAGTTGACCAACGACTTGGCGCTACGGGGTGGTTATACACTGCGCAAGGATGATGACATGACCCAGCAAGGGGTAAGCCTGGGCGTCAGCCTGGACTTCTGATCGAGAAAACCTGTGGGAGCGAGCTTGCTCGCGATAGCGGACTGTCAGTCAACTGGTTGGTTGAATATGACGGCCTCATCGCGAGCAAGCTCGCTCCCACGCACTGATCGAGTTGTTGAAGGGTTTTCAATCGTTCGAAGTCTGCTCGGCCAGCGCCACGGCGCGGAACATGGCCCGGCGCTTGTTCAGGGTTTCCTCCCACTCCAGCGCCGGCACCGAGTCAGCGACGATACCGCCGCCGGCCTGTACGTGCAGTTCACCGTTCTTGATGACGGCAGTGCGAATGGCAATGGCAGTGTCCATATTGCCGTTCCAGGCGAAGTAACCCACGGCCCCGCCGTACACGCCCCGCTTGACCGGCTCCAGCTCGTCGATGATTTCCATCGCGCGGATTTTCGGCGCGCCAGACAAAGTGCCCGCCGGCAGGATCGCCCGCAAGGCGTCCATCGCCGTCAGCCCGGCCTTCAACTGGCCGGTGACGTTGGAGACGATGTGCATCACGTTGGAATAGCGCTCGATGACCATCTTCTCGGTGAGCTTCACCGAGCCGATTTCCGAGACCCGCCCGGTGTCGTTGCGCCCCAGGTCAATCAGCATCAGGTGCTCGGCGATTTCCTTGTCGTCCGACAGCAGATCCTCTTCCAAGGCCCGGTCAGCTTCCTCCGTAGCGCCACGGGGGCGAGTGCCGGCGATCGGCCGTACGGTGATCAGGTTGTCTTCGACACGCACCAGCACTTCCGGCGAACTGCCCACGACATGGAAGTCGCCGAAGTTGAAGAAGTACATGTAGGGCGTCGGGTTGAAACAGCGCAGCGCCCGATAGAGATCGATCGGCGCCGCCTTGAAGTCAATGGACATCCGTTGCGACGGCACGACCTGCATGCAGTCACCCGCGAGGATGTACTCCTTGATGGTATCGACGGCCCGTTCGTAATCGTCCTGGGTGAAACTGGAACGAAACACCGGGTCGGTCGCCGACTGCTTGCTGAAGTCCAGGCCGGGACGCGGAGCGATCGGCTGACGTAACTTTTCCAGCAGTGCTTGCAGGCTTTGTTGGCCTTGCTCGTAGGCATCTTCCTGGGACGGATCGGCCAGGACGATGGCGTGCATCTTGCCGGCGAGGTTGTCGAAAACGACGACCGCGTCGGACACCATCAGCAAAATATCCGGCACGCCCAGCGGATCGGGGTTCGGGCAGGTGCCCAGGCGTTTTTCCACGTAACGCACGCAGTCGTAGCCGAAATACCCCACCAGGCCACCGTTGAAGCGCGGCAGGCCGGGAATGGTCGGCACGTTGTAGCGGGCCTTGAAGGTTTCGACGAACGCCAGCGGGTCTTCAACTTCGAGGCTTTCGATTTCGACACCGTCGTGGGTCACGCTGACGCGATGGTCATGGACCCGCAGCACCGTGCGGCACGGCAGGCCGATGATGGAATAACGGCCCCATTTCTCGCCGCCCTGCACCGATTCGAGCAAGTAGGAGTTGGGCTGGTCGGCCAACTTGAGGTAGATCGACAGCGGCGTGTCGAAGTCAGCCAGGGTTTCACAGGCAAGGGGGATGCGGTTGTAGCCGGCAGCGGCTAGACGCAGGAATTCTTCGCGGTTCATGGGGTGCCTCGTGGCAAGAGGAGCTGACAGTCAGGTATGCAAACGCGCCGGATAACCGGCCGGGATCAGGTCAGGCGCGCCAACGCCAGCGGGCCAGGGCCTTCATGACTTTCATCCAGAGTTTGCGAGTGACCACCACGATGGCGTTTCCAGAAGAGGATTGAACAGCGTCGGGCAACGTTATCTCAGCGGCCGGGTCCAGGCAACCGGGAATTAACAGGCGCAAATCGTCGATGACTAGAGCAGGACACTCTTCTGCGATGGGCCGTCCAGGGTTGTATCCATAGCTCAACCCTACACATTTTACGCCCGCTGCTTTTGCCGCTTGCACGTCGATGACCGAGTCACCGACAAACAACGATTGCGAGGCTGGGATATTCGCCATTTTCATGACAAAAAACAGCGCCGCCGGATCGGGTTTTCTCTGCGGCAAGGTGTCGCCACCGATGATCCAGCGAAAATAGCGACCAATCTTCATCTGATCCAGCAAAGGCGCGACAAAGCGTTCCGGCTTATTGGTAATCAGCGCCATTTCCACGCCTTGCTTCTGCAGCCACTTGAGGGTGGAGCGTACACCGGGGTAGACCACGGTCAATTCGTGGCTGCCTTCGTAGGCCTCGTTGAACAATGCCAACGCCCGCTCGGCCTCGGCGTCATCGACACCTTGGGCATCGATGTGATTGGCCAGGGCTCGGCGCACCAGTGTGGGAGTGCCGTTGCCAACCCACTGGCGCACCGCGTCAAGGCCAGCGGCTGGACGTCCGAGCGCGAGCAGCATGTGGTCTACGGCGGCCGCGAGATCTGGAAGCGAATCGATCAATGTGCCATCGAGGTCGAACATCACCAGGCGCGGCAAGGTGCCGGGAAACAGCTGCTCGAAGCCGCTCATGGGCGGGCCAGGGCCAGTTCGGCACGCATCTTTTCAATCACCTCTTTGTAGTCCGGCGCATTGAAGATCGCCGAGCCTGCGACAAAGGTATCGGCGCCGGCAGCGGCGATTTCGCGAATGTTGCCCACGTTCACGCCGCCGTCGATTTCCAGGCGGATATCACGCCCCGAGGCATCGATCAACGCACGGGCTTCGCGCAGTTTGTCGAGCGTGCCCGGGATGAACTTCTGCCCGCCGAAGCCAGGGTTGACGCTCATCAGCAGGATCATGTCGACCTTGTCCATCACGTACTTGAGCACGTCCAGGGGCGTCGCCGGGTTGAACACCAGGCCGGCCTTGCAACCGCCTTCGCGGATCAATTGCAGGGAGCGGTCAATGTGCTGCGTGGCTTCAGGGTGGAAAGTGATGTAGGTAGCGCCGGCTTCGATGAAGTCACCAACGATGCGGTCCACCGGGCTGACCATCAAATGCGCGTCGATCGGCGCGGTGACGCCGTACTTGCGCAGCGCCGCGCAGACCATCGGGCCGATGGTCAGGTTGGGCACGTAGTGGTTGTCCATGACATCGAAGTGCACGATGTCGGCCCCGGCGGCCAGAACGTTGTCCACTTCCTCGCCCAGGCGGGCGAAGTCGGCAGAGAGAATCGACGGAGCAATAGCGAAGGGCTGCATGACGCACCTGTTTTGAGCGAAATCACGATGGCGCGCATTGTATACCTCAAGATTTGGCGCGCCCACCGTGGCAATCGATCAATACGCCGCGCGGTAGATCTTCTCGATATCGGCGGCGCTCAGTTTGCGTGGATTGTTGCGCATCAACCGTTCTATTCCCGCCGCTTCCACCGCCATGGATGGAATCACGTCCTCGGTCACGCCCAGGCTACTCAGGCCCTTGGGGATTTCCACGGCGGCGCACAAGGCAACCATGGCTTCCACGGCTTCGTCGGCGGCCTCCATATCGCTCAGATGGGCGGTCCTGATACCCATGGCTTCGGCGATGTCACGCATGCGCTCGACGCAAGCCATCTTGTTCCACGTCATGACGTACGGCAGCAACAACGCATTGGCGACGCCGTGAGAAACGTGAAAGCGCCCGCCCAACGGATAGGCCAATGCGTGCACCGCGCCAACCCCGGCATTGCCGAACGCCATGCCGGCCATCAGGCTGGCCGTGGCCATGTCTTCACGGGCTTGCAGGTGGCCGGGGTTGGCGTAGGCCTTGGGCAGCGCGCGGCTGATCAGCTTGACCGCGCCGATAGCCAGGGCGTCGGTGATCGGCGAAGCATTGAGCGACAGGTAGGCCTCGATGGCATGGACCAGCGCGTCGACACCACTGGACGCCGTTACACCACGGGGGCACGTCAGGGTCATCTGCGGGCTGACCAGCGCCACGTCCGGCAACAGAAAATCGCTGACGATGCCTTTTTTCAACTGCGCGGCCTTGTCGGAAAGGATCGCCACGTTGGTGACTTCCGAACCAGTACCGGCCGTGGTGGGGATGGCAATCATGGGCGGGCCTTTGCGCGGCACCTGATCGACACCGAACATATCCTGCAGCTCGCCGTGGTAACCGGCATAGACGCCCACGCACTTGGCAATGTCGATGGCACTGCCACCGCCAAGACCGATCAGGCCATCATGACCACCGTCGCGATAGGCTTGCATGCAGTCCTCGACAATGGCGATTTCCGGGTCCGGCATGACCCGGTCGAAAATCTCGTAGTCCCGCCCGCCCAGATGTTGCAAGGCCAGTTCCACGGTGCCGGACTTGACCAACGCCGCATCGGTCACGATCAGCGGGTTGTCGACGTCCAGGCGCGTCAACTCCGCCGCCAGTTGCTCGATGGCAGCAGCACCGGTGATCAGTTTATGGGCGATCTTGAATGAGGAAAGACTCATGTGCGCGGCCTCTTATTCGAGTATGGGCTGGCACAAGGATAGCTCGGTATTGGAGGTTGTCTGCCATTCAGCCCATGAATGCGATAAGGAGCCTGTGGATGAGGCCCTATGGGAGCGAGCTTGCTCGCTCCCATATTCGTCAGGCTTGGGTAGTACGCAGCTTCTCGCTACGCCCACGCAACCACTCCAGGGTCAGCAACAGGATCACCGAGAAGGCAATCAGCAGGGTCGCCGCCGCCGCGATGGTGGGGCTGAGGTTTTCGCGGATGCCGCTGAACATCTGCCGTGGCAAGGTTGCCTGCTCGGGGCCGGCCAGGAACAGGGTCACCACCACTTCATCGAACGACGTCGCGAAGGCGAACAGTGCGCCGGAGATCACACCCGGGGCGATCAACGGCAGGGTCACCCGACGAAACGCCGTCAGTGGCGAAGCCCCAAGGCTGGCGGCAGCCCGAACCAGGTTGTGGTTGAACCCCTGCAGGGTCGCCGACACCGTGATGATCACGAACGGTACACCCAGCACGGCGTGGACCACGATCAGCGAGAAGAAGCTGTTGCCCATCCCCAGCGGTGCGAAAAACAGGTAACTGGCCACGCCAATGATCACCACCGGCACCACCATCGGCGAAATCACCAGGGCCATCACCAACGCCTTGCCTGGGAAGTCACCACGGGTCAGGCCGATGGCCGCGAGCGTGCCGAAGACCATCGCCAGCAACGTCGCCGCCGGGGCCACGATGATGCTGTTCTTCAGCGCTCGCATCCATTCGGCCGAGGCGAAGAAATCGTGGTACCACTGCAGCGAAAAGCCTTGCAGCGGGTACACCAGGAAACTGCCGGAGTTGAACGACAGTGGAATGATCACCAGCACCGGCAGGATCAGGAACAACAGAATCAGCCCGCAGAGTGTGCGCAAGCAGTAGAACCACACCCGCTCGACGGGGGACATGTAAGGACTCACCATTTTCGATCTCCCCTTAGCTCAGGCGCAGGCGACTGGCGCCCACCAGCCAGCTGTAAATCAGATAAAGCACGATGGTCGCCAGCAACAGCAGCCCGCCGAGCGCCGTGGCCATGCCCCAGTTGATGCTGGTGTTGGTGTAGAACGCAACGAAGTAGCTGACCATCTGATCGTTCGGGCTGCCCAGCAGCGCCGGCGTGATGTAGTAGCCGATGGCAAGGATGAACACCAACAGGCAACCGGCACCGACCCCGGCATAGGTCTGCGGGAAGTACACCCGCCAGAAACTGGCGAACGGGTGGCAGCCCAGGGAAATCGCCGCACGCATATAGGTTGGCGAGATGCCCTTCATCACGCTGTAGATCGGCAGGATCATGAACGGCAGCAGGATGTGGACCATGGAGATGTATACGCCGGTGCGGTTGAACACCAGCTCCAGGGGCTTATCGATGACACCCATGGCCATCAGCGCACTGTTGATCAGACCACCGGACTGCAGCAGCACGATCCATGCGGCAACGCGTACCAGGATCGAGGTCCAGAACGGTAGCAGCACCAGGATCATCAGCAGATTGCTCTGGCGCGAAGGCAGGTTCGCCAGCAGGTAGGCCAACGGATAGGCCAGCACCAGGCAGATCGCGGTGATCACCAGGCCCATCCAGAAGGTACGGGCAAAAATGTCGAGGTAGATCGCCTGGTCAGGGGTGGCCGTGGCCAGTTCGCCGAGGTCATCGATGCGGTGATCGACGGCCGCCAGCAGGTAATACGGGGTGACGTTGCTGGTGTTACGGCGGATTACCTGCCAGTACGCCGGGTCGCCCCAACGCTCATCGAGGTTTTCCAAGGCTTCTTTATAGGAAGCCGGCTCGGTGGCAAACGGCAACGCCCGAGCGGTCTTGGTCAGCAGGCTGCGATAGCCGGCCAGTTCCATGTTCAGGCGCTTGGACAAGTCGCCCAAGGTCTGATTCTTGCGGGCGTCGGCCAAGTCTTCACTGGCAGCCTTGTACACCGGCTCGCCCGGCAAACCGCGTCCGTCCCATGCAGCGACGGCGGCGACAGTGCGAGGCATGGCGCCCACCACTTCCGGGTTGCTGACGCTTTTGAACAGCAGCGCCACGATCGGCACCAGAAACACCAGCAATAGAAACAACACCAGCGGCGCGATCAAGGCCTGGGCCTTCCAGCGGTTGATCCGCTCGGCATGCTTGAGCCGTTGCTTGAGGGTGGGGCTGGTGCCCGCGTTCAGTGGAACGGCGATGGCCATGGCGAACTCCGCGAATCTTTTTGATCGTTACAGGGGCGGCGGGCCGCCTCTGTTCTTTTAAAACCGTGCTCGCTGAACTGATCGTTCCCACGCTCTGCGTGGGCATGCATCCAGTGACGCTCTGCGTCACAGAGGACGCGGAGCGTCCTGGGCGGCATTCCCACGCAGAGCGTGGGAACGATCCACGTCAGCGGTTACTTGGCCGCCCAGGAGTTGAAGCGCTGCTCCAGTTGCTCACCGTTGTCAGCCCAGAAGCTGACGTCGATCTGCACTTGGTTGGCGATGTTTTCCGGGGTGGTTGGCATGTCCTTCAGGACATCCTTGGCCAGCAACGGTACAGCCTGGGTATTGGCCGGACCGTAGGCGATGTTTTCCGAATTGGTTTTCTGCTGCTGCGGCGCCACCGAGAAGGCGATGAATTTCTTCGCCGCTTCGGCGCGGGTCTTGTCCAGGCCGCGCGGAATGGCCCAAGCGTCGAAGTCGTAGATACCGCCGTTCCACACCACTTTCAGGTTGCTTTCTTTCTGTACCGCAGCGATTCGGCCGTTGTAGGCCGAGCTCATGACCACGTCACCAGAAGCCAGGTATTGCGGCGGCTGGGCGCCGGCTTCCCACCACTGGATATTCGGCTTGAGCTCGTCGAGCTTCTTGAACGCACGGTCCTGGCCATCCTTGCCGGCCAGCACTTTGTAGACGTCTTTCGGCGCTACGCCGTCGGCCATCAGGGCGAATTCCAGGGTGTACTTGGCGCCTTTGCGCAGGCCGCGCTTGCCCGGGAATTGCTTGGTGTCCCAGAAGTCTGCCCAACTGGTCGGCGCGGTCTTGAGTTTGTCGGCGTTGTAGGCCAGCACGGTCGACCACACGAAGAAACCTACGCCGCAAGGCTGGATGGCGCCCTTGACGTAGTCTTCGGCCTTGCCGAACAGGGCTGGGTCCAGTTGCTCGAACATGTCTTCGTCACAACCACGGGACAATTCCGGAGACTCGACTTCCACCAGGTCCCAGGAAACGCTCTTGGTATCGACCATGGCCTTGACCTTGGCCATTTCGCCGTTGTATTCACCAGCCACGATCTTGCCGTTGCCGGCGGCTTCCCACGGTGCGTAGAAGGCTTTGACCTGAGCCGCCTTGTTCGCCCCGCCGAAAGACACCACGGTCAGGTCCGGGCCCGCCGCCATCGCGCTTGCCGCACCCATCATGCCCAGTGTCAGGGCTGTGAACTTCAGGGATCTCAACATTTATTGTTCTCTCCACGTGCAGGGTTGGTGTTGGTACAGCAGGGGGCGATCAATTCGCCTCTAGAAGGGGATCGAGCGCACGCACATGCTCGACTTGCCAGCCAAGCGGAACCACGTCCCCGACGGCGAGCGCGGGATCGAGCTCGGCAATCGGCTGTTTCACGAAGAAGTCGTTCTTGCCGCAGACTTCCAGGCGAACCCGGACGTGGTCGCCCAGATAGATGAATTCCGCCACCCTCCCTGAGAAGCGGTTGACACATTGTTCGCTGACGCCGTTGAGGCTGACCCGCTCTGGACGGATCGACAGGGTCACCGGCTCGCCGGGCTGACCGACATTCACCGCCAGGGCCTCGACTTTCTCGCCGCGTGCCAACTCCACCAGGCAACGATCGCCGGTGTGGCTGTGCAGGCGACCGTTAAGACGGTTGTTTTCACCGATGAAGTTCGCGACGAAAGTGTTTTTCGGCTCTTCATACAGGGTGCGCGGTGGAGCGATCTGCTGGATTTCGCCCTGGTGGAACACCGCCACGCGGTCGGACATGGTCAAGGCTTCGCCCTGGTCGTGGGTCACGTAGACCACGGTCACGCCAAGGCGCTGGTGCAGGTGCTTGATTTCCATCTGCATGTGTTCACGCAATTGCTTGTCCAGCGCACCCAGGGGTTCGTCCATCAGCACCAACTGCGGCTCGAACACCAGCGCCCGGGCCAGGGCCACCCGTTGTTGCTGGCCGCCGGACAATTGCGCCGGGTAGCGCTGGGCGAAGCTGTCCAACTGGACCATGCTCAGGACACGCTTGACCCGATCGCTCACGTCGCTCTTGTTCAGGCCTCGCACGGTCAACGGGAAAGCAAGGTTCTCGGCGACAGTCATGTGCGGGAACAAGGCGTAGTTCTGGAACACCATGCCGATGTCGCGCTTGTGCGGCGGCACATTGTTGATCGAGCGCCCGGCCAGCAGGATCTCGCCAGCGGTTGGGGTTTCAAACCCGGCGAGCATCATCAGGCTGGTGGTCTTGCCGGAGCCGGAAGGCCCGAGCAGGGTCAGGAATTCGCCTTTGCGAATGTCCAGGTTGAGGTCTTTGACGATCAGGTTCTCGCCGTCGTAGCTCTTCTGCACACCACGAAAGCTGACCAGCACATCGCTGGCCCCCGCGCTTGAATCGACCTGGCTCATACCCGCACCTTTTGTTTTGATGACTGCTTGTGAATCAAGCCTAGTGGACCCTGGGGTCCGCGCAAATCGGGGCGCAGGAGAGAATCGCCTCAGCCGGATGGAAGAGTCGGGGTAGGGATTGCCCTACAAGGATGGCGGGATTGGGTAAATGCAGCGGCGCGTTTTAAGCGGCAAGCCGCAAGCAGGGGCAAAAAGCGCTGTCGGGGTGTGTCGCAAATGGATATGCCGAGACAAAACCCTGTGGGAGCGAGCTTGCTCGCTCCCACAGGGGGAAACTGCGGTGGGGTTCAGAGCAACTTGTGCTCCATCGCATATTTCACCAACTCGGCCAATGAGGTGATGTTGAGTTTCTGCATCAGCCGCGCCTTGTGGGTGCTGATGGTCTTGCTGCTCAGGGCCAGTTGCTGGGCGATGTCGTTGACGTTGGCGCCCTGGGCCAGGCGTTCGAAGACAGAGAATTCACGCTCGGACAGCAGCGAATGCAGCGGTCGCGTGTCGGTCAGGCCGACTTCAAAGACCATGCGGTCGGCCAGGTCCGGGTCGATATAGCGTCCGCCGGCCGCAACCTTGCGAATCGCCATGAGCAGCAGGGCCGGGTCGCTGTCCTTGGTCGCGTAGCCGGCGGCGCCGACCTTCAGGGCGCGGGCGGCCATTTGCGCTTCGTCATGCATCGACAGCACCAGGATGGCCGGTGGATTGTTCAGCGCCCGGATCCGTGGGATCGCCTCCAGGCCGTTGACGCCGGGCATGGAAATGTCCAGCAGCACCACTTCGCAGGGCACATGCCGCAAGGTTTCGAGCAACTGCTCACCATTGCTCGCCTCCCCGACCACCACCAGATCCTTGGCCAGGCCGATCAGTTGCTTGATGCCTTCACGGACGATGGTGTGGTCTTCGGCTACCAGTACACGGATCACATTGTTCTCCAGATTCAGGATCCCTCATCGCGAGCAAGCTCGCTCCCGCAGGGCGTATGTGTACATCTCAATCAACCTGGAGCGAGCTGGCTCGCGATTGGACCCGCCCCAGGCAACCCATCAGGCCTCATGCAACGGCACCCGCACCGACAGGGTCGTCCCCTCTCCCGGCTCACTCTCCAGGATCAACCGCCCGCCCATGATCAATACCCGTTCACGCATGCCGACCAGGCCAAAGGACGTTGGCCGACTCGTATCAGCAATAAATCCTACACCGTCGTCGCTGACGGTCAGACACAATTCGTCGCCCTCCTGAACCAGCGTCAGTTCTACAGTATGCGCTTGGGCATGGCGCATCACGTTGGTCAGCGCTTCCTGGAGAATCCGGAACAGGCCAATGGCCTTGGCATCGCTCAGGGCCGGCAGGTTGTCCGGCACCTGCACCAGGCATGGGATCTGCGTACGCGCCTCGAAACGCCGAGCCTGCCATTCGATGGCCGAGGCAATGCCAGCATCCAGGATCGGCGGGCGGAGCGCCGTTGCCACATCCCGCACCAGTTGGAACAACTGAGCAATCAGGCGCTTCATGCTATTGAGCCGCTCATGCAGGCCCGGATCGAGTTGCGCGTAGGCCAATTCACACATGGATGTTTCTATCTTCAACACCGTCAGCATCTGGCCCAGCTCGTCGTGGACCTCCCGGGCAATGCGCGCCTTTTCCTCTTCCCGCACACTTTCCAGGTGCGCTGATAATTCGCGCAACTGTTCCCGGGAGCTGGCCAGCTCCAGTTCGATGCGCTTGCTTTCGGTGATGTCCCAGACGATTCCGTCCCAGACATAGGCGCCATCTTCGAGACGGCGGGTGATCGCTTTGATCTCGGCCCAGCGCTCCTGGCCTTCGCGGGTCAGGATGCGGCCTTGCCATGACCAATCACTGTCGGTGTCCAGCGCCTGGTCCTGAGTGCGGTGGTAATCGGCCTTGTCCTGCGGGTGCACCAGGCTGCGCAGCCCGGTGTCGCTGCGGGCCAGGGTTGCAGGGGAATAACCCACCAGGCTTTCGCTGCCTTCGCTGATGTAGGCAAAGTCGATCTGGCCGGTCACCGGCGCCCGCTCCAGGCGAAAGACCAGGCCTGGCACATTAGCGGCGATACCTTGCAACCGCGCTTCGCTTTCGCGTAACGCCGCCAGCGCACGTCGACGTTCGGTCACATCGTTGAGGTAGACCACCAGGTATTCAGCGTCGCGAAAGCGCAGGAAGCTCAGAGAAACGTCAGCCGGCAAGATGCTGCCATCGGCTCGCACGCATTCGGTTTCGAAACTCTGCGGCCCATCTTCGCTGGCCCGGGCGCGCTTCCACAGGTTCAGCCAGCGATCCATGTGCAAACCCGGCTCGAAGTCGATCAAGGGGCGGTCGATGATGGCGCCCGAGGCATAGCCGAGCATGGTTTCAGCCGCTCGGTTGGCATAACGCACGTGGCTGTCCCAATTGACCCAGAGGATGCCGACCGTACTTTGATCGATGGAAAACTGCGTCAGGCGCAAGGCTTCTTCGCTGGCCGTACGCTGGGCGATGTCCTCCCTCGCGGCACGCAGACGACGCTCCAGTGCGCGTTGCTGGCGGCGCTGCCAGAACACGATGGCGACGCTGCTGAGCAGCAGGGCCAGAATCAATAGGGTCAAGTTCTGCCAGAAGCCCGGGGTCTCGGTCAGGCGTGGATATTTTGGCTTGAGCCAACGGCTGTGCAATTGCTCCAGCGCCTTGGCCGGGATCGCCTGCAAACCGCTGTCGATGATCTCGGCCAGTTCCGGCCAGTCCCGGCGTGTGGCAACCCGCAGCAACTGCGGCAGGCCGATGTCGCCCACCACCGCCAGCTCGGCGAATTCGGGCTCGACCATCAACCGCCCGAGCTGTGCCTCGTCGACCACCGCGTATCGAGCCTGCTGGGTCAGCAATAATTGCAGGGCCTCGCGCTCCATCGGCACACCTTGCAGATTCAGCGTCGGGTAGTTGCTGCGCAGGTAATCGGCCGTCGCGCTGGGCATGCGCACCGCGACCCGGGCCTGGCTGTCGAGTTTTTCCAACTCCACCCCTTCGGCGCCCTTCTGCGCGCCGACGATCAGTTGCGGCACGCGCATATAGGGATCGGAAAACTGCCAGAGCTTGAGCCCGCCCGGCGATTGGGTCAGGCCCGGAGCTACGTCCACCTCGCCGGCGCGCACCGCTGCTTCCAGTTGTGCCAGGTCCTGGAAATTGCGCCAGGTGAGCTCGACGTTCAACGCCTTGCCCAGCCATTGCATCAACTCGACGTTAGTGCCGGACAAACGCTGCAGGCGCCGGTCGTATTGGGCATAGGGCGCCTGCAACACCAGGCCGACCCGCCATTGCGGATGCTGCACCAACCACTGACGCTGTCCCGCATTCAATTGCACCCCATGCGTCGACGGCGCGGGCGCGGCCCACGCCATCAAGGGAAGCCATAAACAGCCGATAACCCACAGGCAGCAAAAACGCATCATCGAAGTCTCATGCACTGACAAATACTGACCAACCCATTAGGCTGCCGGAAATACTTCTGGTCATGGAATATCCGATGCCCTCTGTTTATCGCCTGGCGTTGCCAGCATTGTGCCTGTCGCTGATCCTGCCAAGTGCCTTTTCTGTACAGGCCAGCGAAACAGCGCCCGCCGCGCAGCAACCTGCCGAGGAAAAACCCGTCGAGCGCCAACCCTTGCTCGAGCGTAGCCAGGAAGAGGCGACCGCACTTGAACGAAGAGTCCCGGCCCAGGAACAACAACAGTTACAGACCGGCAGCGATGCCTTCCTGGCACTGTGGAAACCGGCCAATACCGGCGACCCCAGAGGCGCAGTCATCATAATCCCCGGCGCCGGCGAAACAGCTGACTGGCCTCAAGCTATCGGCCCTTTGCGGAAAAAATTGCCAGATGTTGAGTGGAGCAGCCTGAGTATCACCCTGCCGGACCTGCAAAGCGACGTCATTGCACCGCGCGTGGTAGAAACACCGCCCGAGACCAAGCCAACCGACACCGCTGCCGCAGCACCGGACGCCACCACTGCGGCGCCGATCGAACAGGCCGCAGGCGGCGAAGCCGATGCAGCAGATCCCGTCGTCGGCCAAACCGATGAAGAACATGCCAAGGCCGACGCCGAGCGCATCTTCGCCCGTATCGATGCAGCCCTGGCCTACGCCGAACAGCAAAGCGCACGCCGTATCGTGCTGCTGGGCCATGGCACTGGAGCCTATTGGACGGCGCGTTACTTGAGTGAAAAGCAGCCCTCACAAGTCGAACGCTTCGTGATGGTGGCCGCCCAGACCCCGGCCACCGCCAAGCCGGCCCTGGCCGAACTGACCTCGACCTTGAAACTGGCGACCGCCGACATTTTCTACATGGACAAGCCGCTGGATCGAAACGCGGCGCTGGAGCGCTTGCAGGCGAGCAAACGCTTGAAAGGCTCGACCTTCAGCCAGGTGTCCCTCAAGGCCCTGCCGAACCCGGCGGCGGAGCAGGAGCAGCTGTTTCGTCGGGTCCGGGGTTGGTTGAATCCGCAGAAGCCGGGGGAGTGAGGCGGACCCGTTCGGGATGTCGGCGCCCACTCTCCTGTGGCGAGGGAGCTTGCTCCCGCTGGAGCGCGAAGCGGTCCCCAAAGCGCGCACTGCGGTTCTTCATAAAGACCCGGACTGCGACTGCTGCGCAGCCGAACGGGAGCAAGCTCCCTCGCCACAGGGGATAGTGGCGCTACCGGAAATTCCGCCGTTCCCGTATCAAGCGATAGGCGTTGTGCAACTCCCGAGTCCTGTCAGTGGCTTCACGCACCTGCAAGGGCGTTGCCCCGCTGCCGGCAATCTTGTCCGGATGGTGGCGACTGAGCAATCGTCGGTAGGCTCGCTTGATCTGCGACGGTTCACTCGTGGCGGAAACGCCCAGCAAACGCAACGCCTCCTGATACGTCACCCCACTGCTGGGCAACGACAGTTTGTGCGGTTCGTAATCGCTGGCCAATGCCTGGACCTGTTGTTGGGTCCAGCCCAGCCACTTGCCCCACCGGGCAATCAATTCACGCTCGCCGACGCCCGCCTTGCCATCAGCCCAAACCATTCGCCAGCAGGCCCGCAGCACGCCTTCCGCCGCATGCGGTTGGGTGCTGAGACGGCGCAGATAACCGCGTAGGCGGACATCTCCAGACTTGCCCCGGTTGAATGCAGCGATGGCCCGGCGTTGCGCCGATTCGCTCAGGTCCAGGGCTCGCATTTCCTGGCGAGCCTGTTGGATGTGACCGTCGACCACACGCCCATCGCTTTTCGCCAAACGCCCCAGCAACACAAACAACAATTCATCGTTGCGCAACGCTGGGCGCCCGCCCAGGCGTTCACGAAGCTGCTCCCAGCTTTGCACGTTTAGGCGCCTATCCAACGCTTGTCCTAATAACGCCCCAAGCATGGCCCCCGGGATGCTGGCTATGGCAAAGCCCGCCCCGGCTCCAATCAGAGTCCCTGGCCACCACATATCAACCGCTCGCTTCTATCAAGGTTTCGACCTGCGCCAAACGTTCATGGGTGCCGACATCGACCCAATGCCCTTTGAGGTGCTCGCCACTGACGCGTCCCTCGGCCATGGCCGCGCGCAACAGCGGTGCGAGCTTGAACGCACCGTCCGCGCAACCGTCGAACAACCGCGGGTGCAGAACGGCGATGCCGCTATAGGTCAGGTTGTCGGCAGGGGCGTGCCTATCGTGAACCTTTCCGTCGACCAGGACGAAATCGCCGTCTGGGTGATGCTCGGGATTATCGACGAGCACCAGGTGCGCCAACCCTTCGAGCGGCCGACGCAAAGCGCTGAAGTCGTAGTCGGTCCAGACATCGCCGTTCACCACCACAAACGCTTCATCGCCCAGCAGTGGCAAGGCCCGGAAGATTCCACCGCCG
This sequence comes from Pseudomonas sp. NFACC16-2, assembly GCF_900119205.1. Taxonomy (NCBI): domain Bacteria; kingdom Pseudomonadati; phylum Pseudomonadota; class Gammaproteobacteria; order Pseudomonadales; family Pseudomonadaceae; genus Pseudomonas; species Pseudomonas sp. NFACC16-2. The sequence continues at coordinate 165,255 of NZ_FPIX01000007.1, read as the reverse complement.
GTTTCCAGCGGCTCGCCTTCAGGGGAAAACCGAATGCTCACGCCAAACCGTGAGCCATCCCCCAGGTGATCTTCGATCTGCTGACCGAGCCAGGCGTGATTGATCACGATCTCGGTGAATCCGGCCCTGGCCAGCGCCCGCAAGTGGTATTCGATCAAGGGAACACCGCCGACGCGAATCAACGGCTTTGGCGTGGTAAGGGTCAAGGGGCGCATGCGTTCGCCCTTGCCCGCCGCCAGAATCATCGCCTTCATACCGTTGCTCCGGCCGATTGCCGCAGGCTGCCCAGAAGTTCATCGAGCGGTGCCAGTTCCGGACGGCGGGCAATGACCGTTTCTATATAAGCAAAGAATCGCGGCACATCACCGAGGTAGCGTGGCTTGCCATCACGATGACAAATGCGCGCGAAGATCCCGATGACCTTTAGATGACGCTGCACGCCCATCAAATCGCTGGCCCGCAGGAAGTCCTCGAGGTCCGGCTGGACGGGAATGCCGAGGGCGCCGGCCTGCTGCCAGTAACTCTCCAGCCAGCCGCGCACGCGCGCCTCGGGCCAACTGAGGAAAGCGTCCTTGAACAGGCAGGTCACGTCGTAGGTAACGGGACCATAGACGGCATCCTGAAAATCCAGCACGCCGGGGTTCGGCACGCTGAGCATCAGGTTGCGTGGCATGTAGTCCCGGTGCACCAGCACTTTGGGCTGGGCCAGGGCGCTGTCGATCAGCAGCTCGCTGGCCTGCTGCCAGAGTTGCTGCTGGGCCGAATCCAATTCGATCCCCAGCTCGCGCTTGACGTACCACTCGGGGAACAATTCCAGCTCCCGACGCAGCAACGCGACATCGTAGCTCGGCAACGGCGCAACCATTGGCAGTTGCTGGAAAGCCAGCAGGGCTTGCAGGGCATCGCGGAATAAATCGTCGGCATTTTCGCCGCTGATCACGTCCAGATAGGTTTGATTGCCCAAGTCATTGAGCAAAAGAAAGCCGCGATCGAGGTCTTCGGCATAAATTTTTGGCACGTTAATGCCGGATTTCGCCAGCAAAAAAGCAATATCCACGAAGGGTTTGCAGTTTTCCTGGGGCGGTGGCGCATCCATTACGATCAAACTGCGACCCTCGCCTTCCCAGCGGAAATAACGCCGGAAACTCGCGTCACTGCTGGCGGCGGTCAACGTGGCCGGGGGTACGGAGCCCCAGCCCTGTCGAGTGAAAAGGATCGGCAGTTGTTCATCGAGCCAAACTTTCAGGTGTTGCAAGCGTACATCTTGGTCGGGCATTGCAAGGGTCTCCGACGGCGCTAGCCGTCAAGCGGGTCATGCTTTATTATCCAGCATCTTTTTCAGACCATCGAGAGGCGTGCGGCCCACACCGCGGGCAGATGGCACGCAGGAAGCCCGGACTAATAAGATGGCATTGAAATCCCCCGCGTTTCGTAAAAAATTTCCGTTGCTGGTCACCGGCAGTCTGCTGGCCCTGCAACCCCTGGCCTCTTCATTCGTCGTCGCGGCGCAGCAGTATGACTGCTCCGTCTCCGCTTCGGGTGCCTGGGACTGTGCGCCCAAGACACCGGCCGCCGCGTTGCCGCCGCGTCCCGTGCATGACGGCAGTGCGGTTTCCGACAGCGGCGCGGCTCCGGCCGACAGCAGCTCGGGCGAGGAAGCCGGCGAAAAGCCGATGCTCGTTACCGAAGCCAAGGGCCGTGGCCTGAAGTCGCGCAGTGCAGACTACAGTCACCTGGATTGGGTTCCACGGGAGAACCTCACCCCGGCGCAATTGGCTGAAACCGGCCCTTACTGCTCGGGTGCCTATATCGAGCCGACCCGTCCTGGCATGAACGACAAGACGGCCAAGAGCGACGCTCCTACCTTCCTGGGCGCCAAGGCTTCGCGCTATCAGCAGGAAGAACAGGTGGCGACCCTGGCCGGCGACGTGGTCATGCGCCAGGGCAGCATGCAGGTCGAGGCCGACGAGGCCAGCCTGTACCAGGCTGAGAACCGCGGTGAGCTGAGCGGTAACGTACGCGTTCGCGACAACGGTGCACTGATCGTCGGCGACCATGCCGATGTACAGCTGGACACCGGCGAAGCCAAGGTCGACAACGCCGAATACGTGATGCACAAGTCGCGCATCCGCGGTAACGCGCTGTACGCCAAGCGCGCCGAGAACGCGATCATCCGCCTCAAGGACGGTACGTACACCACGTGCGAACCGAACAGCAACGCCTGGACGCTCAAGGGCAACAACATCACCCTGAACCCGGCCACCGGCTTCGGTACCGCGACCAACGTGACGCTGCGGGTCAAGGACATTCCAGTCCTGTACACACCTTATATTTATTTCCCGATCGACGACCGTCGCCAGTCCGGCTTCCTGCCGCCGACCATCGGCAGCGGCAGCGATACCGGCTTCCTGCTGGTCACCCCGTACTACTTCAACCTGGCACCGAACTACGATGCCACGTTGTACCCGCGCTACATGGGCAAGCGTGGCCTGTTGATGGAAGGCGAGTTCCGCTACCTGACCAAGTCCAGCGAAGGTCAGTTCGGCGCGGCGTACCTCAACGACGAAGAAGACGAACGCGCCAAGCAGTCCGACTACAGCAAGACCCGTTACATGTACAACTGGCAGCACAAGGGCGGGTTGGATTCGCGTGTGCTGACGGAAGTCGATTACACCAAGATCAGCGATCCTTATTATTTCCAAGATTTGCAGACCGATCAGATTGGTGTTGAGTCCAAGGATTATGTGAACCAGCAGGGTGCGGTGAGCTATCGCGGCGACAACTACATTGCACGAGTGAACGCCCAGGCGTATCAGATGGCGACGATTTCGAAGATCACGCCCTATAACCGCCTGCCGCAGATCACCTTTGATGGCGCACTGCCTCAGCATCCGTATGGCCTGGATTTCGCTTACAAGACGGAATTGGTTCGGTTTGATCGGGATTTGAGGAATGGCCTTTACAGCAACGAAGAAGGCGATACAACACCGTGGCTGGATAACAACATCCGTGGCCTTGCGCGGGCTAACGGCAATCGCCTGAATTTGGCGCCGGTCATGAGCCTGCCGATGGAAGCCAGCTATGGCTACATCAAGCCATCCCTGAAATATCAGTACACCCAATATGACTTGGATCTGGATGGCAGAGGCAAATCGCAGGTTGCCCTACAGAACGCCGAGGCCGACCGCCTACGTGGCACGTACAGCAGTAGCCAGAGCCGTGGTGTTCCGATCGCCAGCATTGACAGCGGCCTATATTTTGACCGCGATACCCAATGGTTCGGCACCAACTATCGCCAGACCCTGGAACCACGCCTGTTCTACCTCTACGTACCAGAGGAGGATCAGAGCGATATTCCGGTCTTCGATACCAGCGAATCGACTTTCAGCTATTCCTCGCTGTTTCGGGACAACCGCTTTACCGGCTCCGACCGTGTCGGCGACGAGAACAAGCTGTCCTTGGGTGTGACCAGCCGCTGGATCGAGGAAAACGGCTTCGAGCGCCAGCGCATCAGCGTCGGGCAGGCCCTTTACTTCAAGGATCGCGAAGTCCAACTTCCAGGCATCGACTTCAAGACACGCGAAGACGCCAAGTCGGACGTTTCCCCATACGCACTGGAATACGAATACCGCTGGAACCGCGACTGGCGCACCACGGCCACCTACAACTGGGACCCGGATACCCACAGTCCTCGCTCGGGCAGCGCGATGTTCCACTACCAGCCGGAAGACAACCCGAACAAGGTCATCAACGCCGGTTATCGCTATCGCAACGATCAGGTCCGTTACGACGAGACCACTGGTCAATGGCAAGTGGGCGGTGGCGACTACGGCCGACCGGGTGATCCGAACTACGTGAAGGACTACTACAAGATCAAGCAGCACGACTTCTCGGTCATCTGGCCAATCGTGCCGCAGTGGAATGCAATCAGCCGCTGGCAGTATGACTACAACCGCAACCGCACCCTGGAAGCCTTCGGTGGTTTCGAATATGACAACTGCTGCTGGAAACTGCGCCTGATCAACCGTTACTGGGTCGACTATGAAGAGTTCAGTCAGGCCGCCCCGGAAAACGAAAAAGGCGACCACGGCGTCTTCCTCCAAATTGTTCTGAAGGGACTCGGCGGCCTTACTGGCGCCAAGGTAGAGAGCTTCCTCGACAAAGGCATCCAAGGTTATCGTGAACGTGAAGACCAAGCTTTCTGATTGTCTGCGCCCGCTGATGCTGGGCGCGCTGTTCCTGGGTACCGCGGCCAACGCCGCGGTACAGTCCATCGATAAAGTGGTGGCCATTGTCGATAACGACGTGGTCATGCAGAGCCAGCTGGACCAGCGCGTCCATGAAGTGCAGCAAACCATCGCCAAGCGTGGCGGTGGCCTGCCGCCTCCGGGCGTGCTGGACCAGCAAGTGCTCGAACGCCTGATCGTCGAAAACCTGCAGTTGCAGATCGGCGAACGCTCTGGCATTCGCATCACCGATGAAGAACTGAACCAGGCCGTCGGCACCATTGCCCAGCGCAATAACATGAGCATCGACCAGTTCCGCGCCGCCCTGGCTCGCGACGGCCTCTCCTACGAGGACGCCCGTGATCAGATCCGCCGCGAAATGGTTATCAGCCGTGTGCGCCAGCGCCGTGTGGCCGAACGCATCCAGGTGTCGGAGCAGGAAGTGAAAAACTTCCTCGCCTCGGACCTGGGCAAGATGCAGCTTTCCGAAGAACTGCACTTGGCGAACATCCTGATTCCGACCCCGGAAAGCGCCAACTCCGAAGCGATCCAGAGCGCTTATCGCCAGGCAATGGATGTCTACCAGCAACTCAAGCAAGGCGCTGATTTCGGCCAAATGGCCATTGCCAAGTCGGGCAGCGACAACGCCCTGGAAGGCGGTGACATGGGCTGGAGAAAACCCGCTCAGCTGCCGCCTCCGTTCGACCGTGAACTGAGCGCCATGGCCGTGGGCGACATCACCCAGCCAGCACGCACCCCTGGTGGCTTCATTATCCTGAAAGTGCTGGAAAAACGCGGTGGCGGAACCCAGGTCCGTGACGAAGTCCATGTTCGCCACATCCTGATCAAGCCAAGCGAAATTCGCAGCGAAGCCGAGACCAAGCGCCTGGCGGAAAAACTTTACGACCGCATCGAAGCGGGCGAAGACTTTGCTGAACTGGCGAAGAGTTTTTCCGAAGACCCGGGCTCGGCCCTCAACGGCGGCGACCTGAATTGGGTTGACCCCAATGCGCTGGTTCCCGAGTTCCGCCAGGTCATGGCCGACACGCCGCAAGGCCAGTTGTCCAAACCGTTCAAGAGCCCTTATGGCTGGCACGTGCTGGAAGTCCTTGGCCGCCGCGCCACTGACAGCACCACCCAGGCTCGCGAACAGCAGGCAATGACTGTCTTGCGCAACCGCAAATACGACGAAGAGCTGCAAACCTGGCTGCGTCAGATTCGCGACGAAGCCTACGTTGAAATCAAACTTCCTGGTGCAGACCAGGCAGCGCAGTGAAACCCAAGCGTTTCGCGCTGACCCCCGGCGAACCAGCCGGCATTGGTCCCGACCTGTGCCTGCTGCTCGCCTCGCAAGCCCAGCCACACCCCCTGATTGCCATCACCAGTCGCGACCTGCTCCTTGAGCGGGCCGCGCAACTGGGGCTGGTCGTCAACCTGTTGCCCGTGACCTCGCAAGCCTGGCCGGACGTCCCGGCGCCCGCCAACAGCCTGTATGTCTGGGATACGCCCCTGGGTGCTCCGGTCGTCACAGGGCAGTTGGACAAGGCCAACGCCGCGTTCGTCCTCGAGACCCTGACCCGCGCCGGCCAGGGCTGCCTGGACGGTGCGTTCGCCGGCATGATCACCGCACCGGTGCACAAAGGCGTGATCAACGAATCCGGGATTGCCTTTTCCGGGCACACCGAATTCCTGGCGGACCTGACCCACACCGCGCAAGTGGTGATGATGCTCGCTACCCGTGGGCTGCGTGTGGCCCTGGTGACCACTCACCTGCCCTTGCGGGACGTCGCCGACGCCATCACCCCGGAACGCCTGGAGCGGGTCACGCGCATCCTGCACGCCGACTTGCAGGAAAAATTCGGCATCGCCCGGCCGCGCATCCTCGTTTGCGGGCTCAATCCCCACGCGGGTGAAGGCGGACACCTGGGCCGTGAAGAAATCGACATCATCGAACCCACTTTGGAGCGCCTGCGCAGCGAGGGCATGGACCTGCGTGGCCCGCTGCCTGCCGACACTCTGTTTACCCCCAAATATCTGGAGCACTGCGACGCGGTGCTGGCGATGTACCACGACCAGGGCCTGCCCGTGCTGAAGTACAAAGGTTTCGGCGCGGCGGTCAACGTGACGCTGGGCCTGCCGATCATCCGCACCTCCGTGGACCATGGCACTGCCCTGGACCTGGCCGGCAGCGGCAAGATCGATACCGGCAGCCTCCAAGTCGCGCTGGAAACCGCCTACCAGATGGCCGAGACCCATTTATGACCGAGCAATACCAACACCGCGCGCGCAAGCGTTTCGGCCAGAACTTCCTGCATGACGCCGGCGTGATCGATCGCATCCTGCGCTCGATCCGGGCCAAGCCCGACGACCGCCTGCTGGAAATCGGCCCGGGCCAGGGCGCCCTGACCGAGGGCCTGCTCGACAGCGGCGCGCAACTGGACGTGGTGGAACTGGACAAGGACCTGGTGCCGATCCTCAACCAGCAGTTCGCCGGCAGGAGCAATTTCAGCCTGCACCAGGGCGACGCGCTGAAGTTCGACTTCAATAGCCTGAACGCTGCGCCGAACAGCCTGCGGGTGGTGGGAAACCTGCCGTACAACATCTCCACGCCGCTGATCTTCCACCTGCTGAGCAACGCCGGCCTGATCCGCGACATGCATTTCATGTTGCAGAAAGAAGTGGTCGAGCGTCTCGCTGCCGGCCCTGGCGGTGGTGACTGGGGTCGCCTGTCGATCATGGTCCAGTACCATTGCCGGGTCGAACACCTGTTCAACGTAGGCCCGGGCGCGTTCAACCCGCCGCCGAAAGTCGACTCGGCCATTGTCCGCCTGGTGCCCCATGCCGTCCTGCCGCACCCGGCCAAGGATCATCGCCTGCTGGAGCGGGTGGTACGCGAAGCGTTCAACCAGCGCCGCAAGACCTTGCGCAACACCCTGAAACTATTGCTCAGCAGCACCGAAATCGAAGCTGCCGGCGTCGATGGCAGCCTGCGCCCAGAGCAGTTGGACCTGGCAGCGTTCGTGCGCCTGGCCGACAAACTCAGTGAACAGGTCGCCCCGCAAGTCGACGCCAACTGAACGGGTGACGATCGCTATCGGGCAGTACACCAGTCTGGTCTACTACCCGATACTTGGCCTAGACTGATCTCCTGAGTCGCGCCCGCGTCCCGCTTCGTTTTTAAGGCCTTTTTGCATGTCCGATCCTCGTTACCAGGTCGACGTCAGCGTCACCACCCGTTTTCTGGCAGAACAGTCGCAACCCGAGCATGACCGCTTCGCTTTCGCCTACAGCATTACCGTGCGCAATAACGGCTCCTTGCCGGCCAGGCTGCTGTCACGGCATTGGATCATCACCGACGGCGATGGCCATGTCGAAGAGGTGCGTGGCGAAGGGGTGGTCGGCCAGCAGCCGTTGATCGATGCAGGCAAGAGCCACAGCTACAGCAGCGGCACGGTGATGACGACCAAGGTCGGCACCATGCAGGGCACCTACCAGATGCTCGCCGAGGACGGCAAACGCTTCGACGCCGTCATCAAACCCTTTCGCCTGGCCGTGCCCGGGGCCCTGCACTAATGGCCACGTATGCGGTCGGCGACCTGCAAGGCTGCCTCGACCCGCTCAAATGCTTGCTGGAGCGCGTTGCTTTCGATCCTCAAAAAGACACGCTGTGGCTGGTGGGCGACCTGGTCAACCGTGGCCCGCAGTCCCTTGAGACGTTGCGTTTTCTCTACCGCATACGCCAGTCGCTGGTGTGCGTGCTCGGTAACCACGACCTGCATCTGCTGGCTGCCTGGCAGAACATCGAGCGCCTGAAAAAGTCCGACACCTTGAGCGAAATTCTCGACGCCCCCGATTGCGTTGAACTGCTGGAGTGGTTGCGCCAGCAGAAGCTCATGCACTACGACGAGGCGCGCAACCTTGCACTGGTCCATGCCGGCATCCCGCCCCAGTGGTCCCTGCGCAAGGCGCTCAAGTGCGCTGGCGAAGTCGAACAGGCATTGCGCGACGACAACCTGTTCGCCCCCTACCTGGACGGCATGTACGGCAACGAGCCGGTCAAGTGGGACAACGACCTCACCGGCAGCGCTCGTCTTCGCGTCATCACCAATTATTTCACGCGCATGCGCTTCTGCACCCGCGACGGCAAGCTCGATCTCAAGGGCAAGGAAGGTATCGAGACGGCGCCACCCGGCTATGCCCCCTGGTTCAAGCACAGTGAGCGCAAGACCCGTAACCTGAAGATCATTTTCGGGCACTGGGCCGCACTCGGCGGCCAATCCGACGAACCCGGCGTCTTCGCCCTCGACACCGGTTGCGTGTGGGGCAGCGCCATGACCCTGATGAACGTCGACACTGGCGAGCAACTACATTGCGATTGCGATGAACAGGGCCACGCCAAAACCCATCACCCGTCCACTGCACCATTGCCGGCCGGCACTGCCGTTTGACCGGCGTTGCGCTTCAGCTACAGGAGCCCCTCATGAGCGAATTCAAACGCATCCCCCCGGAACAGGCCCAGGCCCTGCGCGAGCAAGGCGCGGTCGTCGTCGACGTCCGCGACCCAGCCACTTTTGCGGCTTCGCATATCAGTGGCTCCCGGCATCTGGACAACCATTCCATCGCCGACTTCATCCGGGCCGCCGACCTCGATGCGCCTACGGTCGTGGTCTGCTATCACGGCAACTCCAGCCAGAGCGCAGCCGCCTATCTGGTCAGCCAGGGCTTCCGCGACGTCTACAGCCTGGACGGCGGTTTTGAGTTGTGGCGTGCGACTTATCCTTCAGAAACAGCGCAAGACAATCACGAATAATTTTTTATGCCGTCCAAGCCCGCGTGAACCGTGGGCTTGAGCAATGGCAGACGAACGGTCTGCCATAACTAATTACGTATTCCACCTTTACCTCCGTGATTCCGAACTATCCTTAGCCTCAGGCCATCCAAAACAGGGGAGAGCCGGTACACCGGCGCGCGGGTCATCGGGAGTCAGCTTTCAAGAGCCTGCATGCTTGAAAGCATTCTGGGGGGTAAAACGGCAACTGGGTTCCCAGCGGCTGTCCAGCATCGACTGATTGATCCGACACCGGCTCCACGTATCGAGCGAGGTGACGTCATGAGCATTTTTAGCCACTTCCAGCAACGTTTCGAGTCCACGCGGCAGGAGGAATACTCGCTGCAGGAATACCTCGAACTCTGCAAGCAGGACCGCAGTGCCTATGCATCGGCTGCGGAGCGTCTGTTGCTGGCCATCGGAGAACCGGAGCTGCTGGATACCTCGACCAACTCGAGGCTCTCGCGAATTTTTTCCAACAAGGTGATTCGCCGCTATCCGGCCTTTGCGGACTTCCACGGGATGGAAGAATGCATCGAACAAATCGTGTCCTATTTCCGCCACGCCGCCCAAGGCCTGGAGGAGAAGAAACAAATCCTTTATCTGCTCGGCCCCGTGGGTGGTGGTAAATCGTCCCTGGCCGAGAAGCTCAAGCAACTGATCGAAAAAGTGCCCTTCTACGCCATCAAGGGCTCACCGGTGTTCGAATCGCCTCTAGGACTTTTCAACGCCACTGAAGATGGCGCGATCCTCGAGGAAGACTTCGGTATTCCACGCCGCTATCTCAATACCATCATGTCGCCCTGGGCAACCAAGCGCCTGGCCGAGTTCGGCGGTGACATCAGCCAGTTCAAGGTGGTCAAGCTCTACCCATCGATCCTCAACCAGATCGCGGTGGCCAAGACCGAACCGGGTGACGAAAACAACCAGGATATTTCCGCCCTGGTGGGCAAGGTCGATATCCGTAAACTGGAAGAATTCCCACAGAACGACGCCGACGCCTACAGCTATTCGGGTGCGCTGTGCCGGGCCAACCAGGGCCTGATGGAATTCGTCGAAATGTTCAAGGCGCCCATCAAGGTGCTGCACCCGCTGCTGACCGCCACTCAGGAAGGTAACTACAACAGCACCGAGGGGCTGGGGGCCATTCCGTTCACCGGCATCCTGCTGGCCCACTCCAACGAATCGGAATGGCATACCTTCCGCAACAACAAGAACAACGAGGCCTTCATCGACCGGATCTACATCGTCAAGGTGCCGTACTGCCTGCGAGTGAGCGATGAGGTGAAGATCTACGACAAGCTGCTGTTCAACAGTTCGCTGTCCAAGGCCCATTGCGCACCCGACACCCTGAAGATGCTTGCCCAGTTCACGGTGCTGTCGCGCCTCAAGGAACCGGAAAACTCCAACATCTATTCGAAGATGCGCGTGTACGACGGTGAAAACCTCAAGGACACCGATCCGAAGGCCAAATCGATCCAGGAATACCGCGACAATGCGGGGGTCGACGAAGGGATGAACGGGCTGTCCACACGCTTCGCGTTCAAGATCCTGTCCAAGGTCTTCAACTTCGACCCTCACGAGATCGCGGCCAACCCGGTTCATCTGCTGTATGTGCTGGAACAGCAGATCGAGCAAGAGCAATTCCAGGCCGAAACCCGCGAGCGCTACCTGCGTTTCCTCAAGGAATACCTGGCCCCGCGCTACATCGAGTTCATCGGCAAGGAAATCCAGACGGCGTACCTGGAGTCCTACAGCGAGTACGGCCAGAACATCTTCGACCGCTACGTGCTGTACGCAGACTTCTGGATCCAGGACCAGGAATACCGCGACCCGGAAACCGGCGAAATCCTCAATCGCGTGGCCCTCAACGAGGAACTGGAAAAAATCGAGAAACCGGCGGGCATCAGCAATCCGAAGGACTTTCGCAACGAGATCGTCAACTTCGTATTGCGCGCCCGGGCCAACAACAACGGCAAGAACCCAACCTGGCTCAGCTATGAAAAGCTGCGGGTGGTCATCGAGAAGAAAATGTTCTCCAACACCGAAGACCTGCTGCCAGTCATCAGCTTCAACGCCAAGGCCAGCAAGGAGGACCAGCAAAAACACAACGATTTCGTCACACGCATGGTCGAACGTGGCTATACCGACAAACAGGTACGACTGCTCTCCGAGTGGTATCTGCGGGTCCGGAAATCGCAGTAAGCAGCGGCAAGCTTCTAGCTACAGCCTGTAAGGGACCGGCGTTGAGCCCATGGCTCGACGCCACGCCCCTTGCAGCTTGAAGCTTACGACTTGAAGCTCCTCTGGAGGGGCCTATGAGCTATGTGATCGACCGACGCCTTAATGGCAAGAACAAGAGCACGGTGAACCGCCAGCGGTTTCTGCGGCGTTACCGTGACCACATCAAGAAGGCCGTCGAAGAGGCGGTCAGCCGGCGTTCCATTACCGACATGGAACACGGCGAACAGATCAGTATCCCCGGTCGCGACATCGACGAGCCGGTGCTTCACCATGGTCGCGGTGGCAAACAGACCGTCGTGCACCCCGGCAACAAGGAATTCACCAGTGGCGAGCACATCCCCCGTCCCCAGGGCGGAGGCGGCGGCAAGGGCCCCGGCAAGGCCGGCAACTCCGGCGAAGGCATGGATGAGTTCGTGTTCCAGATCACCCAGGAGGAATTCCTGGAGTTCATGTTCGAAGACCTGGAGCTGCCGAACCTGGTCAAGCGTCACCTGACCGGCACCGACACCTTCAAGACCGTGCGTGCCGGTATCAGTAACGAAGGCAATCCATCACGCATCAACATCATCCGCACCCTTCGCTCAGCCCACGCCCGGCGTATCGCGCTGTCGGGCAGCAGCCGGGCAAAACTACGCGAGGTGAAGGAAGAACTGGCCCGCCTGAAACGCGAAGAACCCGACAATTTTGGCGACATTCAGGACCTTGAAGCGGAAATCGAGAAACTCAGCGCCCGCATCCATCGCGTACCGTTCCTCGACACGTTCGACCTCAAGTACAACCTGCTGGTGAAACAGCCAAACCCCAGCTCCAAGGCGGTGATGTTCTGCCTGATGGACGTCTCCGGCTCTATGACCCAAGCCACCAAGGACATCGCCAAGCGCTTCTTCATCTTGCTGTACCTGTTCCTGAAACGGAACTACGACAAGATCGATGTAGTGTTCATCCGCCATCACACCAGCGCCCGGGAAGTGGATGAAGAGGAATTCTTCTATTCCAGGGAAACCGGCGGCACCATCGTCTCCAGCGCCCTGAAGCTGATGCAGGAAATCATGGCCGAGCGCTACCCCGCCAACGAATGGAACATCTATGCGGCCCAGGCGTCGGACGGTGACAACTGGAACGACGATTCACCGATCTGCCGTGACATCCTGATCAACCAGATCATGCCGTTCGTCCAGTACTACACCTACGTGGAAATTACTCCACGCGAACACCAGGCCTTGTGGTACGAATACGAACGGATTGCCGAAGCTTTTTCCGACACATTTGCCCAACAGCAATTGGTCTCGGCCGGGGATATCTACCCGGTCTTCCGTGAACTCTTCCAGCGCAGGTTAGTGACATGACCGCCAAAAAAGAGCAGAAGCGCCAGCCTATTTCCACCGGCTCCGAATGGACATTCGAGCTGATCAAGGCCTACGACCGCGAAATCAGCCGTATCGCGGACCGTTATGCCCTCGACACCTACCCGAACCAGATCGAAGTGATCACCGCCGAGCAGATGATGGACGCCTACGCGTCGGTCGGCATGCCGCTGGGCTATCACCACTGGTCCTACGGCAAGCACTTCCTCAGTACCGAGAAATCCTACAGCCGGGGCCAGATGGGGTTGGCCTATGAGATCGTCATCAACTCCGATCCTTGCATCGCCTACCTGATGGAAGAAAACACCATCTGCATGCAGGCCCTGGTGGTGGCGCATGCCTGCTATGGGCACAACAGCTTCTTCAAGGGCAACTACCTGTTCCGCACCTGGACCGATGCCAGCTCGATCATCGATTACCTGGTGTTCGCCAAGCAGTACATCATGCAATGCGAGGAGCGCCATGGTATCGACGCGGTGGAGGACCTGCTGGACTCCTGCCACGCCCTGATGAACTACGGCGTGGACCGCTACAAGCGGCCGTATCCGATTTCCGCCGAAGAAGAACGTCGGCGCCAGAAGGATCGCGAAGAGCACCTGCAAAAACAGATCAACGATCTGTGGCGCACCATTCCCAAAGGTGCAGACAAGTACAACGAAAAAGACAATGCCCGGTTCCCTGCCGAGCCCCAGGAGAACATTCTCTATTTCATTGAAAAACATGCGCCGCTGCTGGAGCCGTGGCAGCGGGAAATCGTGCGCATCGTGCGCAAGATCGCCCAGTACTTCTATCCACAGCGCCAAACCCAGGTCATGAACGAGGGCTGGGCCACGTTCTGGCACTACACGCTGATGAACGACCTGTATGACGAGGGCCTGGTCACAGACGGCTTCATGATGGAGTTCCTGACGTCCCACACCAGCGTGGTGTTCCAGCCTGGTTTCGACAGCCCGTACTACAGCGGTATCAACCCTTACGCACTGGGTTTCGCCATGTACCGCGACATCCGGCGCATGTGCGAAAACCCCACCGAGGAAGATCGTCGCTGGTTCCCGGAAATTGCCGGCTCGGACTGGTTGTCCGCCATTAAATTCGCCATGAGCAGCTTCAAGGATGAAAGTTTCATCCTGCAGTACCTCTCGCCCAAGGTGATCCGCGACCTGAAACTGTTCAGCATCCTCGATGACGATCAGAAAGATGACCTGCTGGTACCTGCCATTCACGATGAGAGCGGCTACCGCATCATTCGCGAAACCCTGGCGGCGCAGTACAATCTGGGCAATCGCGAACCCAATGTGCAGATCTACGGCATTGACCGCCGCGGGGATCGCTCGCTGACCCTGCGGCACCAGGCACACAACCGCAAACCACTGGGCGACTCCACCGACGAAGTGCTCAAGCACCTGCATCGCCTCTGGGGTTTCGACATCCACTTGGAAACCCTGCAAGGCGACCAGGTGATGAAAACCCATCACGTCCCCCCAAGAGGCGAACAAGCCGAAGGAGACTACGGTCGCCTGGACCTGGCCGTCATTCATCTTTGATTCCGTTTTCGCCTCCGGACGTCCGACGCAAAGGTTATCCTGTCGGACCAACGGAGGTTTTTTATGCAGATCTATAAAGTCGGCGGCGCCGTTCGCGACCGCCTGCTAGGCATTCCCGTCACCGACATCGATCGGGTCGTGGTGGGTGCCACCGCCGAGGAAATGCTCGCCAAGGGGTTTCGCCCGGTGGGAGCCGATTTTCCGGTATTCCTAGACCCAAAGAGCGGCGAGGAATACGCCCTCGCCCGCACCGAACGCAAGAGCGGCCGAGGCTATGGCGGCTTCGTGTTCCATGCCAGCCCTGAAGTGACCCTGGAAGAGGATCTGGTTCGCCGGGACCTGACGATCAACGCCATGGCCGAGGATGACCACGGCAACCTGACCGATCCGTACCACGGCCAGCGCGACCTGGAAGCCCGGGTGCTACGCCACGTTTCCCCCGCTTTCGCCGAAGATCCGCTCCGAGTCCTGCGGGTTGCCCGCTTCGCCGCGCGTTATGCCCCGCTGGGTTTCAAGGTGGCAGGCGAAACCCTTGAACTGATGCGCCAACTCAGCGAGTCCGGCGAGCTGGAAGCACTGACGGCCGAGCGCAGTTGGAAAGAAATTTCCCGCGCCCTCATGGAAAAACAGCCGCAGGTATTTATCCAGGTCTTGCGCGACTGCACGGCCCTCAAGGTCCTGATGCCAGAGGTCGATGCGCTGTTTGGCGTACCCCAGCCTGAAGCCCATCACCCGGAAATCGACACCGGCGTCCATACCCTGAGCGTGCTGGAACAAGCCGCCCTGCACCAACAACCACTGACAGTCCGCTGGGCCTGCCTGCTCCATGACCTGGGCAAAGGCCTGACGCCCCAACACGAATGGCCGCGACACATCGCCCATGAGCACACGGGGTTGAAGCTGATCAAAGCGGTCAACGAGCGCTTCAAGGCGCCTCGCGACTGCCAGGAATTGGCGTTACTGGTAGGCCAATACCACACCCATGGTCATCGCGCGCTTGAACTCAAGGCGTCCACTTTGCTTGAGCTGCTGCAGAGTTTCGATGTGTACCGTCGACCTCAGCGCTTCGAGGAATTCATCGCAGCCTGTGAGATGGATGCGCGGGGGCGCAAAGGGCTTGAAGACAGAAGTTATCCACAGGCTGATTATTTGCGCGGCGCAGCGGCAGCAGCCCGCGCAGTGGCGGTGCAGCCCTTGCTGGAGAAAGGCTTCAAGGGACCGGAGCTGGGTGAGGCGATCAAGCGCGAGCGGCTCAAGGCGTTGAAGGCCTATAAGGAGGCGGCGAGCTGACGGGCGTTTTCAGGTCAGTTCGCATTCCGGCCGGATGTAACGCCGCCATCGCGAGCAGGCTCGCGATGGCGGCAGGCGCCTCACAGCAGATTCGAAGGCGTGAGCGGCTGGCCACGCCATTCGAACGCCACTGGCGCCAGTACCTGATCAATCTGCGACTCATCCCACAAGGTAGCGAAGCTTTTGCCTACACCGGGATGAATCCGGTCCGGCGCAATCAACGACAAAGGCCATAGGACGAAGGCGTTCTTGAGGATTTCCGCGCGCGGCAAGATCAACCCATCGAAGTTGCCGACCTGTTCGCCATACAACAACACGTCGATATCCAGCGGCAGCCCCTTGCGGTCCGGCGCATAGCGACCGTTGTCCGCCTCGATGAACTTGAGACGACGATCCAGCTCCATCAGCGGCAGATCCGTGAAGGCCGAGACGACGAAATTGAAGAATGGCCCGCTCTTGATACCCACCGGCTGGCTCTCGAACACGGCCGAACAGCGGATGTCCACCAGGAAACCGGCCAGGGCTTCAAGACCGGCGCACAGATGGGCTTCGCGCTCGATATTGCTGCCGAGCCCGAGAAAAACCTGAGTCAGCGACATCCGCGCTCGATCTCCACACCAACGCCGCTGGCCGCCGGTACGGCGCCAGGCTTGGTTAATTTCAGACGCAGCCAGGTGATCTTGAACTCATCCATGAGCTCCTGGGCCAGTCGCTCGGCAAAGGTCTCGACCAATTGGAACTGCGCCTGTTCGGCAAATGCCTGGATGCGCGACGACACGCTGGCATAGTCGAGCGCCAGGGTCAGGTCGTCGCCAGCAGCGGCCGGACGGTTGTCCCAGGCGAAGCTCAGGTCAAGCCGCAGGCACTGCCGGATGCCTCGCTCCCAGTCGTAGGCCCCGATTACCGTGTCGACTTCCAGGCCCTCGATAAACACTCTGTCCAAGCACTCTTCTCCGCAGCACGACAAGGGCGCAATGCGCCGTTAGAATCAGGGCGTCCTCGCCCGGAATAGTTAGCATGTTTTGGTTACTGGCGATTCTCGCCTACCTGCTCGGCTCGCTGTCCTTCGCCATTTTGCTCAGCCGCCTGACCGGTCGCCCGGATCCGCGAATGAGTGGCTCAGGCAATGCCGGCGCCACCAACATGCTGCGCCTGGCCGGACGCAAACTCGCCATCCTGACCCTGCTGGGCGACCTCTGCAAAGGCCTTGTCCCGGTATTGATCGCCAGCCTCGCAGGGCTCTCGTTGCAGCAACAGGCCTGGATTGGCGTCTGCGCCGTCATCGGCCATCTATTCCCGCTGTACTTTCGCTTTCGTGGCGGCAAGGGTGTCGCCACCGCCGCCGGCATGTTGCTGGGTTTGTACCCGCCCGCCGCCCTGCTGGCTGTCTGTGCCTGGCTGCTGACGTTCTACCTGACCCGCACCAGTTCCCTGGCCGCGCTGATCGCCACGCCGCTGACCCTGCCGTTGCTGGCCTGGCAGGAACCGGCGGCCTTGCTACCGATGACCGCGCTGGTTGCGCTGATCGTCTGGCGTCACCGGGGCAATCTACGCGACCTGTTCGCCGGGCGCGAACGGCATTTTTAAATGACGCTTCACAGGGGCGCCAACTGCTCCATCGGCCAGCGCGCCTGTACGCTGATCGCCAGGCTTTCGTGCTGGCCGGCCTGCAAGCGCTGGCAACCGGCAAAGGCAATCATCGCGCCGTTATCGGTACAGAACTCCGGCCGGGCGTAGTAAACGTCGCCCTTCATGTCGCCGAGCATTTTCTCCAGCGATGTCCGCAAGGCCTTGTTCGCGCTCACGCCGCCCGCGATGACCAGGCGCTTGAGCCCGGCCTGCTTGAGGGCACGCTTGCACTTGATGGTCAAAGTCTCCACCACGGCCTGCTGGAACGCCAGCGAGATGTCGCAACGGGCTTGTTCACTGTCGTCCCCGGCGCTGACGCACTGCTGCCAAGTGTTCAGGGCGAAGGTCTTCAACCCGCTGAAACTGAAATCCAGGCCGGGACGGTCGCACATCGGCCGCGGGAACACGAAACGCCCATCGACCCCTTGCGTCGCAAGCCGGGAAATTTCCGGCCCACCGGGATAATTGAGGCCCATCATTTTTGCAGTTTTGTCGAACGCTTCGCCGGCAGCATCATCGAGCGTCTCGCCGAGCAACTCGTATTGGCCGATGCCATCGACTCGAATGAGCTGCGTATGGCCGCCCGATACCAACAAAGCGACGAACGGAAATTGCGGCGGTTGCGACTCCAGCATCGGCGCCAGCAGATGACCTTCCATGTGATGCACGCCCAAGGCCGGAATCCCCCAGGCAAAGGCCAGCGCCTGGGCACAGGAGGCGCCCACCAGCAACGCGCCCACCAGGCCCGGGCCGGCGGTGTAGGCGATGCCGTCGATCTCGGTCGGCACGCAGCTGGCTTCGGCCAGGACCTGACGGATCAAGGGCAGCATGCGCTTGACGTGATCGCGGGAGGCAAGCTCAGGCACCACCCCGCCGTAGGCACGGTGCAGGTCGATCTGGCTGAACAGCGCATCGGCCAGCAGGCCACGTTCACTGTCGTAAAGTGCGACACCGGTTTCGTCGCAGGAGGTTTCTAATCCCAGTACTAGCATGGGTTTGCGCCTTGTAGAGGCTGAATTCGAAGGCGCGCATAATAGTCGCCGCGTTGTGCCCCGACCAGCGGTTTTCGATCAGAGGCTTTGCATTCCGAGCGTTGAGGGGTTAACATCCGCAACCCTTAAAAACCGACGTCTTCAAGTGCTCTTTTGCCGCGAGGATGTTGACCCCGGTAATGAATGAAGGTAGCTCTGGATGCCAGCCGTCAAAGTAAAAGAGAACGAACCCTTCGACGTAGCTCTGCGTCGTTTCAAGCGCTCCTGCGAAAAAGCCGGTGTTCTGGCTGAAGTTCGTAGCCGCGAATTCTACGAGAAGCCGACTTCTGAGCGTAAGCGCAAGGCAGCAGCCGCTGTTAAGCGTCACGCCAAGAAAGTTCAGCGCGAACAGCGCCGCGCCGTACGTCTGTACTAATACACAGACGTCCGTAGCAAGCTTCTGCCAAGCCCGGCCTTCAAGCCGGGCTTATGGCATTTGCGGAATAACGCTTGATGCTTCACTGTCAAATGTCGCAGACGCGACATAGACAACCTGCTTCACCGCGTCAGACCTGGCTCTTTTGCCAGCGGTGCACGTCTTTCCTGACGAGCCTTCCAAGGCTACCGACGAGCACACCCTGATTCCTCTAACGACGATCAGCCCAAGGCACCTGCCTGCGTGTCCGCTTCATGAGCTATCCGAGGCCTGAACAGCCGTTACCGGACTCAGCGCAACACATTCAAACAGTCGAATACTGATAGTTATTAACGTCAGTGGATTATCGGCAGATACACTTCCCGACAGCGATGATGCAGACGACCCGGTCGAGCCACCGATTTAGCGTGCCTCAAACCCAGACTCGGTTACGCCTGCCGATTTCGGGTCCATATTTCGCGCAGTGATGATGAGAACGCCATGGCCGGGCTGATTCCCCAGAGCTTTATTGACGACCTCCTGAACCGCACCGACATCGTCGACGTGGTCAGCTCTCGCCTGCAAATGAAGAAAGCGGGCAAGAACTACACGGCCTGCTGCCCGTTCCATAAAGAAAAAACGCCTTCTTTCAGCGTCAGCCCCGACAAGCAGTTCTACTATTGCTTCGGCTGCGGCGCTGGCGGCAATGCCCTCGGCTTCATCATGGACCACGACAACCTGGACTTCCCCCAGGCCGTCGAAGAACTGGCCAAAGCCGCCGGCATGGAAATACCCCGGGAGGAAAGCGGTCGACAGCACAAGCCACGCCAACCGACCGATTCTCCGCTTTACCCACTGCTGACGGCGGCGGCGGATTTTTATCGCCAGGCCCTCAAAAGCCATCCGGCACGCAAGGCTGCGGTGGATTATCTCAAGGGCCGCGGCCTGACCGGCGAAATCGCCCGGGACTTCGGCCTCGGCTTCGCCCCGCCCGGCTGGGACAACCTGTACAAGCACCTAAGCAGCGATACGCTGCAACAGCGCGCCATGATCGACGCCGGCCTGCTGATTGAAAATGCCGAAACCGGCAAGCGCTACGACCGCTTCCGCGACCGGGTCATGTTTCCGATCCGCGACACGCGCGGACGGATCATCGCCTTTGGTGGCAGGGTGCTGGGCGACGACAAGCCGAAATACCTAAACTCCCCGGAAACCCCGGTGTTCCATAAGGGCCAGGAACTCTATGGCCTGTACGAAGCACGCAAGAACAACCGCAACCTCGATGAAATCATTGTCGTCGAAGGCTACATGGACGTTATTGCCCTGGCCCAACAAGGCCTGCGCAACGCTGTGGCGACCCTGGGCACGGCCACCAGCGAAGAGCACATGAAGCGCCTGTTTCGCGTCGTGCCCAACGTGCTGTTCTGCTTCGACGGCGACCAGGCCGGTCGCAATGCTGCCTGGCGCGCACTGGAAGCGACCTTGCCGTGCCTGCAGGACGGCCGGCGGGCACGCTTCCTGTTCCTGCCCGAGGGCGAGGACCCGGACACACTGGTGCGCTCCGAAGGCACCGATGCGTTCCGTGCGCGGATCAACCAGCACGCACAGCCGTTGGCCGACTATTTTTTCCAGCAATTGACCGAAGAAGCCGATCCACGCTCCCTCGAAGGCAAGGCCCACATGGCCACCCTCGCGGCACCGTTGATCGACAAGGTGCCCGGCGCCAACCTGCGCACACTCATGCGCCAGCGCCTGAGCGAGATCACCGGCCTGAACAGTGAAGCGGTCAATCAACTGGTGCACAGCGCCCCCCAGGAGGCGCCACCAGCTTATGACCCGGGCATCGATTACGACGCGATGCCGGATTTCGCCGACTATCATCAACCTCAGCAGGATTACGCCCCCCAGCAGGAATGGACACCGAAAAAACCCGGCAGTGGCGGCAAGAAATGGGACAAGAAACCCTGGGACAAGAACGGCAAGCGCGGCGATCGCGACCAGCCACGTGCCCCGCGCGTGCCGGCCGCCGTCGAACCACCAACACTGGCCGCCTTGCGCACCTTGCTGCATCACCCGCAACTGGCGGAAAAAGTAGAGGACGCCGGGCACTTCGCCGCCGAGGACCACAGCAATACGCAATTGCTGGTCGCACTCCTTGAAGCCGTGCAGAAGAACCCCAAGCTAAACTCTTTCCAGTTGATTGCACGGTGGCACGGCACCGAGCAGGGGCGCCTGTTGAAGGCCCTGGCCGAGAAGGAATGGCTGATTGAGGGAGACAACCTTGAACAACAGTTTTTCGACACCATTACTAGCTTGTCCGCCCGCCAACGCGAGCGAAACCTGGAACAACTTCTGCGAAAAGCTCGCCAGAGCGAGTTGACCAGCGAAGAGAAAAACCAATTGCGCGACTTACTCAGCCGCAATGTTTGCGCATCAAACCCGACCTCAACTGGCGCGTGAGGTCACAGCTCAGGTATAATCCTCGGCTTGTTTTTTGCCCGCCAAGACCTTCAGTGGATAGGGTGTTATGTCCGGAAAAGCGCAACAGCAGTCTCGTATCAAAGAGTTGATCCTATTGGGTCGTGAGCAGGGCTACCTGACTTACGCGGAGGTCAACGACCACCTGCCGGAGGATATTTCAGATCCGGAACAGGTGGAAGACATCATCCGCATGATCAACGACATGGGGATCAACGTATTCGAGGTTGCTCCAGATAAGGATGCCCTTATGCTGGCCGACGCCGATACCGACGAGGCGGCCGCTGAAGAAGCGGCCGCAGCGTTGGCAGCGGTCGAGACCGACATTGGTCGCACCACGGACCCCGTGCGCATGTACATGCGTGAAATGGGTACGGTAGAGCTCCTCACACGTGAAGGCGAAATCGAAATCGCCAAGCGTATTGAAGAAGGCATCCGTGAAGTGATGGGCGCTATCGCGCACTTCCCTGGCACGGTTGACCATATTCTCTCCGAGTACACCCGCGTCACCACCGAAGGTGGCCGCCTGTCCGACGTCTTGAGCGGTTATATCGATCCGGACGACGGCATTGCGCCGCCTGCCGCCGAAGTGCCGCCACCGATCGACGCGAAAGCCGTCAAGGCCGACGACGACACCGATGACGACGACGCCGAAGCGAGCGACGACGAGGAAGAAGCCGAAAGCGGTCCAGATCCGATCATCGCAGCACAGCGTTTCGGCGCTGTGGCCGACCAGATGGAAATCACCCGCAAGGCGCTGAAAAAGCACGGCCGCAACAACAAGCAGGCGATTGCCGAGCTGTTGGCACTGGCCGAGCTGTTCATGCCGATCAAGCTGGTACCCAAGCAATTCGAAGGCCTGGTCGAACGTGTTCGCAGCGCCCTGGATCGCTTGCGCCAGCAAGAGCGCGCGATCATGCAGCTTTGCGTGCGTGATGCCCGCATGCCGCGTGCCGATTTCCTGCGCCAGTTCCCTGGCAACGAAGTCGACGAAAGCTGGACCGATGCGCTGGCCAAGGGCAAGAGCAAATACGCTGAAGCCATTGCTCGCTTGCAACCGGACATCGTTCGCTGCCAGCAGAAGCTCAGTGCGCTGGAGGCCGAGACTGGCCTGAGCATCGCCGAGATCAAGGACATCAACCGTCGCATGTCGATCGGCGAGGCCAAGGCCCGTCGCGCGAAGAAAGAGATGGTCGAAGCGAACTTGCGTCTGGTGATCTCCATCGCCAAGAAGTACACCAACCGCGGCCTGCAATTCCTCGACCTGATCCAGGAAGGCAACATCGGCCTGATGAAGGCGGTGGACAAGTTCGAATACCGTCGCGGCTACAAGTTCTCGACTTATGCCACCTGGTGGATCCGTCAGGCGATCACTCGCTCGATCGCCGACCAGGCCCGCACCATCCGTATCCCGGTGCACATGATCGAGACGATCAACAAGCTCAACCGTATTTCCCGGCAGATGCTGCAGGAAATGGGTCGCGAACCGACGCCGGAAGAGCTGGGCGAACGCATGGAAATGCCCGAGGACAAGATCCGCAAGGTATTGAAGATCGCCAAAGAGCCGATCTCCATGGAAACCCCGATCGGTGATGACGAAGACTCCCATCTGGGTGACTTCATCGAAGACTCCACCATGCAGTCTCCGATCGATGTCGCCACTGTCGAGAGTCTCAAGGAAGCGACTCGCGAAGTACTCTCCGGCCTCACTGCCCGTGAAGCCAAGGTACTGCGCATGCGCTTCGGCATCGACATGAATACCGACCACACCCTTGAGGAAGTCGGTAAGCAGTTCGATGTAACCCGTGAGCGGATTCGTCAGATCGAAGCCAAGGCGTTGCGCAAACTGCGCCACCCGACGCGAAGCGAGCATCTGCGCTCCTTCCTCGACGAGTGACCTTCAAAACCCCCGGCCCTGCCGGGGGTTTTGCTATGCACAGATAAAATCCCCTTCGCTACGCTCCTCAGCACCCTGTTGCCCGTCTACACTCGAATCATCCTCACCAAGCCATGACGAGACAGTGATGCCCAGACTGACGGCCGCGCTTTTGCTGTCATTGATGACCTGGACCGCAACAGCTGGCGCGTTGACGCTCACCGACGAGGAGCTCCGCTGGCTCAAGGACCACCCCGACCTGCGCCTGGGTGTCGATGCCTCATGGCCGCCGTTTGAGTTTCGTGACGACCAGGGCCGCTATCAGGGCTTGGCCGCCGACTACGTCGACATCATTCGTGAACGGCTGGCCATCAAGCTCACACCCATCGAGCCGGTCAGTTGGACCGCCGTGCTGGAGCAGGTCGCACAGGGCAAGATAGACCTTTTGCCGGGCATCATGTCTACACCGGAGCGTCAGAACTACCTGGCATTTACC
Source organism: Pseudomonas sp. NFACC16-2 (assembly GCF_900119205.1). NCBI lineage: Bacteria > Pseudomonadati > Pseudomonadota > Gammaproteobacteria > Pseudomonadales > Pseudomonadaceae > Pseudomonas > Pseudomonas sp. NFACC16-2. Next base: position 141,894 of record NZ_FPIX01000007.1, on the reverse strand, counting down.
CGCCCTTACCTGGATTTCCCCATCGTCATCCTGGCCCACCGCGGTGGCGCCCAGCCGCACAACCTCAAGGAACTGTACGGGCTGAAAATAGCCGTGGTGGAGAACTATGCCCCCCATGAATTGCTGCGCAACCACCACCCCGACCTGAACCTCGTGGCGCTGCCCAACGTCAGTTCAGCCCTGCAAGCCCTGGCGACCGACGAGGTGGACGCGGTAGTGGGCGATCTGGCCTCCAGCGTCTGGAGCCTGCGTCAACTCAAGCTCGAAGGCCTTTATGTCAGCGGGGAAACGCCGTATCGCTATCAGTTGGCAATGGCCGTCCCTCGAGACAACAAGATATTGGTGGGCATCCTGGACAAGGTCATGGCGGACATGAGCCCCGCCGAAGTTGCCGAGATCCAGCAGAAGTGGGTCGGCAATGTGCACGACTACCGCCAGCTCTGGTCAGACTTGCTGCTTTACGGCCTGCCTGCGTTGCTGCTCCTGGTCGGCATACTGGCAGTGGTGATTCGCATCAACCGCCGACTCAGCTCGGAAATCGCCCGGCGGGTCGAGCTGGAACAGGAGCTGCGCAGCAGTGAATACCATTACCGTGGGCTGGTGGAGAGCCTGTCGGCCATCGCCTGGGAGGCAAGGGTCAGCGACTTCACTTACAGCTACGTTTCGCCCCACGCAGAAGACTTGCTGGGCTATCCCCTTTCCCATTGGCTGATACCGGGCTTCTGGCGCAACATCATTCATCCCGCCGACCTGATCCGTGCCCAGACCTATTGCGATCATGAAGTGCTGGCCGGTCGCGACCACTGCATCGATTATCGTGTGATCACTGCCGATGGCCGTTGCCTGTGGGTGCGCGATATTGTCAGCCTGATCGAACACGGGCACGAACCGGTAATGCGTGGGCTAATGATCGACATCAGCGAAGCCAAGCGCACCGAAGAAGCCCTGCGCCTTTCGGAGCAGAAATTTGCCTCGGTGTTCCGCCAGTGCCCGGACATCCTGGTGATTGCACGGTTATTGGACGGTTGCCTGCTGGAGGTCAACAAGGCCTTCGAAGAGCAGATCGGCCTGAGCGCCGCCGAGGTGGTGGGACACAGCGCAACCGAACTGAATATCTGGGGCATCCAGGGCGTGGGGCCGGGCCTGTTGCAGCGCTTGCAGGCCGGTAGCATTCGCAACCTGGAAATGCCCTTCCGCCGTAGCAATGGCCAGGTGTTCACCGGGCTGATCTCCGCCGAGCCCTTCGACCTCGACACGACGCCAGCCCTGGTCGTGGTGGTGCGGGACATCAGCCAGCTCAAGGAAACCCAGCAGCAATTGCAGACATCCGAAGAGAAGTTTGCCAAGGCGTTCCACGCCTCGCCCGATGGCCTGCTGCTGTCCCGGCAAAGCGACGGCCTGCTGATCGAAGTCAACGAAGGCTTCAGTCGCATTACCGGTTTCAACAGTGCCCTGTCGGTGGACCGCTCTACCCTGGACCTGGGCATCTGGGTCAACCTCAACGAGCGAAAGCAGATGCTCGACCTGCTGAAGCGGGACGGCTTCGTCAGGGACTTCAGTTGCCACATCCGTCGCAACGACGGGCAGATCCGGCTCTGCGAAGTCTCCAGTCGCCCGCTGCCCATCGGCAACGAAGACTGCATGCTGACCATCGCCCGGGACATCACCGAACGCCATCTCATGCAGGAGAAACTGCAACAGGCCGCCACCGTGTTCGAAAGCACTGCCGAAGGCGTGCTGATCACCGATACGCAACAACACATCAGCGCGGTAAACCGAGCCTTCACCGAAATCACCGGCTACAGCGAAACCGAAGCCTTGGGCCATACGCCCCGGTTGTTGGCTTCCGGCCTGCACGACAGCGCGTTTTACGCCGCGATGTGGCATCAGTTGACGGCCGAAGGGCACTGGCAAGGAGAGATCTCCAACCGACGCAAGAACGGCGAGCTGTACCCCAGTTGGCTGACCATCAGCGCGGTGCGCAATCGGGACCGACAGATCACCCATTTCGTCGCGGTCTTCGCCGATATCTCCAGCCTCAAACACGCCCAGGCCCGCCTCGACTACCAGGCCCACCACGACCCGCTGACAGGCCTGCCGAATCGCACGCTGTTCGAAAGCCGCTTGCAGGCAGCTCTCAATGGCCAGCAGGAAAACGGTAGCCAGGGTGCCGTGCTGTTCCTGGACCTGGACCGCTTCAAGCACATCAATGACAGCCTCGGACACCCGGTCGGCGACCTGTTGCTCAAGGGCATTGCCGTGCGCTTGCGCGAGCAGTTGCGCGACATCGACACCGTGGCGCGCCTGGGCGGCGACGAGTTCATTATCCTGCTGCCGGGCCTGCAACAGCCCAGCGATGCGGAGCACATCGCCCAAAAACTGTTGAACTGCTTTGCCGCTCCGTTCCAGGCCGGCGAGCACGAGTTCTTCATCAGTGCCAGCATCGGTACCAGCCTCTACCCGCAGGACGGCTGCGACGTCGCCACGCTGGTGAAGAATGCCGACGCGGCGATGTACCGCTCCAAGGCCAAGGGACGCAACCGGGTGGAAAGCTATACCCGCGACCTCACCGCCCAGGCCAGCGAACGAGTGGCCTTGGAACATGAGCTACGACGGGCGATTGAACGCAACGAGTTGTCATTGTCCTTCCAACCCAAAATCAGCCTCGTCGACAACCACCTGGTAGGTGCCGAAGCATTGATCCGCTGGACGCACCCCACGTTTGGCGACGTGCCGCCGGAACACTTCATCCCCCTGGCGGAAGAAAACGGCATGATCCTGCAAATCGGCGACTGGGTACTGGAGCGCGCCTGCCGGCAGCTGTGTGAATGGAATGACGCCTACGACAGCCTCGGCCCCCTTTCGGTCAATCTGGCCGGAGCCCAGCTGCGTCAACCCAATCTACTGGGGCGTATCGAACAACTGCTGCGAGAGCACCGGCTCGAACCCGGCTTATTGCAACTGGAAATTACCGAAAACTTCATCATGAGCCAGGCCGAAGAGGCCCTGACAGTGCTGCACCAGCTGAAAAAACTCGGCGTGCAATTGGCCATCGACGACTTCGGCACGGGCTATTCCTCCCTGAGCTACCTCAAGCGCCTGCCACTGGACATCCTCAAGATCGACCAATCCTTCGTCCGCGGCCTGCCCGACGATCCCCACGACGCGGCCATCGTACGGGCAATCATCGCCCTGGGCCGCAGCATGCAATTCACCATCATCGCCGAGGGCGTCGAAACCCTGGCCCAACAGCAATTCCTGACCGAGGAAGGTTGCGAACAGATCCAGGGCTACATCGTCAGCCTGCCCCTGTGCGCCGAGGAGTTCGCCGCAACGTTTCTTCGTGTGCGCGTATCGGATTTTTCGGATAGCACAGCCGAGAAACCGTCGTTATAATCCGCGACCTACTGAGGGCCTATAGCTCAGTTGGTTAGAGCAGAGGACTCATAATCCTTTGGTCCACGGTTCGAGTCCGTGTGGGCCCACCATACAAAAAGCCGCGCATTGCGCGGCTTTTGCGTTCTTGAGCCTGTTGACTCTTGCGCCCTAGGCGAAGGTCTTCATAAATGGCTCAGCACACTGCCTGATGGCTGCGACCACATTCGGTGCCTGTTCACAAAGTTCAGTCGAGCGGGCCAGCACTTGTTCCAGTGCTTGCAACTGTTTGCGGATTACTTCTTCTGGCCGGACAACATCACATACCCGAGCGAAGTCCAACAGGCCCTGTCGCGAGGCAAATAGCGACTTGTTGCCGACCAGATCAAGGGCCAATACATCTCTTGGAATATAGGCCGTGGTGTTGACGATGTCGTAGGCAGGCGCCAACCGCGCGTCGCGCTGGGTAGGGTCGGAATAGAGCAGCCCGAAGTTCTTCAGATGGGCGTCACCATTGCCGACGATGCAACTCAAGGCCACGATGGCAAATAAATGGGCCAGGGAGTCCTGCACTTGCTCAGACGGGCAGAACAGACGGATGGCTTTGGCAATGGCTGAATAGCTCTTGCTGTACTTTTGCCCCGCAGCAAGCCCCATCAATGCGGCCATGTCCTCGAAGCCGATGGGGTTGAGCTGCTCGTCTCGATCGAAGCGACGCATAACGAACAGCTTGGAATTATCGGAAAGGTAGAACTCCGGCACCTTGATCCCGGCCTCCCTGGCTACAGACATGCAGAGGAACTCATTGATCGCCAGCCCCGGAAATTCGTCCCGGCCGCTCTTGATAATCAGGTCGGAGGTTTTCGAGGTAAACCGTTGCGCAGCACCATCCTGACGCTCTGGAACGAGCACCTTGGGCTGCACGCCCGATATCCCGGCACGCAGAACGTAACGATCCACCAAGTCGGCAAAAATGTCCTGCGCACCATCCCAGGCCAGGATTTCCTCCAGCCGTTCTCCAGGAAATTGTTGGCGTAGTAGAAGCGCATCGACCTCCGGTGAACTCACCTCCACCCGCCCGATAGGCGAGCTACTGCCAGACAGTGCAAGCAGCAGCATGGGGTCGACGTTCGTCACCTTGGCCAGACGGTTGCGTAGCTGCTCCAAGACGTAACCTTCGGGCAGATTCATCTGGAAGATCGGGTGCAGCTCTCGATGACGGTATTCATCCAGACGCACAGGCATCAATAAACTGATTGCCGCCTGTGCATCAGCATCTTCGCGATAACGAAACAGGTAGTCTCCAGTGCTGGAGAGGATCCTCCCGCTATCACCTTCAGGTGTTGCTACCCGTAGCAAGGTCGTCATCAGTCGAACACTCCCTGGATTTCCTCAAGCGTAGGCATCGCAGCCGGTACCACGGCGAACTCACAATCCAGGGCCCCCAGGACTCGTGCATAGGCAAGCATCCCCACCGACGGGTCACCCTTTTCGATGGCAATGACCTTCTGCCGAGTGACACCTGCCAAGGTAGCGAGATTGGCCTGGGTCAGGCCGCGATTGCGGCGGCGCTTGCGAACCTGCTCGCCCAGACGCATGAGGATGAGGGAATAATCCATGTTATGTATACAAGACAAATAAGATTAAATGTAACGTATACCTAACTTCCCAAAAAATCAAAGCAGATATGCCCTCGAAGTTAACGTGCTCACCTTTCACCGGAACATCCGTCCCCGAATCGACTTCAAAAGCTCTCCGTTGCTTGACCGCGATAGCAACTTTGGCAACTGGCCGCCCCCTTTCCTTGTTCCTCGACTCACCTGGAAGTAATACTCTGGGGAATTAACGACGGGCGAGGCCCGTTCAACCTTCCTCAAGCGAGATCCCCATCATCGCCAGCCCCAGCCTCTCCCGACTGTTTCTTGAACTGTTCTGGCAACTCGGCATCCTGCTGGTGCCGGCTTTTTTCGTCACGATATTGCCTCCCCCATTGGCTTTGTTGGCGGTGTTGTTCTTCGGCCTGCTGATGGGGCTTGCCGCGCGATTCGGTTTTCTGTCGGCCGGGCGAGTCTGTGGCAGGTTGATCGTCGGCGCCGTGTTCGGCCTGGGTTTCAGTGTGGGTCGGGCCTTGCCTGAGTGGTGGGGCATCCTGGCGGCCATTGCCAGCATCGGTGTCGGGCTGGCGTGTGTCAGCATCTGGGAGCGGCGCCTGGGCTTGGTGCCCGTTTCCGGCAAAGGCGCCAGTGCCTGGGGTGGAAGCGAGCCGCAACTGACGCCTGAAGGGGAGCCGATCCGGGTGTTCAACCACAGTGAAATCGCCATGGGCGGCCCCACTTATTGCGACTATCTGTTTCCCGATGGCGTGCTCCTGCAAGGCCTTGGCTCTTCGTCCATGTTCTCCCGCGACGGGCGCTATTTTGCGGCGACTGTACCGTCCCGGCAGAACTGGGGGCTGGTCGTCCTCGATCGTCAACAGCGCCAGGTGTACCGCTGTGCCGACAGCGAACTCTGGGAGTTGGACGCTTTTGATCTCGGCGTGTTGAGCGGGCGCCATAGCCCGCTGGTGGACGACAGCGTTCGCGAAATCCGACTGGATGAGCTGCTCCAGACGGCCAGCGTTACCCACCTGGTCGCCTTCGCCGACCTGTGGCTGGACTCCGATTGGCATCCCGAGCAGGTTCAACCTACCTTCGAGCGGCGTTCGGCGGACGGCCAGCGCTGCCTGCGGGGCGACATTGTCTTGCCCGTGACGTTTCGCGACCTGGCCCAGCCGCTGGAACCGCTGGTTTCACCGCGCTACGCCATCAGCGTCAACGGGCAACCGTCCGGCCTGTTGATGGCGGCCGATGCGCCGTTGGTATGGAGCAGCGATCAACGCGCCCTGGTGTGTCTGGCCCAGGAACAAACCCCTCATGCAGACGGCGACCAGTATTGGCTGTGGCAGCTGGACCTGGGCTGGCGCGCCCTGCCCTCGCCGTGGGTGAAGTGCGAAGCAGAACCGTCCTTCTATTGGCACGAGCTGCTGGGTCTCGACGCAAGCCATGTGCAGATCGGCTCGTACCTTGACTATCCGCGACCGGGCTCCGGGCGTTATGGCTACCGCTTGGACAGCATCCACGGCGATACCGAGACCCAGATCGGTCACGACGCCCAAGGTCGCGTGCAGGTTGGCGAATTTGCGCTGACCCGCATGACCATCGCCATGCCGTTGGACAGCCAAGGCCAGCGCGGTGACTCGTACATCGAGACGCAGCCGATGCAGGACGGGGTGCGCGCGCGGTTGACCTGGCTTGGCGATAATCCCGATGGGCTGGGCGGTTATCGCTGTCAGATCGGCGACTGGCAATTACCTGGCCGCTGGTTGTTGGACCATCGGGTCTCCGATTGCGGACGTTACCTGGCCCTGCTGCCCTTCGACGGTGCCACGACGGTCGCAACCCAGGGGGTGGTTGCCGATATGAAGGAACGACAACTGCTGCAGGGGCCCGCGATGTGGGTCGCGCGCCTGCTCGATTTCCGCGCCGGCCGGCTGAGCCTGGCAGTGGTTGCCGGACGTCTTGATCAAGACCTGGAGAGCAGCGCACTGCAACGCTTCAACATCCCCGCGCCGCAGAGCGATAGCGTCCCTTCGTTCTTTCAATCCGACGAACAATCCCGGCTGTTCTACAACACCGTGGAGCTGCAGGTGAGCGATTCACACCTGCACAGCGTTGCCCCCTGGCGCCTGGTGGATCGTCCGCAAGCGGCCACCGCCGACGGCGACTTCATCCAGCCTGCCCCCGACCATCAAGATGCCGCCTGGCTGTTCGGCAGCGAGACGGAATATGCCGACAGTTGGGTGCGTGCACAGGCGCCCCGGCTCGGAGGCCATTTGCTGACAGCCTCAGGCTGCGCGTTGGTTGACCTGGCACCGTCGATGATCTGGTCGACCGATAGCCGTTACCTGGCCCTGACCTGCATGGAAACCGATGTGACAGAACAGTGTGGCAGTTATCGAGGCTGGCAATTGCTCCTCCTGGATGTCGAGGAACACACGTTGCGAGTGCATCCGCAGTGGCTGGGCAACCGGCCGCTGTTTGAAAGCTTCGACGACGAACAGCTGCATGTACGCTGCTTTGAGCGCGATTGGGAAGCGCAAGACGATGACGACCCAGGCTCAGCGCAGTCATTCTCACTGGATCTCTTGTTGCAGTTGCCCGCCGAACAGTTGGTTTGCCAGGACGGTCTCTGGTTCAGGACTTCACAGGTACACCGGGCCTGCGCCTGGCGCGCACTGGCTTTGCCTGCCATCGACTATTTCGCGCATGAGAGCCTGTAACATGCTCGCCATCGAATGCCTGCGCCGGAGCCCACTTTGACTGATACTCGCCCTCCCGTCCTCGACGAAATCGACCGGCAATTGATTGCGGCGCTGCAAATCAACGCCAGGGAAAGCGTCGCCATGCTCGCCCGGCAACTGGGTATCGCCCGCACGACCGTGACCTCGCGGCTGGCACGCCTGGAAAAGACCAAGGTGATTACCGGATATGGCGTGCGCCTGGGCCAACGGGTGATTGACGGCGGCTTGCAGGCTTACGTGGGCATCAAGGTCCAGCCGCGCTCCGGCAAGGACGTGCTGCGACGCTTGAGCGCCATGGCCCAGGTACAGCAACTGTGCGCGGTCAGCGGTGAGTTCGACTATGTCGCCTGGTTGCGCACGGACTCGCCGGAACAGCTGGACCAGTTGCTGGACCAGATCGGCAGCGTGGACGGTGTGGAGAAGACCACCACCTCGATCATCCTCAGCAGCAAGATCGATCGAGGCCAGCCGGTCTAAGCCTGGCGTCACTTGACCTGTGGGAGCTTGCTTGCGATGGCGATCTGTCAGTCCATGAAATTGCTGACTGAACCGATGCTATCGCGAGCAGGCTCGCTCCCAAAGGGAACAACGCAAGTTACGGTGTTGGATGGGAGAAATTTTCGATCCTGACCTGCCCCTCCGGGAAGGTCGCGATAATTTCCAACTCCCCCCCCATGGCCCGGATGTAGTTGCGCAATGTGCTGATGTACATGTCCGTACGGCGCTCCATTTTCGAGACTGCCGCCTGGTTGATATGCAGTGCCTTGGCCAAGGCCTCCTGGCTCAACTCCTGTGCCTGACGCAACTCGTGCAACGGCATTTCTGCACGCAACCGCTGATACAGAGCCTGTGCACGCGCCTGGGAGTCAGGCGAACGACGCGCCATCAAATCGGAAAATTTCTTAGCCATGGTCAAAGCCCTCTCTCTTCAATACTTCCAAATGCTCGTCATAGAGGCGTTCGGCCAAAGGCACATATTGCTGATACCAACGGTCCTGGCCGGTCTTGTCTCCCCCAATCAGCAGGATGGCGCAGCGTCGTGGATCAAACGCATAGAGCACACGATAAGGCCCGGTATCGCCGAGCAGCATCACCGAGACCTGTACCGAGTCCTGCTCTGGCTCACTGAGCCGGTCCCACCACAACTCAAATTCGTCAGTGTATTCAACGTCCCATTTCATACGAATATGCCACCCAGGATATATAACCTCAAGGGAATAATCATAGGAGTTTCGGCGGGTATCTGTTGCTGTTGATCGCGCAGACAATTGTTAGGGCGCGTTTCTGTGGGAGCGAGCTCGCGATGGCGTTAATTCACTCAGCACCTTCATGGACTGACGCACCGCTATCGGGAGCAAGCTCCCACAGTGGAGAAACTTCGTCATTATGATTTATGGATAGATCAAAATGACTGCCATACGCTCAAAACGACGACATATTGTGTCTTATTAACGTGTTCCACCCTCCCTAGAATGGCTGGCATCTTTCCTATACTCAGACGCGAACACCGCGTCGAGTCGCCCATCAAGGTCAGCCATGAACAAGAACAATCGCCACCCAGCAGACGGTAAGAAGCCCATCACCATTTTCGGGCCGGACTTTCCTTTCGCCTTTGACGACTGGATCGAGCATCCGGCTGGCCTGGGCAGCATACCCGCCCACAACCACGGTACCGAAGTGGCGATTGTCGGGGCCGGGATCGCCGGCCTGGTGGCGGCGTACGAGCTGATGAAGCTGGGTCTCAAACCCGTGGTCTACGAGGCGTCGAAGATGGGTGGGCGCCTGCGCTCACAAGCGTTCAATGGCGCCGAAGGGGTGATCGCCGAGCTGGGCGGCATGCGTTTTCCAGTGTCCTCCACCGCGTTCTACCATTACGTCGACAAGCTGGGGCTGGAGACCAAACCATTCCCCAACCCGCTGACCCCCGCGTCCGGCAGCACGGTCATCGACCTGGAAGGCCAGACCTACTACGCACAGAAACTGGCGGACCTTCCCGTGCTGTTCCAGGAAGTCGCCGACGCCTGGGCCGATGCGTTGGAGGATGGCTCGCGCTTCGGCGACATCCAACAGGCGATCCGCGACCGCGACGTGCCACGCCTCAAGGCGCTGTGGAACACCTTGGTGCCACTGTGGGACGACCGCACCTTCTACGACTTCGTCGCCACCTCCAAGGCCTTCGCCAAGCTCTCTTTCCAGCACCGCGAAGTGTTCGGCCAGGTCGGTTTCGGCACCGGCGGCTGGGATTCGGACTTCCCCAATTCGATGCTGGAAATCTTCCGGGTCGTGATGACCAACTGCGACGACCACCAACACCTGGTGGTCGGCGGCGTCGAGCAGGTGCCCCACGGCATCTGGAACCACGTGCCGGAACGCTGCGCGCACTGGCCGCAAGGGACCAGCCTGAATTCGCTGCACCTGGGTGCCCCACGCAGCGGCGTGAAGCGCATCGCCCGCGCGGCTGATGGCCGGTTCAGCGTGACGGACGTGTGGGAAAACACCCGTGAGTACGCCGCTGTGCTGGTCACCTGCCAGAGTTGGCTGCTGACCACCCAGATCGAATGTGAAGAAGCGCTGTTCTCGCAAAAGATGTGGATGGCCCTGGACCGCACCCGCTACATGCAATCGTCAAAGACCTTCGTGATGGTCGACCGGCCATTCTGGAAGGACAAGGACCCGGAGACCGGCCGCGACCTGATGAGCATGACCCTGACCGACCGTCTTACCCGTGGCACCTACCTGTTCGACAACGGGGACGACAAGCCAGGGGTGATTTGCCTATCGTATTCCTGGATGAGCGACGCGCTGAAAATGCTCCCGCACCCGGTGGAAAAACGCGTGAAGCTGGCCCTCGATGCCCTGAAGAAAATCTATCCCAAGGTGGACATCGCCGCGCGGATCATCGGCGATCCGATTACCGTGTCCTGGGAAGCCGACCCGCATTTCCTCGGCGCATTCAAGGGCGCCCTGCCCGGCCACTATCGCTACAACCAGCGCATGTATGCGCATTTCATGCAGGACGACATGCCGGCCGAACAACGCGGGATCTTTATCGCCGGTGATGACGTCTCATGGACACCGGCCTGGGTCGAAGGCGCGGTACAGACCTCACTCAATGCCGTGTGGGGGATCATGAAGCACTTCGGCGGTGAAACTCACGCCGAGAACCCGGGTCCTGGTGATGTGTTCCATGAGATCGGTCCGATCGCCCTGCCCGAATAAAAGGAGTTTTCGATGCGTGTAGCCCTCTACCAATGCCCGCCGCTGCCACTGGATCCGGCCGGCAACCTGCACCGCCTGCACCAGGTGGCGCTGGAAGCCAGGGGCGCCGATGTGCTGGTGCTGCCGGAGATGTTCCTGACCGGCTACAACATCGGCGTCGACGCAGTGAATGTATTGGCCGAGGTCTACAACGGCGAGTGGGCGCAACAGATCGCCCGCATTGCCAAGGCTGCCGGCCTGGCGATTGTCTACGGCTACCCTGAGCGCGGCGAAGACGGGCAGATCTACAACGCCGTGCAACTGATCGACGCCCAGGGTGAGCGCCTGGCCAACTACCGCAAGAGCCACCTGTTCGGCGACCTCGATCACGCCATGTTCAGCGCCGGCGACGCCGCATTGCCCATCGTTGAGCTCAATGGCTGGAAGCTTGGCCTCCTGGTCTGCTACGACCTGGAATTTCCGGAAAATGCCCGACGCCTGGCCTTGGCCGGCGCCGAGCTGATCCTGGTGCCGACCGCCAACATGCAACCCTACGAGTTCATCGCCGACGTCACCGTGCGGGCCCGGGCCATCGAGAACCAGTGTTTCGTGGCGTACGCCAACTACTGCGGCCACGAAGGTGAATTGCAGTATTGCGGCCAAAGCAGTATCGCCGCGCCGAATGGCAGCCGCCCGGCGCTTGCAGGGCTGGATGAGGCCTTGATCGTCGCAGAACTGGATCGACAACTAATGGACGACTCCCGTGCGGCCTACAACTACCTGCACGATCGCCGTCCTGAGCTTTACGACGACCTGCACAAACACTGATTGAGGATTGAGAACGCGGCCTAATCCGCTAGCATGAGCGCATCTTTGTTCTGGAAGCGCTCATGCCGGCCCCCGACTCCCTCCGCCCCCACACTGAAACCCTGGCCAACGGCTTGCGGGTGACATTGCGTCACGTCCCAGGCCTCAAGCGCAGCGCTGCAGTACTGCGAGTCGCGGCTGGCAGCCATGACGCGCCCCTGGCCTGGCCGGGATTGGCGCACTTGCTCGAGCATCTGTTCTTCCTCGGCACCGAGCGTTTTCCCGCTGGGGAGAACCTGATGGCCTACGTGCAGCGCCATGGCGGCCAAGTCAATGCACGCACCAGCGAACGCACCACGGATTTTTTCTTCGAATTGCCACCCGCAACCTTCGCCGAGGGACTGGAACGGCTGGGGGACATGCTCACTCACCCACGCCTGGATGAGGCCGATCAGTTGCGCGAGCGAGAAGTGCTGCACGCCGAGTTCATCGCCTGGTCCCAGGATGCTGCAGCCCAGCGACAGCTTGCCTTGCATGACGGCCTGTCGGCGAGCCATCCGCTGCGGGGTTTCCATGCCGGCAATCGCGACAGCCTCGCGGTGGCGCAAAGCGAATTCCAAAGCGCATTGCACGACTTCTATCGCCGCTTTTACCAGAGCGGCCAGATGACCCTGAGCCTGGCCGGCCCGCAAAGCATCGACGCCTTGAAAGCGCTGGCTGAACAGTTCGACAGCCACCTACCTGCCGGCGAAGCGCTTGCCAGGCCGGCACCACCAAGTTTGATGGCATCGTCCCCGACAAGTTATCAACAGGCCCGCGAGGGTTGCCTTGATCTGCTGTTCGCCTTCGAAGATTTACCGGCCGCCTCGCCTCAAGCCCTGGACTTTCTCTGTATGTGGCTGAACTCCAGCAAACCGGGCGGCTTGCTCGCCACGTTGCGTCAGCGCGGCCTGGCTGACAGCCTCAAGGCCACCGCGCTGTATGAGTTTGCCGGGCAGGCGCTGCTGCACATCGAATTCAAACACGCCAACGCTCCGGCATCGGCGCAAATCCAGCCTTTGCTGCACGACTGGCTGGGGTTCTTTGCCGCCCAGGTCGACTGGGCGCCGTTGCGCCAGGAGTTCACCGCACTGTTGCAGCGCCGGCAGGAGACAGGATCGGCCTTGCAGGTGGCCCGCTGGGACGGTGAAGGACGTGACGGGCCGCTGTTGGCAAACGACCTCGTGAGGCTCAGGGAAATCCTCAGGCAACTGCACCCCGCCGATAACGTCGTGGAACCCTGGCAGTTGCCCGCACCCAATGCGTTCCTGCAAACGCCAAGCGAAGCGCCCCGCGCCGGGCTGATACGCGGCCAGACCAGCGCCCACCGCGGCTTGCGAACCTTCGCCCAGGACCGCTCCCGGGGGCGTCGGGAACGCTCACCCATGCAGTTCAGCCAGGCGCTGCCAGACAACGGTCGTGAAGGCGCGGTGTACCTGCGCTGGCAACTGGCGACCCAGACACCGCAGGACTTTCAATCCAGGCTCGACCGGCACCTGCAGGATGTGCGAGAGGATGCTCGCCAGGCCGGCGTGGATGTCAGCTTCCAGTCCTCCGGTAATCAATGGCTACTGAAACTGATTGGCTTACAGGCGCCGATACCGTTGGTGCTCGAACACATTCTGACGAAGCTTGCGCAACCGCTGCCAATGGCCCTGGCCCGTCACGAACCCCCGCCGATGCCGATTCGGCATCTGTTGAAGGCGCTGCCAGATCACTGCCGCCCCAACCGCCAAGCGTCAGCGTTGCCAATGCCCGACAGCGACCAAAGCGTGTGGACAACGGCCCGATGGGACGGGCTGTGCATCGGCCTGTCGGCGGCCACCCAAGGGGCGTTGGGCCCTGCGTTAGCCCGAGTGCCGGGCATTGCCGGTGATGAAGCCAGCCTGGCGCCGGCACCTCGCGGACAACGCCTCTGGCATACGCTCCAGACTCACGGCGAAGAACCGGCCGTGTTGCTGTTTTGCCCGACAGCCATCCCGACGCTGGCCGACGAAGCCGCCTGGCGATTGCTGGCACAGCTGTGTCAGACGCCGTTCTATCAGCGCCTGCGCGTCGAGTTGCAGTTGGGCTACGCGGTGTTCAGTGGGTTGAAGCAGATCGACGGGCAAACCGGGATATTGTTCGGCGTCCAATCGCCCAGCCTTTCGGCGACGCAACTGAGCGCCCACATCGAACAGTTCCTGGCCGGGCTACCGGCGTTGCTCCAGCAACTCGATGATGTCTCCCTGACCGGCCAGCAGCAGGCGCTTGCCGCCCAATTCCAGAGCACCGCCCTGCCCTGCGCCCAGGCCGCCGAACTGCTCTGGCAGGGCAAGCTGGCCGGCCACCCGTCGGATTATCTTGAACAACTCTCCGCTGCCATCGTGTACCTGGATCGCACGCAGCTACAAAGAGCCGCCCAACGTCTGATCGAGGCTGAAGGGGGATGGTATTGCCTGAGCAATGGAGCCTGCCCGGGAGAGCGCTGGCAAGCGCCGCAGTGATCATTGCAGCGGCCGTAATGAGCTTTCTTCGAGAATCGCGGCGAACGATCTGTCAGATTTAGTAACATAGCCGCCTAAGCATCTGAACATCTCCGCGCGGAGGTGGACTATATGTATAGGTCTCAACCGTTCCAACTAACGAAAGCATCCCAACCAAAGGAGTATTCCCATGTCCTGGTCCAAACCCGCATATATCGACCTGCGTATCGGTTTCGAAGTCACCATGTACTTCGCCAGCCGTTGAATGCTGCAGGCGGTTAAGCACGCAGCACTACGCCTCGGCCAGCCGAGGCGTTTTTATTTCGGTTTGCAGATGGAGCAGCCATGTTCGTCCAGATTCTAGGTTCTGCCGCCGGTGGCGGTTTCCCCCAGTGGAACTGCAACTGCGCCAATTGCGCAGGTTTTCGCGACGGCAGCCTGCGGGCCCAGGCGCGCACCCAATCGTCCATCGCCCTGTCCGATGACGGTGTGAACTGGGTGCTGTGCAACGCCTCCCCGGACATTCGCGCCCAGCTCCAGGCGTTCGCCCCGATGCAGCCGGGCCGGGCCCTGCGCGACACCGGCATTGGCGCGATCATCCTGATGGACAGCCAGATCGACCATACCACCGGCCTGCTCAGCCTGCGTGAAGGTTGCCCGCACCAGGTCTGGTGCACCGACATGGTCCATGAAGACCTGAGCACGGGCTTTCCGCTGTTCAACATGCTGACCCACTGGAACAGCGGGTTGAGCTGGAACCGTATCGAACTCGACCAATCGTTCACCATCCCGGCCTGCCCGAACCTGCGCTTCACCCCGCTGCCCCTGCGTAGCGCCGCACCGCCCTATTCACCGCACCGCTTCGACCCACATCCAGGCGACAACATCGGGCTGATCGTCGAAGACCTGCGCACCGGCGGCAAACTGTTCTATGCCCCCGGCTTGGGCAAGGTCGACGAGTCATTGCTGGAGATCATGGCCGGCAGCGATTGCCTGCTGGTGGACGGCACGATGTGGGACGACGATGAAATGCAGCGCCGTGGCGTTGGCACCCGCACCGGCCGGGAAATGGGCCACCTGGCACAGAATGGGCCCGGCGGAATGCTGGAAGTGCTGGAGTGCCTGCCCAATCAGCGCAAGATCCTTATTCATATCAACAACACCAACCCGATCCTCGATGAAGACTCCGCCGAACGGGCCGAGCTGGTGCGGCGCAATGTCGAAGTGTCTTACGACGGCATGAGTATTGAACTGTAGGAGCAACTGAAATGACTGACACCCCCCTGTCCCCCGCCGAGTTCGAAGCCGCCCTGCGTGCCAAGGGCGCGTATTACCACATCCATCACCCCTATCACGTGGCGATGTATGAGGGCCGCGCCACTCGCGAGCAGATCCAGGGCTGGGTCGCGAACCGTTTTTACTATCAGGTGAATATTCCGCTCAAGGATGCCGCGATCCTGGCCAACTGCCCGGACCGGGAGATCCGCCGCGAGTGGATCCAGCGCCTGCTCGACCACGACGGCGCGCCCGGCGAAGACGGCGGTATCGAAGCCTGGCTGCGGCTGGGCCAGGCGGTGGGCCTGGACCCCGATCAACTGCGCTCTCAGGAATTGGTGCTGCCAGGTGTGCGTTTCGCCGTGGACGCCTACGTCAACTTCGCCCGGCGGGCCTGCTGGCAGGAAGCCGCCAGCAGCTCGCTGACCGAACTGTTCGCCCCGCAGATCCACCAATCGCGCCTGGACAGCTGGCCGCAGCACTACCCGTGGATCGACCCAGCCGGCTATCAATACTTCCGCACCCGCCTGGGCCAGGCCCGGCGTGACGTGGAGCATGGCCTGGCGATCACCTTGCAGCACTACACCACCCGCGCAGGGCAAGAGCGAATGCTGGAGATTCTCCAGTTCAAACTGGACATCCTCTGGAGCATGCTCGACGCCATGAGCATGGCTTACGAATTGAACCGCCCGCCCTATCACAGCGTGACCGCCCAACGGGTTTGGCACAAAGGAATTACCTTATGAGTTTTAACCGCAGCCAAACCCCACGCTGGCGCCCCGGCTATCGCTTCCAGTACGAACCGGCGCAGAAAGGCCATGTGCTGCTCTATCCTGAAGGCATGATCAAGCTGAACGACAGCGCTGCGCTGATCGGCGGGCTGATCGACGGTGAACGGGATGTCGCGGCCATCGTCGGCGAGTTGGCGAAGCAGTTTCCCGACGTGCCGGAACTCGGTGACGACATCGAGCAATTCATGGAGGTCGCCCGTGCACAGCACTGGATCGAACTTGTCTGACACCGCCGGGCTGCCGCCCAAGCCTGAAGTCGGCCTGCCATTGTGGCTGCTGGCCGAGCTGACCTACCGTTGCCCGCTGCAATGCCCGTATTGCTCCAACCCGCTGGACTTCGCCGAGCAGGGCCAGGAGTTGAGCACCGAACAGTGGTTCAAGGTCTTTCGCGAAGCCCGCGAGATGGGCGCCGCGCAGTTGGGCTTTTCCGGCGGCGAGCCGTTGGTGCGCCAGGACCTGGCCGAGTTGATCGGCGAGGCGCGCAGGCTGGGTTTCTATACCAACCTGATCACTTCCGGCATCGGCCTGACCGAGCAGAAAATCAGCGACTTCAAGAAGGCCGGCCTCGACCATATCCAGATCAGTTTCCAGGCCAGCGACGAGCAGGTGAACAACCTCCTGGCCGGCTCGAAGAAAGCCTTTGCGCAAAAACTGGAAATGGCCCGGGCGGTGAAGGCTCACGGTTATCCGATGGTGCTGAACTTCGTGACCCACCGGCACAACATCGACAAGATCGATCGCATCATCGAGCTGTGCATCGCCCTGGAAGCCGACTTCGTCGAACTCGCCACGTGCCAGTTCTACGGCTGGGCGCAGCTCAACCGCGTCGGCCTGCTGCCCACCCGGGAGCAATTGGTACGCGCCGAGCGCATCACCAATGAATACCGCGCCAAGCTGCAAGCGCAAGGCAATCCATGCAAGCTGATCTTCGTCACGCCGGACTACTACGAAGAACGCCCCAAGGGCTGCATGAACGGCTGGGGCAGCATTTTCCTCACCGTCACGCCGGACGGCACGGCATTGCCCTGTCACGGTGCCCGCCAGTTGCCGGTGCAATTTCCCAACGTGCGCGACCACAGCATGCAGCACATCTGGTACGACTCATTCGGCTTCAACCGCTTCCGCGGTTATGACTGGATGCCCGAACCGTGCCGCTCCTGCGATGAAAAAGAAAAGGACTTCGGCGGCTGCCGCTGCCAGGCGTTCATGCTCACCGGCGACGCCAGCAACGCCGACCCGGTGTGCAGCAAATCCGCACATCACGGGGTGATTCTGCAGGCGCGGGAAGACGCCGAGCACGCCACGCAAACCATCGAACAATTGGCCTTTCGCAATGAACGAAACTCGCGCCTCATCGCCAAAGGCTGAGCCTTTCAGCGCCGCCCAGGCCGTTGCCGCCGGCACCGACTTCGCCGAACTGCAGCTCGGGCCTTTGGGCCTGTTCTGGAATGAATACCGCCCCGCAGACGGTGCTTGCCGGATCTGGCATTGGCAAGACGCCACGCCCCGCTGCCTGACACCGGACGGATTCAGCGCGCGCAGCCGGGTCTATGAATACGGCGGTGGATCATTCTGCCTGAGCCATTACGGTGTGCTGTTCGTCAATGAGGCCGACCAGCAGCTGTACCACCAATCCCTGAACGACGAACGCCCCATAGCGCTGACCTCGGGTGACTGCCGTTATGGGGATCTGAGCTTCGCCGACGGCCAGGTACTGGCGGTGGAAGAACGGGCCAACCAGCATCGCCTGGTGTCGATCGGGCTGGAGGATCATCAGCGACACCTGCTGGCCGAAGGTGCGGATTTCTACGCGTCCCCTACCGTGAGCCCGGACGGCCAGCGGCTCGCCTGGATTGAATGGAGCCGCCCGCATCAGCCCTGGACCGCAACGCGCTTGATGCTGGCCGAGCGCAATACCACGGGTTGGGGTACGCCGCGCTGTGTCGCGGGCAACGGTGAAGAAGAGTCCATCCAGCAACCGCGCTTCGATACGGCCAGTCGTCTTTATTGCCTGACTGATCGCGGTGGTTATTGGCAGCCTTGGCTAGAGTCGGACCAGGGCCTGGAACCGCTGTCTGCCGCCCAAGCCGATCACGCCCCAGCGCCGTGGCAACTGGGTGGCTGCACCTGGCTGCCGCTGGACCAACACACGTACCTAGCCAGTTGGACCGAAGCGGGTTTTGGACGCCTGGGCCTGTGCCACGTTGACGATGTCGCTGAGGACTTCACCGGCACCTACACCCGCTTTCGCAGCCTGGCGCTGGATGAGCGGTTCATCTACGCCGTTGCAGCCTCGCCGACCGGCCCATCGGCGGTCATTGCCATCGAGCGGCACAGTCATGAAGTGGCGGTGCTGGCCGGCGGCGTCGCGCCATTGCCCGTCGAACAGATCAGCCGGCCCCGCACCCTGCGATACCCCTCAGGCTCAAGTGAAGCCCATGGGTTCTTTTATCTGGCCATGACTGCCATCGAGAAACCGCCGCTGGTGGTGTTTATCCACGGCGGACCGACCTCAGCCTGCTACCCCATCTTTGATCCGCGTATCCAATACTGGACCCAACGCGGTTTCGCCGTCGCCGACCTCAATTATCGAGGCAGCAGTGGTTATGGCCGGGCGTATCGACAGGCGCTGCACTTGAATTGGGGGGTGGTGGATGTCGAGGATGCTTGCGCGGTGGTCGCGTATCTGGACGAACAAGGCCTGATCGATGGTCGCTGCGCATTCATTCGTGGCGGCAGTGCCGGTGGATATACAACCCTGTGCGCCCTGGCGTTCCATGAGGTGTTCCGGGCCGGCGCCAGCCTCTATGGCGTCAGCGACCCCGTCGCCCTCGGCCGCGCGACGCACAAGTTCGAAGGGGATTACCTGGACTGGCTGATCGGCGACCCGCAAAAGGATGCCGAACGCTACCGCGCCCGGACGCCGCTGCTGCATGCCGGGCGGATTCGCGTACCGGTGATCTTCTTTCAAGGCGAGCTGGACGCCGTGGTCGTGCCACAGCAGACTCGGGACATGGTCAGGGCTTTGGAGCAGAACCGCGTTACGGTCGAAGCGCACTACTACCCGGATGAGCGTCATGGTTTTCGCAAGGCGGCGAACCAGGCTCATGCGCTGGAGCATGAGTGGTTGTTTTATCGCAGGGTGATCAATTGCGGTCTATGACAACGGCGCTCATTGTGGCGAGGGAGCTTGCTCCCGCTGGAGCGCGCAGCGGTCCCAATGTTTTTGCGATTGCTGCGCAATCGAGCGGGAGCAAGCTCCCTCGCCACAGATAAATCCCTCATGGCCTCAGCGCTTGGCGATGATGTACACCGCATGCACGATGCCGGGGATATAACCCAGCAGCGTCAGCAGGATATTCAGCCAGAAAGCCCCGCCAAAACCCACCTGCAGAAACACACCCAATGGCGGCAGCAGGATGGCGATAATGATACGAATGAAATCCATGGATGACTCCCTGATCGACGATGGCCAAATTGCCATATAGCTCATTGACCCCAGCCCGCTCGCCAGGGTTCAGTGAAACGCAACCAGAAGCAGGCCCGATGGAGGGCGCCTGCCAGGAACAAAAAACGCACGCAAAAGAAAACCCCGCCGAAGCGGGGCTTTGCAGACTGTTTCCCTGACATCCATTTCACTCCGCCTTCCTGGCAGAATCCTACGTGTCCGTGTTGTTACTTTTGCGCATCCTGCGCGGCGTCCATGTGAAGTAGATTAGCCTTGGATCCAACCTGCCGATAGAGGGAAAACGCCAGCACATTGTGTAAGCGTTTGCTTACACAATATCAGTTTTTAGAACTGTCCGGGCTCCAGCAAGAACAGCGACTCGCTCCCTGCCTTCACCGAAGCACTCAAGGAGTGAATACGCGGCAGCAGGCGGGCGAAATAGAACCGCGCCGTGCCCAATTTGCTCGCGTAGAAATCATCCTGGCTTTCTTTGCCCAAGGCCGCCCTGGCCATCAACGCCCACATGTAGGCATACGCGGTGTAGCCAAACGCCTGGAGATACTCCACCGACGCCGCGCCGATTTCGTTCGGGTTGCTTTTCGCCCGGTCCAGCAACCATTCGGTCAGCTCATCCAGCGTACCGACCGCATCGTTCAGCGGCTTGGTGAACTCCGCCAGGTCGCTGCTCGCGGTGGCCGTGAAGTGACGGATTTCATCGGCAAACAACTTGTAGAACGCACCGCCGCTGCCGACGATCTTGCGCCCCACCAGGTCCAGCGCCTGGATACCGTTGGTACCTTCGTAGATCTGGGTGATGCGCACGTCACGCACCAGTTGCTCCTGACCCCATTCACGAATGTAACCGTGGCCGCCGAACACCTGTTGACCATGGACTGTGGTTTCCAGGCCCAGGTCGGTCAGGAAGGCCTTCGCCACCGGTGTCAGCAACGCCACCAGGTCTTCGGCGCGCTTGCGCGTGACTGGATCTTCGCTGAACTTGGCGGTGTCCAATTGCATCGCCACGTAGGTGGAAAATGCCCGGCCGCCTTCGTTCGAGGCTTTCATGGTCAGCAGCATCCGACGCACGTCGGGATGGACGATGATCGGGTCAGCGACCTTGTCCTTGTTCTGCGCACCGGTTGGCGAACGACTTTGCAGGCGGTCACGGGCATATTCGATGGCGTTCTGGTAGGAACGCTCACCGGAGGCCAGGCCTTGGATACCGACGCCCAGACGTTCGTAGTTCATCATGGTGAACATCGCCGCCAGGCCCTTGTTCGGCTCGCCTACCAGGTAACCCACGGCTTCGTCGAAGTTCATCACGCAGGTAGCGGATGCCTGGATGCCCATCTTGTGTTCGATCGAGCCGCAGTTGGCCGCGTTGCGCGCGCCCAGGCTGCCGTCGGCATTGACCATGAACTTGGGCACCAGGAACAGCGAGATGCCCTTGGGGCCTGCCGGCGCGTCCGGCAGTTTCGCCAGCACCAGGTGAATGATGTTCTCGGTGAGGTCGTGTTCGCCGCCAGTGATGAAAATTTTCGTGCCGCTGACCTTGTAGGAACCGTCGGCCTGGGGTTCGGCCTTGGTGCGGATGATCCCCAGGTCCGTACCGGCATGAGGCTCGGTCAGGCACATGGAACCGGCCCAGACGCCGGCGTACATGTTCGGCAGGTACGCCGCTTTCAGTTCTTCACTGGCGTGGGCATTGATCGACAGGCAGGCGCCGGCGGTCAGCATCGGGTACAGGCCGAAGGACAGGCTGGCGGAGTTGACCATTTCCTCGACCTGGGCCGAAACGGCCTTGGGCATGCCCATGCCGCCGTACACCGGGTCACCGCCGACACCGACCCAACCACCTTCAGCGTAAGTCTTGTAGGCCTGTGGGAAACCTGCCGGCGTGGTGACGGCGCCGTCGGCCCAATGGCAACCTTCTTCGTCAGCGGCGCGGCTGAGGGGCGCGATGCTTTTGCTGGTGACTTTGCCGGCTTCTTCAAGGATCGCTTCGACCGTTTCGGCATCCACGGTATCGGCCAACACCGGCAATTGGGCCCAGAGTTTCGCGACCTCGAACACTTCATTGAGGACGAAGCGCATATCGCGCAGGGGCGCTTTGTAGTCAGCCATGGCAAACCTCGCAGGATCTAAACAGTTGGTTCGTGAGAAAACGGTTTTTACATGGATTGGAGTGTACCTCAACAACTTTTGCGACACATAGGGTCAACCTATGACTGTTTTGTTATTTTTAGTCAACATACAGACTTGAATGTGATGGTGGCGAGGGAGCTTGCTCCCGCTTGAGTGCGCAGCACTCACAAAAAAGGGGCTGCTGCGCAGCCCAGCGGGAGCAAGCTCCCTCGCCACAGGTTCAGTCAGAGGGCAAACAACTCTGCAGGTAGCTTCATCAGGCAGTCGCTCCCGGCCTCGACCGCAGCCCGATGGGCGGTCGTACGCGGCAGCAGGCGCTTGAAGTAGAACTCGCAGGTCGCCAGTTTGGCCTGGCAGAAATCGCCGTCACCGTTGCCGCTGTCGAGTTGCGACTGGGCCACCACTGCCATGCGCAACCACAGGTAGGCCAGGATGATGTAACCGCTGTACATCAAATAATCCACGGAGGCGGCGCCGACTTCATCTGGATTCTTCATGGCGGCCATGCCAACCCGAGTGGTCAGCTCGCCCCACTGCTGGTTGAGCCCGTCGAGTTGCGCGACGTACGCCTTGAGCTGCGGATGTTGCACATTGGCAGCGCAGAACTTATGGACGATTTTGGTGAAGCCGCGCAACAACTTGCCCTGGCTGCCCAGCACCTTGCGCCCCAGCAGATCCAGGGCCTGGATACCATTAGTGCCCTCGTAGATCGGCGCGATGCGGCAATCTCGCACCAACTGCTCCATGCCCCACTCACGAATGAAGCCGTGACCGCCAAACACTTGCATGCCGTGGTTGGTCACCTCCAGCCCGGTGTCGGTCATGAAAGCCTTGCAGATCGGCGTGAGGAACGCCAGCAGGTCCTCGGCCTCCTGGCGGGCGGTTTCGTCCGGACTCAGATGCGCGGTGTCCAGCAGTTGCGCGGTGAAATACGTCAGCGCCCGATTGCCTTCGTTGAAGGCTTTCATGGTCAGCAGCATCCTGCGCACATCGGGATGGACGATGATCGGGTCGGCGACTTTTTCCGGTGCCTTCGGGCCGGTCAGCGCGCGCATCTGCAAACGGTCGTTGGCGTACCTGATGGCGCCCTGGAAGCTCGCCTCGCCCAGGCACAGGCCCTGCATGCCAGTGCCGAGCCGGGCGTGGTTCATCATGGTGAACATGCAATTGAGGCCCTTGTTCGGCTCGCCGATGAGGAACCCCTTGGCCCCATCGAAATTCAGCACACAGGTGGCCGATGCCTTGATGCCCATCTTGTGTTCAATCGAACCACAGGACACGCCATTGCGCGCCCCTGCCTCACCCCTGGCGTCGGGCAGGAACTTGGGCACGATGAACAGCGAGATGCCCTTGGTCCCGGCGGGAGCGTCCGGCAACTTGGCCAGCACCAGGTGGATGATGTTATCGCTCATGTCGTGTTCGCCGGCGGAAATGAAGATCTTGCTGCCGGTGATCCCATGGCTGCCGTCGGCCTGGGGCACGGCGCGGGTCTTGATGATGCCCAGGTCGGTGCCGCAGTGGGCTTCGGTCAGGCACATGGTGCCAGTCCATTGGCCGGCGGTGAGTTTACTCAGGTAGGTCTGTTTCTGTTCTGCCGTGCCGTGGGCATGGATCGCCGACATGGCGCCATGAGTCAGGCCCGGGTACATGCCCCAAGACGTATTGCTGGAGCCGATCATCTCGCTGATGACCAGGCCCAGGGAGCTGGGCAGGCCCTGGCCGCCATACGCCGGGTCCGCCGCCAGCCCATGCCAGCCGCCCTCCACGTACTGTGCGAAAGCCTGCTTGAAGCCTGTCGGCGTGGTGACTACACCGTTGTCGAAATGGCAACCCTCTTCATCACCGCAGCGATTGAGCGGCGCCAGCACGTTCTCACAGAACCTGGCACCCTCTTCGAGGATCGCGCTGACCATGTCCGGGCTTGCGTCGCTGACGCCCAGCTCGGCATAGCGACCATGGAAATCGAAGACGTGATCGATCAGAAAGCGCATGTCACGCAGTGGGGCTTTGTACTCGGGCATGGTGGTTTTCTCCGGTAGCAGATCGTTTCAACCTACTGCCGGCCACCTAGGCCCACAATCACAGTCCAGACGCTGAATGCGCCGTCATCACTCAACCCGCGGCAGCCTCCATGCGCACAGCACCGCGGCGGTTCTGCCCGAAGGCAATCACACAGTTACGCCCCGCGCCCTTGGCGTTATAGAGCGCCTGGTCGGCGGACTTGAGCACTTCTTCAGGCGTGCGTTGCTCGAGGCGTTCCGCGACACCGATGCTGACCGTCACCGAGACGCTGGACGCGCCGGCACCGGAGCGACGCTGGCGGCCTTGTTGGTCGTCCTGGGGACGACTGTCAGGGTTGCGCAGTTGGATGGCGTACGTCTCGATGGACTGGCGAATGACTTCCAGATGGGGCATGCACTCGTCGATGGTCTTGCCTGCGAACACCAGGGCAAATTCCTCACCGCCGTAGCGATACGCCCTACCGCCACCGCCGATTTTCGACAATTTGCTGGCCACCAGGCGCAGGACCTGGTCCCCCACATCGTGGCCGTGGGTGTCGTTGAATTTCTTGAAGTGGTCCACGTCGCTCATCGCCAGCACATAATTGCGCCCCAGGCGCTGCATGCGTTCGTTCAGCGCCCGACGGCCCGGCAGGCCGGTGAGTTCGTCACGGAAGGCCATTTGATAGGCCTCATGGGCGACCGCTGCCGCGATCATCAACATCACCTGGCTGCACATGATGTTCAAGGTGAACGGCAGGATGAAGGTTTTCGGCAACATCCAGAACAACCCCAGCACCCCCACCAATTGCGCAGCATGCAGTGGCCGGGGGTTGCGCCAATATTGCCAGGCCAGCAGCAGGAACGCGGCGGCGAACATCGGGTAAGACAATTGGATCAGGCTCATCCAGGCACCGTGCAACGCCGGCCAGCGGATCTCCGAAAGCCACAACAGCAAGGCCTGGGGGTAACTCTGCTCCAGGGCCAGCGCCACGCTGCCAAAGACCAGCAACACGGCGAACCGCGCCACCATGTCCTGGAACAGATGGGTGCGCTCCTGCCACGCGGCGAACAGCCCGAACAACAGCGGCAACAACAGGCAAACGAGATGGAACACCACCGCCGCGTCTTCGCGCACCTTGCCGTTATCGCGATAGAAGTCAGTCTGGGTGTCCAGCAGGAAATAGGCGATGTACACCGTGACCATCAGAAACAGTTCACGTTGACGTCGGTAGACAGCGCAATACGCCCCACCCAGCAACAACACCAGCGTCGGGAGCACGTTGAACAGCGAGGTGAAGAAAACGTTGAGATCCTTGACGTAGGCAGCCGCAAGCCCCGCCAGCAACAGCAGCAATGACGGTAGGAAATGGCTGAAACGTACAGCGGAAGAACGCGGCAAGGGTAAAGCTCCGACCGGGCTGAGCAAAGATGGCATTGTGCCTGCAACTGGAGCAGTAAGGCACGCGAGATGTGACAGATGTCACACTGCCATCGCTGTAACGGCAGAGGTGACGGTTTTCTTAGGGTCGAGTTGGATGAATATTGTTTCAGGATCCTAGTTGGCCCTGGAGGAGCGAGCCTGCTCGCGATAGCGGTGTGTCAGCCATGAAGGTACTGACTGAACAAACGCCATCGCGAGCAAGCTCGCTCCCACAAGGGCCTGCGGTGAATACAAATTTGTGGCAGACATGAAAAAGCCGCTGCTCCCGAAGAAGCAGCGGCTTTTGGAAGAAGCGCGTGAGGCTTAATAGCCCAGTGCGAAGTCCTCTTCCTTCATATCCATCAGGTTGTTGGCGCCCGACAGCATGGCAGCCACGTGGGTGCGGGTACGCGGCAGGATGCGCTGGAAGTAGAAGCGCGCGGTCTGCAGCTTGGCAGTGTAGAAGGCTTCTTCAGTGGTGCCGGCTGCGAGTTTTTCCGCCGCCAGGCGCGCCATGTCGGCCCAGAAATAGGCCAGGCAGGCGTAACCGGAGTACATCAGGTAGTCCACCGACGCCGCGCCGACTTCTTCGCGATCCTTCATGGCCGCCATGCCGACCTTCATGGTCAGCTCGCCCCATTCCTTGTTCAGCGCAGCCAGGGGTTCTACGAACTCCTTGACCGCGTCGTTGCCTTCGTTGCCCTGGCAGAACTTGTGGACGATCTTGGTGAAGCCCTTGAGCGCCTCGCCCTGGGTCATCAGCACTTTACGGCCCAGCAAGTCGAGTGCCTGGATGCCGGTGGTGCCTTCGTACAGCATCGAGATACGGCTGTCACGAACGTTCTGCTCCATGCCCCACTCGGCGATGAAGCCGTGGCCGCCATAGATCTGTACGCCGTGGTTGGCCGACTCGAAACCGACTTCGGTCATGAAGGCCTTGGCGATCGGCGTCATGAATGCCAGCAGTGCATCGGCCTTTTTCTTCGCTTCTTCATCCACGCCGTACTTGACGATGTCGACCTGCTTGGCGGTGAAGTAGACCATCGCCCGGTTACCTTCGGCGAAGGCCTTCATGGTCAGCAGCATGCGACGCACGTCAGGATGGACGATGATCGGATCAGCGGCCTTGTCTGGCGCTTTCGGGCCGGTCAGGGAACGCATTTGCAGACGGTCGCGAGCGTATTTCAGGCCACCCTGGAAACCGATTTCGGCGTGGGCCAGGCCTTGCAGCGCGGTGCCCAGGCGTGCGGTGTTCATGAAGGTGAACATGCAGTTCAGGCCTTTGTTCGCCGGGCCGATCAGGTAACCGGTGGCCGCGTCGAAGTTCATCACGCAAGTGGCGTTGCCGTGGATGCCCATCTTGTGTTCCAGGGAACCGCAGCTCACCGCGTTGCGCTGGCCGATGGAGCCGTCGGCGTTAGGCAGGAACTTGGGAACGATGAACAGCGAAATGCCCTTGGTACCAGCCGGTGCGTCCGGCAGGCGCGCCAGCACGATGTGAACGATGTTGTCGGCCATGTCGTGTTCGCCGGCCGAAATGAAGATCTTGGTGCCGGAAACCTTGTAGGAACCATCGGCCTGAGGCTCGGCCTTGGTGCGCAGCATGCCAAGGTCAGTGCCGCAGTGTGGTTCAGTCAGGCACATGGTGCCGGTCCATTCACCGGACACCAGCTTGGTCAGGTAAGCCTCTTGTTGCTCAGGCGTACCGTGCTCGGAAATCGTGTTCATCGCGCCATGGGACAGGCCCGGGTACATGCCCCACGACCAGTTGGCTTCACCGACCATCTCGCTGACCGCCAGGCCCAAGGATTCCGGCAGACCTTGACCACCGTGCTCGACGTCGTGGGCCAGGCTTGGCCAGCCGCCTTCGACGAATTGCTTGTAGGCTTCCTTGAAACCAGTCGGAGTCTTCACGCCGGACTCGCTCCAGGTGCAACCTTCGATGTCGCCCACACGGTTCAGCGGCGCCAGCACCTGCTCACAAAACTTGGCGCCTTCTTCGAGAATGGCGTCAACCATGTCCGGAGTTGCGTCCTGGCAAGCCGGAAGGCTCTGATAATGCGCTTCGTAGCCAAGCAGTTCGTCACGAACGAAGCGAATATCACGCAAGGGGGCCTTGTAGTCAGGCATAGCGATAAACCTCTGCTGATGTAACCGGGAATGAACGACCGCGTGGATTTGTTGTAGCGGTCAAACAGTTGTTTGAAACATACGTTTACGCCCAAATCTTGTCAAGCGCCGATCTTTTGCCGTTCGTCATCAGCCTGAGAAAAATGTCGGACACGGGAAATCTATCGCGCTGAAGATTCCGCAATGCGCGTAGGAAAAGATTAGTTGAGCAATAAGACGTTAGAGACAAGAACGCCGCGAATAATCGCGGCGTTTTCGTAAATCTGAAGGGCAGGATCAGGCGAAGGTATCGATTAACGTACCGAGCATTTCGTCGGATGCCTTGGCGACATTAACGCCCAGTTGCAGCTGGAACTTGCCCTGGGCCATTTCGACCATGTTGGCGGCCTGGTCCGACTGCTGGCTACGATCCACCGAACGCAAGCGATCAACCTGGACTTCCGAGGACTGGCTGGTGACCGAACGCTCGATCGTATTGTTGGCGATCTGGCTGGAGGCCTGATCGACGCGGTTCTGCCCTGTCTGAATCGTGCTCAGACCGGCATAGAACGCGGTACTTCCTGAGATTTCCATGGCAGAGCTCGTCTTCTTGAGGGGTCGACAGGGGCCATTGAAGCAGAACCCCAAGGAAAAGGCCCGACAAAAACACTAATGGCACAGTGCCGCGTCATAGGCAAAACCTTGGCGGGACTCAGTCCAGCAGATCCAATTGCAGGTGTCCGGCCACGGCTTCGGCCGTCACGCTCTGAATCCGCGCCACCCTGCCCAGGCACGGCGCCGGAAGTCGCTCGGCCAAGGTTGCCAGGTTTTCTTCCAGGCGCGAGGTGGCCGGGTCGACGATGTTCGCGACCCAACCGGCAAGCTGCAAGCCATCACGAGCGATAGCCTCGGCGGTCAACAACGCGTGGCTGATGCAACCCAGGCGTACGCCCACCACCAGAATCACCGGCAAGCCCAGCGCGATCGCCAGATCGGAAAGATTGTCCTGGCCGGCCAGCGGCACGCGCCAACCACCCGCGCCTTCGATCAAGGTGAAGTCGGCGCCCAGCGCCAGCACTTCGCGCATCGGGCCGAGTAGCGACTGCACCGTCAACGCAACGCCCGCTTCCCGAGCGGCCAAGTGCGGCGCTATTGCCGGTTCGAACGCCACCGGATTGACCTGTGCATACGTCAACGGTATCGAGCATTCGGCCAGCAAGGCCAAGGCATCGGCATTGCGCAGGCCCTTGGGGGTGACCTCGCAACCGGAGGCTACGGGCTTGCCGGCGGCGGTGCTCATGCCGGCCTGTCGCGCGGCGTGCAGCAGGCCTGCCGCGACGGTGGTCTTGCCCACGTCGGTGTCAGTGCCGGTAATGAAATAGGCCTGGCTCATAGCGGTTTCTCCAAAACGGCGTAGACCACCTGGTAAGTCGCCGGCAGTCCCAGCGCCTGACGAAACTGCTCATAGGCTTCAACCAGCGCCAGGATCCGCGCCCTGCCGGTCAAGCCGCCGGGGCGCCCGGGGTTCAGATTGTGGGCGCCCAAGGCTTTCAATTCATGCGTCAGGCTGCGCACGTCGGGGTAATGCAACACATGGGGACGGTTTTCCAGACTGACGACATTCAGCCCGCTGTCCGCGCAAAGGTGTTGATACGTCTCGAACCCACGGAAACGATTGACGTGCACCAAGCCATCCACCTGACGCCAACTGTCGCGCAATTCGTACAAAGTGCCTACACAGAGGCTGGTGAAGGCAAACACCCCACCCGGTTTCAACACTCGATGGGCCTCGCTCAGCACAGCGGCAAAATCCGCACACCATTGCACCGCCAAGCTGGAGAACACCAGGTCACAGCTCGTCGCTTGCAAAGGCAACCGCTCAGCATCACCGGCGACAAAATGCGCGGCGCCACCTTGGGGACGAGCATGGTTGAGCATGCCTTCGGCGATGTCCAACGCCAGGCCGGAATCCACGCCATAACGCGCGCCCAGGGCCCGGGTGAAATAGCCAGTGCCGCAGCCCAGGTCCAGCCAACGTTGTGGGATAAACGAAGACGGCAAGCGCCCGAGCAACTGTTGGCCCACGTCGCGCTGCAGTTCGGCCACGCTGTCATAGCTGGTTGCCGCCCGGGAAAACGAAGCCGCCACCTGGCGCTTGTCGGGCAAGGCACCGGGCAATTTGGGAAGAGACAGATCAGTCATCGCCGGACTCATGCAAAAAAGCCTGGATCGCCCCCGCGACACCGTGCGGGTCCTCCAGAAGGAATCCGTGGCCGGCCTGTTCGATCAGGCCGATTTCGACATCCGGCAGCAAGACCAGCAACTCACCCGCGGCTTCGGCCGGCACCAGGGCATCGAGCCCGGCAAACAGATGCAATTGCGGGCCACGAAAGCGCTGCAATGCGGCGCGAGTGTCCAATTGCGCCAACAGTTCGAGCCCGGCCATCAAGACCTCGGGCGACGTGCCCGGCGCCCCGGCCAATAACAACCGCGACAACCCGCGTGGGTCGCTGCTGCCCTGGGCACACAGCAAACTGAAGCGCTTGAGGGTCTGGCGTGGATCGGTCGCACAGCCGGCGAGAAAACCATCGAAGGTTGCTCCATCCATCGCACACGGCCATTGCTCGTGGGCGACAAAGGACGGATTGCTCGCCAGGGTCAGCAGGCCGCAGCAGCGCTCACCCCGACGCGCCGCCAGCGCCGAGGCCAGCATACCGCCCAGGGACCAACCGCCCAGCCAGGCATCCTGGGGTACGGTGGCGTCCAATTCTTCGAGCCATTCATCCGGGTCGTTCGATAGCAACGCCGGCAATGGTTCGATTTCCACTCGCAAGTGCTCGTCGAGCCCGTGCAACGCCGCCGCCAGCGGCTCCAGCGGTGAAACGCCCAAGCCCCAGCCCGGCAGCAATATCAGTCGGTCACGCATCGCTTGGCTCCGGTCCCAACAGGGCAAAACACTCGGCCAGTGCATTCAACAATAGCTGCACCTGGGCCTCGCTGTGGGCGGCGGTCAGGGTCACGCGCAAACGGGCGCTGCCAGCCGGTACGGTGGGTGGGCGGATCGCCGTGACCATCAGCCCGCGCTCTCGCAGCATTTGCGACAAACACATGGCCCGTCCCGCATCGCCAATCAGGATCGGCTGGATCGGCGTGAAACTGTCCATCAGTTGCAGGCCAATCTGCTCGGCACCCTGGCGGAACTGACGAATCAGCGCCTGCAAGTGCTCGCGTCGCCAATGCTCGCTGCGCAGCAGCTCAAGGCTCTTGAGCGTGGCGCAGGCCAGGGCCGGCGGTTGGCTGGTGGTGTAGATGTAGGGGCGAGCGAACTGGATCAGGCTTTCGATCAGTTCTTCACTGCCGGCGACAAAAGCCCCGGCGGTGCCAAAGGCCTTGCCCAGGGTGCCCACCAATACCGGTACGTCATCCTGGCTCAAGCCAAAATGCTCGACGATACCGCCACCATTGGCTCCCAACGGGCCGAAACCGTGTGCATCGTCGACCATCAGCCAGGCGCCCTTGGCCTTGGCTTCACGGGCCAGGGCTGGCAGGTCGGCGATGTCGCCGTCCATGCTGAACACGCCGTCGGTGACCACCAGGGTATTGCCGGTGGCTTTTTCCAGGCGGCTGGCCAAACTCTGGGCATCGTTGTGCAGGTAACGGTTGAAACGCGCACCGGACAACAGGCCGGCGTCGAGCAGCGAGGCATGATTGAGGCGGTCTTCCAGTACCGTGTCGCCCTGCCCCACCAGCGCGGTGACCGCACCGAGGTTGGCCATGTAACCGGTGGTGAACAGCAACGCCCGCGGGCGGCCGGTCAGGTCGGCCAAGGCTTCTTCCAAGGCGTGATGAGGGCCGCTGTGGCCGATCACCAAATGGGAGGCGCCACCCCCGACACCCCAACGGAGCGCCCCGGCGCGCCAGGCTTCGATCACTTGCGGGTGATTGGCCAGGC
This sequence comes from Pseudomonas sp. NFACC16-2, assembly GCF_900119205.1. Taxonomy (NCBI): domain Bacteria; kingdom Pseudomonadati; phylum Pseudomonadota; class Gammaproteobacteria; order Pseudomonadales; family Pseudomonadaceae; genus Pseudomonas; species Pseudomonas sp. NFACC16-2. The sequence continues at coordinate 110,528 of NZ_FPIX01000007.1, read as the reverse complement.
CCAGGTAATCGTTGTTGCAGAACGCCAGCAACGGCTGGCCGTCCACCACCACTTCCGGGCCCTGGGGGCTTTCGAGCAGCGGGCGCTGGCGATAGAGGTTGTCGGCACGACGGGCAGCCAGACGTGCGGCGAGATCGAAGGGCATGCAGGCCTCAACTGTTTAAAGACTGGCCAAAGCCCCTTGTGGGAGCGAGCTTGCTCGCGATAGCGGTGTGTCAGTCGACATCAATGCGAATGTTCCATCGCCATCGCGAGCAAGCTCGCTCCCACAGGGTCTTGCATTCCAATCCGGGTATCGGTGAGTGGTCAAACAGCGGCGTTGTAGAACTGCTCGCTGCTCTTCTGCTCCACCAGCGCCTGTTCAATCGCCGCCTGGTGCACTTCGTCGGCATGTTCTTCGCGGGCTTCGGGCTGGATGCCCAGGCGTGCGAACAACTGCATGTCCTTGTCGGCTTGCGGGTTGGCGGTGGTCAACAGCTTGTCGCCGTAGAAAATCGAGTTGGCACCGGCCAGGAACGCCAGGGACTGCATCTGCTCGTTCATCGCTTCACGGCCGGCGGACAGCCGCACATGGGACTGGGGCATCATGATCCGCGCCACGGCGAGCATGCGGATGAAATCGAACGGATCGACGTCCTCGGCATTCTCCAGCGGCGTGCCGGCGACCTTGACCAACATGTTGATCGGCACCGATTCCGGGTGCTCCGGCAGGTTCGCCAGTTGGATCAGCAGGTTCGCGCGGTCGTCCAGGGACTCGCCCATGCCGAGGATGCCGCCGGAGCAGATCTTCATCCCCGAATCACGCACATAGGCCAGGGTTTGCAGGCGCTCGCTGTAGGTGCGGGTGGTGATGATGCTGCCGTAGAACTCCGGCGAGGTATCGAGGTTGTGGTTGTAGTAGTCCAGGCCAGCCTGGGCCAGCGCTTCGGTCTGTTCCTGGTCAAGGCGGCCCAGGGTCATGCAGGTTTCCAGGCCCATGGCCTTCACGCCTTTGACCATTTCCAGCACATACGGCATGTCCTTGGCCGACGGATGTTTCCAGGCCGCGCCCATGCAGAAACGGGTAGAACCGATGGCCTTGGCCCGTGCAGCCTCTTCGAGGACCTTCTGCACTTCGAGCAATTTCTCTTTATCCAGGCCGGTGTTGTAGTGACCGGACTGCGGACAATATTTGCAATCTTCCGGGCACGCGCCGGTCTTGATCGACAGCAGCGTGGAAACCTGGACGCGATTGGCGTCGAAGTGCGCGCGGTGCACGGTCTGCGCCTGGAACAGCAGGTCATTGAATGGCTGGACGAAGAGTGCTTTGACTTCGGCCAAAGACCAGTCATGACGCAGGTTGGCAGTGGTGCTGGCGCTCATGGGCATTTCCTTGATTATGCTTGGCTGGCGCCTGGGGCATGGAATACCCACAGGCGCGACACGGATGTTCGGCATATTTAAGGAAGAGTCATGCGCTGTCAACCACGATACAAAGGACAGGTTTACATCTGGTTAAAAAACAAACAATCCTGCCTGCTGTGCGGCGAAAGCACCGATACGCCGCAGCCGATCTGCACGCCCTGTGAAAGCGAGCTGCCCTGGCTCGGTGATCAATGCAGCGTCTGTGCCTTGCCACTGCCCATGGCCGGGCTGCGTTGCGGACAATGCGCCGCGCAGCCGCCGGCCTTCGAACGGGTCCTGGCGCCCTGGGCCTACGACTTCCCGGTGGACAGCCTGATCACCCGTTTCAAGCACCAGGCGAAATGGCCCCTGGGCCGACTGCTGGGCGAACTGCTCGCGCAGTCGTTGCAACATCATTTCGACGAAGGGCTGGAACGACCCGACGCACTGGTACCGGTGCCACTGGCGACCCGGCGTTTGCGCCAGCGCGGTTTCAACCAGGCGGCGCTGCTGGCCCGCTGGCTCAGTGGTCCGTTGGCGATCCCTTGCGAAGAACACCTGCTGCGACGCACCCAGGACACCCCCGCCCAACAGGCACTCGATGCCAGGGCTCGGCGGCGAAACCTGCGTCAGGCCTTTGCCCTGGCACCCCAGGCTGCGTTGCACAACCGTCATTTGGCGTTGGTCGACGACGTGCTCACCACGGGCGCCACCGCCCAGGCCCTGGCCGCCCTGCTGCTCGATGCCGGCGCTGCGCGGGTCGATGTGTACTGCCTGGCTCGCACGCCGAAACCCGGAGAGTCGGCTTGACGCGCCACGCCCAAGGCGCCAACGTCCGCTCATCGACCCTTGCACGCAGTTTTCCGCCATGTCCTTGCCCACGCTTCTGACCCAGCACATCGCTCGGCGACCACAACGCATCGCCCTGTTGCAGCACATCGCCGAACAAGGTTCGATCACCCGCGCCGCCAAGAGCGCGGGCCTGAGCTACAAGGCGGCGTGGGATGCCATCGATGAGTTGAACAACCTGGCGGACCAACCGTTGGTGGAGCGCAGTGTTGGCGGCAAGGGCGGTGGCGGTGCCAGGCTGTCGGAGGAAGGCCAACGCGTGCTGCGCCTGTATCTGCGCCTGCAAGCGCTGCAGACACAACTATTGGAAGCGAGCGAGGATGCCGGTGACCTGAGCCTGCTCAGTCGCCTGATGCTGCGCACCAGCGCCCGTAATCAACTGCATGGCAAGGTCCTGGACATCGAGGCCCAGGGGCACAACGACCGGGTACGCCTGGAGCTGGCCCGGGGCCTGGTCATCGAAGCCCAGATTACCCACGACAGCACGCTGCGCCTGGAGCTGGATGTCGGCACTAACGTGGTGGCGCTGATCAAGGCTGGCTGGCTGGAATTGCACCCCGTCGAGCAAGTGGAAAAATCGCAGGTCAATACGCTGCGCGGCATGATCGAACAGGTCGATGCCGCCGAAGACGGCCCCAGCGAAGTGCGCATCAGCCTGCCCAACGGCCAGACGCTGTGCGCCCTGGCCGACCCGCTTGAGCTACAAAAGCAGCATCTGGAAGGCGGCTCACCGGTGCAAGTGACGTTTTCAGCGACAAATGTGCTGCTCGGCACACCGCTGTAGCGTGTTGCAACAATAGTTTCATCGACCCGCTTTAAGGTGACTGCCAAAACCAGCAGGGAGCCTGAGATGAGCCTATTAGAAGAAAACCAATCCACCGACCTGGAAAAGATCGTCGGCCTGAGCCGGCGCAGCTTCATTAGCGCCGGCGCCCTGTGCGGCGCGGCGATGTTCCTGGGCGGCAACCTGCTGAGCCGCAGCGTCCTGGCCGCCGCCGTGAGCGAAGGCAACAGCCGGCTGCTGGGCTTCAACAGCATCGCCGCCGCCACGGCCGACACCATCACGTTGCCGCCAGGTTACAAATCCTCGGTGCTGATCAGTTGGGGCCAGCCGCTGCAGAAAAATGCACCGGCGTTCGACCCCAGTGGCAACGGCACCGCCCGCGCACAGGAAGTGCAGTTCGGCGACAACAACGACGGCATGAGCCTGTTCCCGTTCCCCGGCGACAATAACCGGGCGCTGATGGCGATCAACAACGAATACACCAACTACCGCTACCTCTTCCCCCACGGCGGCCAGCCGCAGTCGGCCGAAGACGTGCACAAGGCCCAGGCCAGCGAAGGGGTGTCGGTGATCGAGGTCCAGCGTCGTCGCGGCCAGTGGCAGTTCGTCCAGGAGTCGCGCTACAACCGCAGGATCCACGGCAACACGCCGATTCGCCTGCGCGGCCCGGCCGCCGGTCACGACCTGCTGAAAACCAGTGCCGACAAGAGCGGCAAGAAAGTCCTGGGGACTTTCCAGAACTGCGCTAACGGCATGACACCGTGGGGCACTTATCTGACCTGCGAAGAAAACTTCACCGACTGCTTCGGTAGCAGCAAGTCCGACTTGCAGTTCGACGAAGCGCAAAAACGCTATGGCGCCACCGTCACCAGCCGCGAGATCAACTGGCACCTGTACGATCCGCGCTTCGATCTGGCGAAAAACCCCAACGAACTCAATCGCCACGGCTGGGTGGTGGAAATCGACCCGTTCGATCCAGAATCCACACCGGTGAAACGCACCGCCCTGGGCCGTTTCAAACACGAAAACGCCGCCCTGGCGCAGACCAACGACGGTCGCGCCGTGGTGTACATGGGCGACGATGAACGCGGCGAGTTCATCTACAAGTTCGTCAGCCGCGAGCGCATCAATCATCGCAATGCCAAAGCCAACCGCAACCTGCTGGACCATGGCACCTTGTATGTGGCGCGCTTCGATGCCGGCGACGGCAACCCGGACCATCCCAAAGGCAAGGGCCAGTGGATCGAGTTGACCCATGGCAAGAACGGCCTCGACGCCAGCAGCGGCTTCGCCGACCAGGCCGAGGTGCTGATCCATGCGCGCCTGGCCGCCAGTGCCGTGGGCGCCACCCGTATGGACCGCCCTGAGTGGATCGTGGTCAGCCCGAAAGACGGTCAGGTCTATTGCACCCTGACCAACAACTCCAAGCGTGGCGAAGACGGCCAACCGGTAGACGGGCCGAACCCTCGGGCCAAGAACGTCTACGGGCAGATCCTGCGCTGGCGCACCGACCGCGACGACCATGCGTCCAAGACCTTCGACTGGGACCTGTTCGTGGTCGCCGGCAACCCGACGGTACACGCCGGCACGCCGAAAGCCGGATCGTCCAACATCAACCCGCAGAACATGTTCAACAGCCCCGATGGCCTGGGCTTCGACAAGGCCGGCCGGCTGTGGATCCTTACCGATGGCGACTCCAGCAACGCCGGAGACTTCGCCGGCATGGGCAACAACCAGATGCTCTGCGCCGACCCCAACAGTGGCGAAATCCGCCGCTTCATGGTCGGGCCGGTGGGCTGCGAAGTGACCGGGATCAGTTTTGCGCCAGACCAGAAAGCCTTGTTCGTCGGGATCCAGCATCCCGGGGAAAACGGTGGCTCGACCTTCCCTGAGCACCTGCCCAATGGCAAGCCGCGGTCTTCGGTGATGGTGATTACCCGTGAGGATGGCGGGGTCATCGGCGCCTGACAGGAACTCATCGCGAGCAAGCTCGCTCCCACAATGTGGACTGCCCCCAAAAAGTTGGACTGTTGGGGTCAGTCCAATGGATCCGCTATCCCTGTGGGAGCGAGCTTGCTCGCGATAACGTCAGCACAGCCGCCACCTATCTGCCTCTGTCTGCGCTACCATGCTGTGCCGGACGCGGCAGCCCTGCCGCTGCGCAGGAGTCAGCATGTCCCATCCGTTTGAAACCCTCACGCCCGACCTGGTACTCGATGCCGTTGAAAGCATCGGTTTCCTCAGCGACGCCCGCGTGTTGGCCCTCAACAGCTACGAGAACCGCGTCTATCAGGTCGGCATCGAGGATTCCGAGCCGCTGATCGCCAAGTTCTATCGCCCTCAGCGCTGGACCAACGAAGCGATCCTGGAAGAGCACAGCTTCACCTTCGAGCTGGCCGAATACGAAGTGCCGGTGGTGGCGCCGCTGATCCACAACGGCACCAGCCTGCACGAACACGCCGGGTTTCGTTTCACCCTGTTTCCCCGTCGCGGCGGCCGTGCACCGGAGCCGGGCAACCTCGACCAGCTCTATCGCCTGGGACAATTGCTCGGGCGCCTGCACGCGGTCGGGGCGACCCGTCCGTTCGAGCATCGTGAAGCCTTGGGCGTGAAGAACTTCGGCCACGATTCACTGGCCACCGTGCTGGCAAGCGGCTTCGTCCCTCGTAGCCTGCTGCCGGCCTACGAGTCGGTCGCCCGGGACCTGCTCAAGCGCGTCGAAGAGGTCTACGCCGCCACCCCCCACCAGAACATCCGCATGCACGGCGATTGCCACCCGGGCAACATGATGTGTCGCGACGAGGTGTTCCACATCGTCGACCTGGACGACTGCCGCATGGGCCCGGCGGTGCAGGACCTGTGGATGATGCTCGCCGGCGATCGCCAGGAATGCCTGGGCCAATTGTCGGAACTGATGGACGGCTACCGAGAGTTTCACGACTTCGACCCGCGACAATTGGCACTGATCGAGCCACTGCGGGCCCTGCGCCTGATGCACTACAGCGCCTGGCTGGCGCGGCGCTGGGACGACCCGGCGTTCCCGCGCAGCTTCCCGTGGTTCGGCAGCGAACGTTACTGGGGCGACCAGGTATTGGCGTTGCGCGAGCAACTGGCGGCGCTCAATGAAGAGCCGTTGAAGCTGTTCTGACCTACTACAGGTCCCCTGTGGGAGCGAGCTTGCTCGCGATGGCGATCGAATACTCGACACCTCTGTCGACTGACACATCGCTATCGCGAGCAAGCTCGCTCCCACAAAGGGATTTGCGCTGGAACCCTCACAAAGGTTCACAGCATGACCCGACAAATCTCCTTACAATCACGTCTTTGTTAGCTGCCTAAGCAAGGATTCTGCATGCAAGCCGCCAACCCGCGTCGCGGGTACATCCTGGGCCTGAGTGCCTACATCATCTGGGGTCTGTTCCCGATCTACTTCAAGGCCATCGCCAGCGTGCCGTCGGTGGAGATCATCATCCATCGGGTGCTGTGGTCGGCCCTGTTCGGCGCGGCGTTGCTGCTGGTCTGGAAACACCCGGGCTGGTGGCGCGAACTGCGGGACAACCCAAAGCGCCTGGCGATCCTCGCCCTGAGCGGGACACTGATCGCGGCCAACTGGCTGACCTACGTCTGGGCGGTGAACAACGAGCGCATGCTCGAAGCCAGCCTGGGTTACTACATCAACCCGCTGGTGAACGTTTTGCTGGGCATGTTGATCCTCGGCGAGCGCCTGCGCCGCATGCAATGGCTGGCGGTGAGTTTGGCGGCGGTCGGTGTGGCGCAACAGGTCTGGCAAGTGGGCAGCCTGCCGTGGGTGTCACTGGTGCTGGCGCTGACTTTCGGCTTCTACGGGTTGATCCGCAAGCAGGCACCGGTCAAGGCGTTGCCGGGGCTGGTAGTGGAAACCTGGATGCTGGTGCCGATCGCCATCGCCTGGTTGCTGTTCAATCCCACGGCCACCAGTGCCCAGGCGGCATTCTGGACCACTTCCGAAGCCTGGTGGCTGGTGGCGGCTGGCCCCGTGACGCTGGTGCCGTTGGTGTGTTTCAACGCCGCAACACGGCATTTGCCCTACACTACCATCGGTTTTCTCCAGTACATCGCGCCGACGCTGGTACTGCTGCTCGCCGTGATGCTGTTTGGTGAGCACCTGTCGTCCAGCACACTGGTGGCGTTCCTGTTTATCTGGGCCGGGCTGGCGGTGTACAGCGTCGATGCGGTGATCAGCATGCGTCGGCGCAGCTGATCAAAAAACGCACAAACCTCTATAGGCCACGTCTGGCGTGGCCTGCGCTCATCCTTCCCAAGGTTATCCACAGCGTGATCCCCGCCGTTTGTGCACAAGCCCTTGATAACTGATGATTTTTTGAGCATTCCCCGCCGAGGCCCGGCGGGCTTGGGCTGGAGCCGGGTCTCTACAGGTTATCCACAGACAGGCGCAGTTTTTCCTTGGATAACCTTCGTCACGCTTCGTCGCTGAGCTTAAGCTCCACCATCAACTCATCGGCCAGGGTCTCCAGGCGTTCCTGCAACGTCTCCAGTGACAGGGTCAAGGGCACCCCCAGGATCGCTTCGGCGTGGAACAGCAGCTCGCTGCTCATCGGCGCCGGCCGGACGTAAGTCACCAGACGCTCGACATTGACGCCCTGCTCGCTCAACAGCCGGGTGATGTCCCTCACTATGCCGGGACGGTCGTTGCCCACCAGCTCCATGGTGATGGGTTTCCAGGTGCAGGACTCCTCAAGGGCGCTTTCAGCGATCAACACGCGGATGTCGTAAGTCGATAACCCCTGCAAGGCTTCGATCAGTTCCTCATGGGCCTCGGCGGGGGCGCCGATTCGCAAGATCCCGGCAAACTGCCCAGCCAGGCGCGACATGCGGCTTTCCAGCCAGTTACCGCCGTGGTCGGCGATGCAATCGGCAATGCGCTCGACCTGCCCGGGCTTGTCCGGGGCGAAAACAGTGATGACGAGGTGGTCCATGGCGCAGTCCTCTTGTTGGGGAAGGGACAGTATAGGCAGGACGCACAAGTCCTGTGGCGAGGGGATTTATCCCCGCTGGGGCGCGAAGCGGCCCTAAATCCGACACTTCGGTGTATCAGACAGATTGAGTTGGATGTCTTGGGGCTGCTTCGCAGCCCAACGGGGATAAATCCCCTCGCCACAGGACTCGTGCGCCCACGTAAATCGTGTACAAGTTTTAATATTTATCTGGAACAATCCACATATTTTTTGAGAACATCCGCTACCGCGCCGTGACTGTACTGCTTTAGTCGGTCGCGGAACGACGCAATTAGTCTAATTTTCACAACCGCAATTGATCATGTAGTATGCCGCAGCGAGCACTACATAACGTTGTACCGATGTCTGCTTAAGGCGCAGTCGCATCCCTGAAAAGCCCCGTCAGCAAGGCTTACCACCCAGCCGCCAGCGATGGCATGTACTGGTTCCGGGGTTTGTGCTTTAAATGTCCCGAGGCTTCATTGTCAAAATCGAAGAGCTGAAAAGCGAAATAGCTGAGCAGAGTGAGGCAAGCAATGACTGAACACGTTCAAGTCGGTGGCCTGCAGGTCGCCAAAGTCCTGTTCGACTTCGTGAATAACGAAGCCATTCCCGGAACCGGCCTCACCGCCGACGCGTTCTGGGCCGGTGCCGACAAGGTCATCCACGACCTGGCGCCGAAGAACCAAGCCCTACTCGCCAAACGCGATGATTTCCAGGCGCGGATCGATGCCTGGCACCAGGCCCGTGCTGGCCAGGCCCACGACGCCGTGGCTTACAAAGCCTTCCTGCAAGACATTGGATACCTGCTGCCAGAAGCGGCGGATTTCCAGGCTACGACCCAAAACGTCGATGACGAAATCGCCCGCATGGCCGGCCCGCAGCTGGTGGTGCCGGTGATGAACGCCCGCTTCGCCCTCAACGCATCGAACGCCCGCTGGGGTTCGCTGTATGACGCGCTGTACGGCACCGATGCCATCAGCGAAGCCGATGGCGCGGAAAAAGGCAAAGGCTACAACAAGGTCCGCGGCGACAAGGTCATCGCCTTCGCCCGCGCCTTCCTCGACGAAGCCGCGCCCCTGGCGGCCGGCTCCCATGTCGACTCCATTGCTTACAAAATCGTCGACGGCAAACTGGTGGTCACCCTCAAGGGCGGCAGCAACAGCGGCCTGCGTGACGATGCCCAGTTGATCGGCTTCCAGGGCGATGCCTCGGCACCGACCACCGTGCTGTTGAAACACAACGGCCTGCACTTCGAAATCCAGATCGATGCCAGCACCCCGGTCGGCCAGACTGACGCCGCTGGCGTCAAAGACATCCTGATGGAAGCCGCGCTGACCACCATCATGGACTGCGAAGACTCGGTCGCCGCCGTCGATGCCGATGACAAAGTGGTGATCTACCGCAACTGGCTCGGCCTGATGAAAGGCGACCTGGCTGAAGAAGTCGCCAAAGGCGGCCAGACGTTCACCCGCACCATGAACCCCGACCGTGTCTACACCGCTGTCGACGGTTCGAGCGTGACCCTGCACGGCCGCTCGCTGTTGTTCGTGCGTAACGTCGGCCACCTGATGACCATCGACGCGATCCTGGACCAGCACGGCAACGAAGTGCCGGAAGGTATTCTCGACGGCCTGATCACCAGCCTGGCAGCGATCCACAGCCTCAACGGCAACACCAGCCGTCGCAACAGCCGCACCGGCTCGGTGTACATCGTCAAGCCGAAGATGCACGGCCCGGAAGAAGCCGCGTTCACCAACGAGCTGTTCGGTCGCGTCGAGGACGTGCTGAACCTGCCGCGCAACACCCTCAAGGTCGGGATCATGGACGAGGAGCGCCGTACCACGGTCAACCTCAAGGCCTGCATCAAGGCCGCCAGCGAGCGCGTGGTGTTCATCAACACCGGCTTCCTCGACCGTACCGGCGACGAAATCCACACCTCCATGGAAGCCGGCCCGATGGTGCGCAAGGCCGACATGAAAGCCGAAAAGTGGATCAGCGCGTACGAGAACTGGAACGTCGACATCGGCTTGAGCACCGGCCTGCAAGGCCGTGCGCAAATTGGCAAGGGCATGTGGGCGATGCCGGACCTGATGGCGGCGATGCTTGAACAGAAAATCGCTCATCCGCTGGCCGGCGCCAACACCGCATGGGTTCCCTCGCCGACCGCCGCGGCCCTGCACGCGCTGCATTACCACAAGGTCGACGTGTTCGCCCGCCAGGCCGAGCTGGCCAAGCGCGCGCGAGCATCGGTGGACGACATCCTGACCATCCCGCTGGCCGTCAACCCGAACTGGACACCGGAGCAGATCAAGAACGAACTGGACAACAATGCCCAGGGCATCCTTGGCTACGTGGTGCGCTGGATCGACCAGGGCGTGGGCTGCTCCAAAGTGCCGGACATCAACGACATCGGCCTGATGGAAGACCGTGCGACGCTGCGTATCTCCAGCCAGCACATCGCCAACTGGCTGCGCCACGGCATCGTTACCCAAGACCAGGTGATGGAAAGCCTCAAGCGCATGGCGCCGGTGGTCGACCGCCAGAACGCCAGCGACCCGCTGTACCGTCCGCTGGCACCAGACTTCGACCGCAACATCGCCTTCCAGGCGGCGGTCGAGCTGGTGATCGAAGGCACGAAGCAGCCTAACGGCTACACCGAGCCGGTGCTGCACCGTCGTCGTCGTGAGTTCAAGGCAGCCAATGGGTTGTGATTGAGCAGCCGTGACAACGAAAAAAGCCCTGATCGAAAGATCAGGGCTTTTTCATTGGAAGTAACAATACTGCCAACCCAGGCAATAACGCCAAGCGCTGCATTTGTGGCGAGGGGATTTATCCCCGCTGGGTTGCGAAGCAACCCTAAAGCCTGTCGGCTCGGTGTGTCAGGTTGATTGGGTTGAACTCTATTGGGCTGCTGCGCAGCCAGCGGGGATAAATCCCCTCGCCACAGTTTATGTTCCACTGGCGGTCTTAAAGATCCACCCCCAACTCATGCTTGACCAACCCCAGCAACTTGTCGGTATCGATCGGCTTGAGCAGAAAGTCCACCACGCTCAGGTGCATGGCTTCGATGGCGTCCTTCACGTCGGCATCGCCCGACACGATGATGATCGGCAGCGCCGCCCGCGGAGACTCGCGCACCAGGCGAATAAGTTCCAGCCCATCGACATTGCCCATCCGCAGGTCGGTGATCAACAGGCCGATCGATGGCTTGGTTTCCAGCATCTTGAGTGCCGTTTCACCACTGGCGGCGGTCATGCAGTGAATCCCGTCCAACGCCAGGATCTCCGACAGCAGCTCACGAGCGTCCTTGTCGTCATCGACGATCAAGACGCGCTGCGGCGGCAGGTCGGGTTCCAGCATGACGGCACTCAGCGCCTCGCGCTCGGCGTCACTCAAAATATCGTGGTCGGACATGGTGCTCTCTACGTTCTTTAAATCGATCCCCTGGCACAGTGGTCAGACATCGTTCTGCGGCGCTTCAATGTGCACTTCGTCGGATTTTTTTCCAAGAACATTTAATGAAGATTTTTCTGACGCTTGGCGTAGGATTTTTCCGTAAGCCCACCCCTAGGCGGCGACCTAGACTTACGTCCAATGGGCACCCCGCTCTGAGGGGCCGACCATGGGAGAACAGATCGACCACAACAATTCAAAAAAGACTGCGTAATGGTTATGAAAAAAGCGGACGCCTTCACCCAGGCAGGGAAAACCGCGGTGTTGCAAAACATCCAGGGGACACTGCAGTTTCTCCAGCGTTTCCCACCGTTCAATCAGATGGAAAACGCTCACCTGGCCTATCTGGTGGAGCAATGCCTGCTGCGTTTTTATGCGCCGGGCGAAACCATCATCAAACCAGCCGACGGCCCGGTGGAGCACTTTTACATCGTCAAGCAAGGCCGAGTGGTAGGTGAACGTCCGCATACGGCCAAGGGTGGAACCGAGACGACCTTCGAAATCACCACCGGCGAGTGTTTCCCCCTCGCCGCGCTGCTGGGCGAACGGGCCACGCGCACCGAACACCGGGCCGGCGAAGACACGTTCTGCCTGCAGTTGAACAAACTGGCCTTCATCAAGCTGTTCGCCCTGTCCGGCCCGTTTCGCGACTTCGCCCTGCGCGGGGTCAGCAGCCTGCTCGACCAGGTCAACCAACAGGTCCAGCAAAAATCTGCGCAAACCCTGGGCACCCAGTACTCCCTCAACACGCGGCTGGGCGAACTGGCGATGCGCCATCCAGTCAGTTGCAGCCCGGACACGCCGCTGCGCGAAGCCGTGAAGCTGATGCACGACCAGCAGGTCGGTAGCATCGTGGTGGTTAATGAACAGAAAGCTCCGGTGGGAATCTTCACCTTGCGCGACCTGCGGCAGGTGGTGGCCGATGGGGCCGGGGATTTTTCCCAAGCCATCGTAGGACACATGACTCAGGCACCGTTCTTCCTCTCGCCGGACCACAGCGCCTTCGATGCGGCCATCGCCATGACCGAACGGCACATCGCCCACGTTTGCCTGGTCAAGGACCAACGCCTGTGTGGCGTGGTGTCGGAGCGCGATCTGTTTTCCTTGCAGCGCGTCGACCTGGTACACCTGGCCCGGACCATTCGCAACGCGCCCAAGGTGGAAAACCTCGTGGCCCTGCGCGGCGAGATCGGCCAACTGGTGGAACGCATGCTGGCCCACGGCGCGTCATCGACCCAGATCACCCACATCATCACCCTGCTCAACGATCACACCGTATGCCGGGTCATCGAGCTGACCCTGATCGACAAAGGTGACCCAGGCGTGCCGTTCAGTTGGCTGTGCTTCGGCAGTGAAGGCCGGCGCGAACAAACCCTGCACACCGACCAGGACAACGGCATTTTGTTCGAGGCCCGGGACGCCGCCCATGCCGCGCAGATTCGCGGCCTGCTGCTGCCCATCGCCCAGCAGATCAACCAGAGCCTGGCCTTGTGCGGCTTCACCTTGTGCAAGGGCAACATCATGGCCGGCAACCCCGAGCTGTGCCTGTCCCGTGCTGAATGGGCCCGGCGTTTTTCGGCATTCATTCGCGAAGCAACCCCGGAAAACCTGCTGGGCTCGAGCATCTATTTCGACCTGCGGGTGGTCTGGGGCGATGAGCAAGGTTGCGAGCAGTTGCGCCGGCAGATCCTCGATCAAGTGGCCGATAACCGCTTGTTCCAACGCATGATGGCCGAAAACGCTCTACGCCACCGCCCGCCCGTGGGCCGCTTCAGGGATTTCGTGCTGAGTCGCAAGAACGGCGAAAAAGCCACCCTCGACCTGAAAGTGCAAGGCCTGACGCCCTTCGTCGACGGGGCCCGTCTGCTGGCGCTGGCCAACGGCATCGAAGCCAACAATACCCTGGAGCGTTTGCGGCAATTGGTCGACAAGCAAGTGATCGAACCGCTCGATGGCGCAGCCTACGAAGAGGCCTATCACTTCATTCAACAGACCCGCATGCAGCAACATCAATTGCAAACCCGCGAGAACCTGCCCTATTCCAACCGCGTCGACCCCGACAGCCTCAACCATCTGGACCGACGCATCCTGCGCGAATCCCTGCGCCAGGCCCAACGCCTGCAAAACAGCCTGACGCTGAGGTATCAGTTGTGAGCATTTTTTCCTGGTTGCGCCCAGCCCAGCCAATGTTGTCCGAAGAAATGCAAAGGCGCCTGGAATGCCTGCCGACGGCTTCAGCCTTGGGTGAATGCGATCTGCGGGAACAACGCTGGGTCGTGCTGGACCTGGAAACCACCGGATTGAACCTGAACAAGGACCAGGTGCTGTCCATCGGCGCGGTGGTCATCGAAGACGGCGCCATCGACTTCAGCCAGCAGTTCGAACGCACCTTGCAATGCGATAAGCAGAAACTCGGGCCCAGTGTGCTGATCCATGGCCTGGCGCCCAGCGCCATTGCCGCCGGCAGCGACCCGGCCGAGGCGCTGCTGGCGTTCATGGAGTTCGTCGGCGACAGTCCGCTACTGGCCTTTCACGCGCCGTTCGATTCCCACATGCTCGGGCGCGCCTTGAAAGACTACCTGGGCTATCGCCTGCAACATTCATTCCTCGACGTGGCGGACCTGGCCCCGATGCTTTGTCCCCAGGCCAACCTGCGCAAGTCGGGCCTGGACGAGTGGATCGACTGGTTCAAGCTGCAAGTCTTCGACCGCCATAACGCCAGTGCCGATGCCCTGGCCACGGCAGAACTGGCGCTGATCCTGTTCAGCCGCGCCCGCCAGCAACAGATCCTGAGCCCGCTTGACCTGCAAGAACGCCTGAGCCAATGGAAACGGCGGCAGCAAGCGCCTTCGCTTTGACTCACCTTGAAGATGGACACACTACCCTGTGGGAGCGAGCAAGCTCGCTCCCACACAGAACCCGGCCTCAATTTCCTTATCCCACACCGCCCGACCAGCGCCAATTGCTTTCCCGCCCCCGCCTCTGACACAATCGCGAACAATTCTCGTTACTTAAAACGTCGGTGATGCTCCGTGTCGTCAGTCCCTAGCCCCCACAGTGATCTGGTTGGTGCGTTATACCGTGACCATCGTGGTTGGCTATTGGCCTGGCTGCGGCGCAACGTGGCGTGTTCGCAACGGGCCGAGGACCTGAGCCAGGACACCTTTGTGCGCTTGCTGGGTCGCGAAGAGCTGAAGGCGCCCCGCGAACCGCGGGCGTTTCTGGTGGCCATCGCCAAGGGCCTGTTGTTCGATTATTTCCGTCGAGCGGCACTGGAGCAGGCCTACCTCACCGAACTGATGCTGATCCCCGAGGCCGAGCAGCCCTCGGTGGAAGAACAGCAAATCATCCTCGAAGACCTCAAGGCCATCGATCGCCTGCTTGGCAAACTGTCGAGCAAGGCCCGCGCAGCCTTCCTCTATAGCCGCCTCGACGGCCTCGGCCACGCCGAAATTGCCGAGCGCCTGGGGGTTTCGGTGCCGCGCGTACGGCAGTATCTCGCCCAAGGCATCCGCCAGTGCTACATCGCACTATATGGTGAGCCGACATGAGTCAGGCCCATGCCAAACCGGTCTCGGCCAGCGTGCTGGATGCCGCCATTGCCTGGCAGTTGTCCCTGGACTCGAGCAGCGCCCAGGAGCGTGAAGCCTTCGCCCAATGGCATGCCGCCGACGAAGAACACGCCCGGGCCTGGCGGCAGCTGGGCATGCTTGACCAACGCTTCAGTGTGGCCAACGGGCCGGCGCGCGCCGCGTTGCTGCAATCGCGGGTGAGCATTCGTCGCCGGATACGCAAGGTCGGCAGCGGCCTGGCCAGCGTTATCGCGGTCATCGGCCTGGCGCTGTTTGCCGGCGATCGTTACCTGCCGCTGGATTACTGGCTGGCCGATCAGCGCACCGCGACGGGCGAACAGCGCACCCTGCGCCTGGACGACGGCACGCTGATCAACCTCAACACCCACAGTGCCTTGGACGTGCGTTTCGATGACAAGCAGCGCCGCATCGTCCTGCAAGAAGGCGAGATCCTGGTGGAAACCGGTCACGACGACCCGCGTCCGTTCATCGTCGAGACCCGGGAAGGCCGCCTGCGCGCCTTGGGTACACGATTCCTGGTCAAGCGTGAAGACGAAGGCACGCGCCTGAGCGTGTTGAAATCCGCTGTGGCGGCGCATCCCCAGGCCACGGACCAGGAACAGATCCTGCGCGAAGGCCAACAAGTGCTGATGCGCCGCGACAGCCTCGGGCCGACCCTCACCTTGAACCCCGGCGCCGATGCCTGGACCCGCGGCATGCTGGTGGTGGATAACGCGCGTCTTGAAGATTTGGTCCATGAGCTGGGGCGCTATCGTCGCGGCTACCTGAGTGTGGAGCCGCAAGTGGCGGATTTGCGCATCACCGGCAGTTTCCCGCTGCACGACACCGACCTGGCCCTGACCGCCCTGCTGCCGACCTTGCCGGTGCAGGTCGAGCATCACACGCGGTGGTGGGTGGTGGTGGGGCCCCGGGCTGAAGCCAAGCCCTGAAAGGCTTTGTGATGAAGCGAATGGCCTCATCGCGAGCAAGCTCGCTTCCACAGGATGATTCGTGGCGACCCGATCAATGTGTGAGCGAGCTTGCTCGCGATGAGGTCATCACTGACACAAAGCCACTACCCGCAAAACGAATCTAAATTATTTTCATCCACCCCTATCACTTTTCAATTTTCATCCGGCATCCAGGCAATTGAGAAATATTTCCATTCAGGAGCCGCCGTATGTCCCGCCCGCTAGACACCCTGTTGCGCCCCAGCCTGTTGGCAATCGCCATCGCCTTCGCCACTCCCTTCGCCAGCGGCCCGCTACTGGCCGCCGAACAGGCCTCGAGCGTGCGCACCTACAACCTGCCTGCCGCGCCACTGGCCAGCACCTTGAACCAGATCGCCAGCCAGGCCGGTCTCGCCCTAAGCCTGAATCCGTCCCTGGCCTCGGGTAAAACCTCGGCCCCGGTCCAGGGCCAGTTCGACGCCACCGACGCATTGCGCCAGGCCTTGCGCGGCACCGGCCTGCAACTGGAACAAAGCAGCGCTGGCACCTACAGCCTGGTGGCTGTACCTGAAGGCGTCATGGCCCTGCCGGAAACCAGCGTGATCGGTGCCGGCCTCAGCGAAACCGCGTGGGGCCCGACCGAGGGCTACGTCGCCACCCGCACTGCCGCCGGCACCAAGACGGATACGCCGATTGTCGAACTGCCGCGCTCAGTCTCCGTGGTCACGCGCCAGCAGATGGAAGACCGTTCGGTCCTCAACCTCAATGACGCCCTGCGCTACACCGCCGGTGTGCAGAGCAGCGGCTACGGCTCGGATTCGCGCAACGACTGGCTGTTGGTCCGCGGCTTCATACCGACCCAATTCCTCGATGGCCTGCCGCTGCCCAAGGGCAACTACATCACGCCGAAAATCGAGCCCTGGAACCTGGAGCGCATCGCCGTGCTGCGTGGCCCGGCCTCGTCGGTCTACGGCCAGACGCCCCCCGGCGGCATGCTGGACATGGTCAGCCGTCGCCCGCAGGCCGAAAGCAGCCATGAAGTCGAGTTGCAGGCCGGCAGCTACGAACACAAGCAGATCAATTTCGACAGCACCGGCAAGGTCGATGACGAAGGTCAGTTCCTCTATCGGCTCAGCGGCACCGTGCGTGACAGCAACTCCCAGGTCGACCACATCCCGGACAAGCGCTACAACCTCGCGCCGAGCCTGACCTGGAACATCAACGACGACACCCGCCTGACCTTCCTGTCCCAGTACACCCGCGACGACACCGGCATCACCGGGCAGTTCTTGCCGCTGCAAGGCACCAAGCTGTCTTCGCCAGCGGGCAAGATTTCCCACCACAAGAACCTCGGCGATCCGGATTGGGAATTCTACGACCGTACCTACTACGCGCTGGGCTATGCGTTCGAACACCGTCTGAACGACACCTGGCAGTTCCGCCAGAACCTGCGCTACACCAAGAGCGACCTGGAAACCCAGGGCATCTCCGCTGGCGGGCAATTCTGGCCGGCGGGGCCTGAGGAAGCAGTCAGTGCCGATGGCACCGTCAAGCGCAGCGCCAGTGTCATTGACGAAGACATCAGTCAGTTCGCCGTGGACAACAATTTCCAGGCCGACTTCCAGACCGGCGCCCTCAGTCACACCCTGCTACTGGGCCTGGACCACCAGCGTTCCAATAGCAATTCCCGTTGGCTGTGGGGCTCGACCGGCGTGCCGACCAGCAATATCCACAACCCGATCTACGGACAGGATTTCTCCAACGTCCAGTACTTCACCATGTACGACTACAACCAGAAAACCAACCAGACCGGCCTGTACGTCCAGGACCAGATCGCCTTGGACAATTGGCGCCTGACCCTCGGTGGGCGTGAAGACTGGATTCACACCGGTACCGAATTCCACAACCAGAACAACGTCACCAACACCCAGCGCGACAAGAAATTCAGCGGCAACGCAGCATTGAGCTATGTCTTCGATAACGGTGTGACGCCCTACATTTCCTTTGCCCAGTCGTTCCAGGCGGCGGCGGGTTCAACCGTCAACAGCACCGAAGCGTTCAAACCTACCGAAGGCGAACAATACGAAGCGGGTATCAAGTACCAGCCACCCGGCACCAAGACACTGCTGACCGCTGCGGTGTTCGACCTGACCCAGAAAAACAACTCCGTCACCGAAAACAACGTCACCCGCCAAGTGGGAGAAGTCCAGGTGCGTGGCCTGGAACTGGAAGCCTCGGGTGACGTGACCGACAACCTGAAACTGATCGGTTCCTATACCTACAACGACAGCGAAATCACCAAAGGCACGACGGCGGAAAAAGGCAAGCGCATGGCCCAGGTGCCGCGCAACCAGGCCACCGCCTGGGCGGACTACACCTGGCATAACGGCCCGCTGGATGGCTTCGGTGTCGGCGCCGGTGTGCGTTATGTCGGCGATACCTACGGCAACACCACCAACACCGACTGGGGCCATGTCGGGTCCTACACCGTGTACGACGCCTCGGCCCATTACGACCTGGGCCGTTTGAACAAGACCCTCAAGGGCGTCACGGTGGCGGTGGACGCGAAGAACCTCTTCAACAAGGACTACCTGTCCACCTGCGACGGCTTCTACTGCTACTACGGCGACCAACGCAACGTCGTCGCCAGCGTGAATTACAAATGGTAAACGGTTAGCATTTGCAAAACCTTTTGAGGGCACCTGTACCTGAGACCCGCCAGTCAAATGAACACCCTGTGGGAGCGAGCTTGCTCGCGAAGACGGCGTAACAGTCAACATTGATGTTGTCTGACACACCGCTTTCGCGAGCAAGCTCGCTCCCACAGGTTTCGCGGCTTGACTGACGGGGCTCAGGCATCGAGGCCCTCTTGCATTCGGATCGCTCATGAAAAGCAAAACCATCCGCCGCTGGTCCTTCGTCCACACCTGGACCAGCCTGATCTGTACGGTGTTCCTGCTGATGCTGGCGATCACCGGGCTGCCGCTGATTTTCCATCATGAAATCGAGCATCTGCTGGGCGACGCGCCCGAGTTCCGAGAGATGCCTGCCGACACGCCACACCTGGACCTCCAGCAATTGGTGGAAAAGGCCAAGGCCCATCGTCCGGGTGAAGTGGTCCAGTATTTTGGCTGGGACGAAGACGAGCCCAACGGCATCTTCACCATCATGGCGCCGACACCGGACACCGAGCCCAATTCCTCCCATACCTTCATGCTTGATGCGCGCACCGGAGAAGCCCTGGAAATGCCCTCGGCCAATGGCGGCTTCATGATGGTCATGCTGCGCCTGCACGTGGACATGTTCGCCGGGTTGCCGGGCAAGTTGCTGCTGGCGTTCATGGGGCTGTTGTTCGTGATCGCCATCGTTTCCGGGGTAGTCCTGTACCTGCCGTTCATGCGCCGGTTGAAATTCGCCACGGTACGCCAGGACAAATCCACGCGCCTGCGCTGGCTCGACCTGCACAACCTGATCGGCGTGGTCACACTGGTCTGGGCGCTCACCGTGGGCGTCACCGGCGTGATCGCCGCGTGCGCCGACCTGATCATCGCCGCCTGGCGCAACGACAGCCTCAGCACCATGGTCGAACCCTATCGCAACGCCCCGCCACTGACGCAATTGGCCCCGGCTACCCGCTTGCTCGACATCGCCAAGGAAGTCGCGCCGGGCATGGAACCGAGCTTCATCGCCTTCCCCGGCACGCTGTTTTCCAGCCAACACCACTACGGCGTGTTCATGAAAGGCAGCACCCACCTGACCTCGCACTTGCTGACGCCAGTATTGATCGACGCCAGCACCCTGGAGGTCACCGCCGTGGCCGAACGGCCGTGGTACATGGACGTCATGAGCCTGTCCCTGCCCCTGCACTTCGGCGATTACGGTGGCCGGCCGATGCAGATTTTCTGGGCCACCCTCGACGTGCTGACCATCATCGTCCTCGGCAGCGGCGTCTACCTGTGGCTGGTGCGGCGCAAAGCGGCCAAGCGTGCAACGGTCGGTGCGGAGGTCGTCTCGTGAGGCCTCGGCAGTCGAGTTTCTGGAAAGTGTTTGGCATGCCCGTGCTGATCGCCATTCTCTGCGCCCTCGGGCTGTTCAGTGCCTTGCTGGGTGACGGTCTGTGGGACGCCGTCAGTTGGCTCGGGTTGGGTATCCCTTCTGTATTGGCGGTGCGGGGATTGGTCCCACGCCGCTGAGTCATCCGGGCGTGCATTTGGCCAGATGAACACCCTTCTCTCCTCGTCATACGACAACCGCCGATACGCCGGTTGCTTTCGCCCCCTCAGCCTCTGACATATTTGTTGACAAATTAATCCTTGCACTCCTATAAAGGCGCACGTTGTACGACAACCTACAACACAACATGCGACACCAAATCCAAAAATAATTGATGGTGAAGTGATGAAAATCAAAGGCATCCGCTGGTGGATGGTTGGCCTGGTCACGGCCGGCCTGATGGTCAACTACCTGGCTCGCAATACCCTCTCAGTGGCCGCTCCCACCCTGATGAGCGAAATGAACATCTCCACCGAGCAGTATTCCCACATCGTCGTGGCCTGGCAGATCTGCTATGCCCTGATGCAGCCAGTGGCCGGGTACATCATCGATGCCATCGGTACCAAGATGGGCTTCGCCATTTTCGCCTTCGCCTGGTCCATCGCCTGCGCCGCGGCGGCCATGGCTTCGGGCTGGCAGGGCCTGGCATTTTTCCGTGGCTTGCTGGGCCTGACGGAAGCCGCTGGGCTGCCGGCTGCGGTAAAGACCTCCACCGAATGGTTCCCGGCCAAGGAACGCTCGGTGGCCATCGGCTGGTTCAACATCGGCTCCTCGATCGGCGCCGTGCTGGCTCCGCCGCTCGTGGTCTGGGCGATCCTGAACAGTGGCTGGGAGCTGGCGTTCCTGATCGTTGGCGGCCTGGGCGTGGCCTGGACCTTCCTCTGGCTGATCTTCTACAAGCATCCACGCGACCAGAAGCTCCTGGGCGACACCGAGCGTGATTACATCCTCAGCGGCCAGGAAGCTCACTTCCAAGACCCGACGCCGAAGAAAGGCAGCTGGAAACGCATCATCACCAGCCGCAACTTCTACGCCATCGCCAGTGCACGGATCCTCTCCGAGCCGGCCTGGCAGACGTTCAACGCCTGGATCCCGCTGTACCTGATGACCGAGCGGCACATGAACATCAAGGAGATCGCGATGTTCGCCTGGCTGCCGTTCCTGGCCGCCGACCTGGGCTGCGTGCTGGGCGGTTACCTGAGCCCGTTCTTTCATAAATACTGCAAGGTGTCTTTGTTTACCTCGCGCAAAATGGTCCTGCTGTTCGGCGCGTCCTGCATGATCGGCCCAGCCTGCATCGGCCTGGTCGCCAGCCCTTACACCGCGATCGCCCTGCTGTGCGTCGGCGGCTTTGCCCACCAGACCTTGTCCGGAGCGCTGTATGCCATCACCTCCGACTCGTTCGGCAAGAATGAAGTCGCCACCGCCACCGGCATGGGCGGGATGTTCGGTTACCTGGGCGCTGCGGCCTTCACCCTGCTGTTTGGCGTGATGGTGACCAAGATCGGCTACAGCCCGCTGTTCGTGCTGCTGGCCATCTTCGATGTGGTCGCCGCGTTCATCGTCTGGACCGTCGCCCGGGAACTCAAGCAGCAACCGGCAACGCCGTCGTCCGAGTCGCAAGCACTGCAACCGGCCGTCTGAGGCACCTTGCGGCCGGGCCCCTTCGGCTCGGTCGCACGAACGCGCTATGCTGCGCAGCAAGCCCCACTGATCGAGACGTTGCCATGTCCACCCCCAGCATGACGCTGTTCCACAACCCCGCTTCGCCCTTCGTTCGCAAGGTCCTGGTGCTACTGCACGAAACCGGCCAGCAAGACCGCGTGGCGTTGCAGCTCAGCCAGCTCTCGCCGGTCAAGCCGGACCGGGCGCTGATCGATGACAACCCGTTGAGCAAGATCCCGGCCCTGCGCCTGGCCAACGGGACGGTGATCCATGACAGCCGCGTCATCTTCGACTACCTCGATCACCAGCACGTCGGCAACCCGCTGATCCCCCGGGACGGCGCAGCCCGCTGGCGGCGCCTGACCCTGGCCTCCCTGGCCGATGGGATCATGGATGCGGCAGTGATGATCCGCTACGAAACCGCGCTACGCCCTGTGGAAAAACACTGGGACGAATGGCTCGATGCGCAACGGGACAAGATTCGCCGGGCCCTGGGCATGCTCGAAGCCGAAGCGATTGCCGAGCTGGCCTGCCACTTCGACGTGGCCTCCATCAGCGTGGCCTGTGCCTTGGGCTACCTGGACCTGCGCCATCCCGACCTGGAATGGCGTAAGGCCAATCCGCAACTGGCGGCGTGGTTTGCCGAGGTCAGTCTGCGGCCTTCGATGATTGAGACGGTGCCCAGGGTTTAGCTTTGCGTTAGCTGTACCGGCCTCATCGCGAGCAAGCTCGCTCCCACATTAGGGGATTGGCGGTTCGATCATTCCCACGCTCCTGCGTGGGAATGCCGCCAGGGACGCTCCGCGTTCCGCTTCTGGAAGGTGACGCAGAGCGTGGGGACGATCAGCTTCAAGCCAATCCCCGGGTTGTCCGGGCTGACGCCATCGCGAGCAGCCCGCTCCACAGGGGACTGACGGCTCGATCGTTCCCACGCTCCTGCGTGGGAATGCCGCCAGGGACGCTCCGCGTTCCGCTTCTGGAAGGTGACGCAGAGCGTGGGGACGATCAGCTTCAAGCCAATCCCCGGGTTGTCCGGGCTGACGCCATCGCGAGCAAATCCGCTTTCACAGGGACCGTGGCGCTCCTTTGGGAGCGAGCTTGCTCGCGATAGCAGCGCACCGGATCCAAAGGAAACAACCCAGCAATGCGCATCACCAACACTTCGCGCACCCGCTGATCCTCCCGCAACCCCAGCGACCGGCTCATTTCACCTCTCCCAGATCAAAGCTCATCGCCGCCGCCGGCTTCGCGCCAACCCCGTACCAGTCCAGCTTGCGGGTCAGCACCATGAACACCCCCAGCAGGCCGAACAGCAACAGCGAACCCATCAACAACGCGTAGTCCTCTGCGCTCAACAAGCCGTAGAGCAAACCGTACAAGCCCGCCAGCCCCGCCGAAAATCCCAGGCCATGGCTGACGCTGCGCAGCACATGGCAGACATAAAAGCCGATCAGCAACACACAGGCACTGGCCGACGCCAGGTAGGCCAAGGCGAAGCCAATGTGCTCCGACAATGACAGCAGCAACAGGTAAAAGAACGCCAGCGCCACACCCACCAAGGCGTACTGCACCGGATGCACCGCCAGGCTCTTGAGCACTTCGAAAAGGAAGAAGCCGGCGAAGGTCAGGGCGACGAACAGCAACGCATATTTGATCGCCCGGTCGCTCTTGAGGTACTGGTCCACCGGGTCGATGAAACTCACACCGAAGGCCCGGCTGCGGAACGCTTCACAACTATCGCTTGGTTCGCAGGCTTGCAGTGTTTCCAGAAGGTTGGTGGAGAAAAACGACGTCTGCCAGTCGGCACTGAAACCCTGCTCATTGATCTCGCGATTGGTGGGCAGGTAGTTGCCAATGAAGCTGGGATGTGGCCAGTCGGCCGACAGGTGCACCTTGGTGGATTTGCCCACTGGCAGAATCTGGAACTCGCCGGTGCCTTGCAGGCGCAGGTCAAAACCGAAGGTCAGCTCAGGGCCGCCCTGGGCGGTGATCATTGGCAGCGGCACATGCACACCCTGCCCCAGCCAGCCGAGCCGCGAGCCAGGCAGGAAGTCGACGGTCTGTTGGTTCAGCGTCAGCGTCAGCGCATTCTCGATGCCGCGAATATCGCTGATGCCAACGCTCAGGTATGGCTCGTCGAAGCGGTAATCGGCAAAGTCCTTGGCAGCGACACCGTAGCGCTCAGGCACCTTGAAGCGGCCATCGATCCGGTTATCGGCATGGAACAAGCGCGCTTCGTAGATGCCCCGGGCACGGGTTTCGGTGCGGATTTGGCCGTCGAGTTCAAACTGCTCCGGTAAAAAATACAACTCACCTGCTCGCTCGACGGTTTCCAGGAAACGCACGCCGGTCTTCTCGTTGGTATTCCAGACCTTCACGCTCTTGCGAAACGGCACCACGATCATCGGCCCGATCAGTTGCTGGTTGTAGCTGGAGCTGCGGGCGATGTCCTGCAGCACACCGTCACGCAGTTCCTGGCGCTCATCAATGAGCCCGTTGATCATCAACAACGGGACCATCAACAAGAGAATCAATAGGGCGATCATGCCCAGTTTTATGGCGAGACTGCGGTTCATGTGGGGCTCTCCCTGTTCGAATGAGGGAGAGTCTGGGGTGGCTGTGTGTTGGGCTTATGGAGCGATTGTGGAGATTGTGTGGAGACGGCCATCGTCGTGCTGGGCGCGAACGCCGGCATCCGCCACGTCCACGGCCTGGAACGCTTCGCGCAGGGAATCTTCCATCAGCTGCCAGGCCTCCTCGGCCGACTCGTCCGGCCCCAGGTGGGTGAACATGTGGTCGCAGCCTTCAAACATTCGCAACCGCACTGGCACGCCGGCCTGACGCAATTTTTCGGCGTAGGCCTCGCCCTCGCCACGCAAGATATCGTACTGCGCGGTGATCACCGTGGCCGCCGGCATCCCCACCAGCGAATCGACCGGCGACAGCAAGGGCGACGCCAACGGATCGAGCGCCTGCGCCGGATCGCTCAGGTAGCAGCGCATGAAGAAGCGCATCAGGCCGACACCGAGCAAGGGACGGGCAACGGTGGAAGTCTTCAGCGCTGGGTCTTGGGCCAGGTCCAGCGCCGCATAATCGATCAATTGATGCACCACTTTCAGTGTTCGATGACCTCGCGCCAGGCCCGCCACCACCGCGGCCAGATTACCGCCGGCGCTATGACCACCGACGGCGATCCGCTGGGGATCGATACCCAACGCTTCGGCCTGGCCCGCCAACCACTCCAGTACCGCAAAGCATTGCTGCGGCGCTGCGGGAAAGACCTGCTCTGGCGCCAGCGCATAGTCCAGGTTGACCACCAGGCAATTCAGGTTGTGGGCCAGTCGACGGCAATAGCTGTCGTCATGCTCGGGCGTTCCGGCGACAAAACCACCCCCGTGGAAATTCAGATACACCGGCAGCGTCGTCGCGGTCTGGGAATGGGGCCAGTAGAACAACGCCCGCGCAGGTCCCCATGGGGTTGCAATGGTTTGTTCGGCCACTGCGCGCAACGGAAACCGCGCGGGGTCATAGGTGAACTTCGCCTTCATTCGTTTGGCGAAGGCGCGCAGCAACTTGGCCTGCAATTTTTGCCAGAGGCTTACCATGCTCATGCTCCCGGTTGTGTAGCCACGAATAGGACCAACGAACCGAAAGCCATCTCGCCGTAAGGCAGGGCGTGCTGACAGGTCTAGTTATTGTTCGTCAGTGCTGAGCGAAAACTAAACCTAAAAAATGATTATGTAAATTAACCAATAACAAAATTAATCAAATTTTTCTCAAGGCAAGCGCAGCACCACCTCCACCCCACCCTCGACGTTGCCAATCCTGAATTCACCGCCATGCAACTGCACCACTTCCTCCACGAAGTTGAGCCCCAGGCCGGTGCTCTTGCGACCACTGTCCGGGCGCGGCAGGGAGTAGAAGCGCTCGCTCAGGCGTGGCAGGGCGTAGTCGGGAATCGGTTCGGCCTGATTGAACAGGCGGATCTCGACGTGGTTGTCGATTCGTTCGGCGCTGATGCGCAGCAATCCATGGGCGGGGGTAAAGTCCAGGGCGTTTTCCAGCAGATTACCCAGGGCCTGGCGCAACAGAAATGCCTCACCCGTTAGGGTCAGGTCGGCGGCAATACGTTGCTCGACCTTTAGCTGACGACTTTCGATCCAACCACCGCGCGCTTCCAGCAACTCATCCAGCAAAGCCACCAACGGCACAGCGACCACGTCCTCCAACCCCTGTCGTTGTTCGATCTGGGCCAGGTTGAGCAAGCGTTCGATCAACTGCTGCATGCGCACGCTTTCACTCTCGATGTTGCTGACGAAACGCTGGTGCTGGGCCGCCGGCATATCATTTTGCAGCAGTTCGGCAGCGCCGCGGATCGCCGCCAGCGGGCTCTTGAGCTCGTGGGTCAGGGTGTGCACGTAACGCTCGACGTAGGCCTTGCCTTCGAGTTGGGTGCGCATGTGCTCCACCGCCCCCGCCAGTTGCTCGAACTCGCCGCCGCGATAATGCGGCACTTCCACCCGGCGTCCCTGGCTGACCGCCTGGGCGTAGCTCGTCAAACGGCGCAATGCTGCGCTGAGCCACCATGACAACAAAGCCCCCAGCAGCAGGCCGAGCACGATCAGCCCCGCGCCGTAGGCCAGCAGGCGCCGCTCCGTGCGGTCGACATAGGGCTGCAGCGAACTGTTGGGCTTGGCCACGGTGACGACACCGATGATGCGGCCGCTGTCGCGGATCGGCGCACCGACGTGCATCACCGAAGACGTTGGATCATCGGCAACGCTGCGGGTCGAACGGGCGCCGTAGTGGCCGCGCAGGGTCAGGTAAACGTCGTTCCAGCGCGAATAATCCTGGCCCACCGCCACGCCACTGGAATCGAGCACCACGATACCCTTGGCATCCGTGACGTAGATGCGATGGCTGACCTGGTTTTTCGGCAAGCCCCAGATCGTCGCCGCCGGCTGGCGCTCGCCGTAGGCCTTGAGCAACTGCGGCCAGCGATTCTGGTTGAGGGTGCCGGCCTTGAAATCGTCCCGCAGGATCTCGGCCATCAGGTTGGCCGTGTCCACCAGGGTTTCTTCGGTGGACTGACGCACGCCGGGGCGGATTTCCTCCATGACCGTGTTGAGCACGAAATACCCGGTCAGACCGATAAACAGCACATACACCAGGAAAATCCGGATCCCCAGCGACATCAGCTGTGCCCCGGGCTGTAGCTGTAGCCCAGGCCCCGATGTGTCTGGATCGGTTCGGCCTCGGCCCTCACCAGGCGCAACTTGGCGCGCACGCTCTTGATGTGGCTGTCGATGCTGCGCTCATAGCCGGCATCACTGGCCACGCCCAGGGCGTCGAGCAATTGTTCGCGGCTGAAGACCCGCTCAGGTTGCTCCAGCAGACAGTTCAGCAGGCGAAATTCGTGGCGCGTGAGGTTCAGCGGTTTACCGCGATAGTTGATCTGCACCCGGTCGCTGTCCACCTGGAACAACGCCGTGCTCGAGTCCGCCGCCAGTCGCGGCGCCACACGCTTGAGGATCGCCCGGACCCGGGCCGCCACTTCGCGGGGGCTGAAGGGCTTGACCACGTAATCGTCGGCACCGATCTCCAGGCCCACGACCCGGTCGATCTCGCCATCCCGGGCTGTCAGAAAGATGACCGGAACGTCGCTGAAACGTCTGAGATTTTTACACGTCTCGAATCCGCTGATATCCGGCAGGCCCACATCGAGGATGATCAGGTCGGCCGGGGTGTTCTTCTGGTGATCGAGGGCGGCGGCGCCAAGGCTCAGCCAAGTGGTGTCGAACCCCTCCCCTTGCAGGGCAAACACCAGCGTATCGGCGATGGCGGCTTCGTCTTCGACAATCAGGATATGAGGCATGGCTTGCGAGCCCGGCAATAAAGTTGCCGGAACGGTGCCGCAAGGCTTGGGGCACGTCAATGGCAGTTGAGTTTATGGGTGGGACGCTGTTGCACCTAACAGTTCTGATAGTTGGCATCCACCGGAAAAAGACCGATGCTGAGGCTGGATTTCTTGGTCCTTATCTGGAACTCAGTCGATGTCTACCGTCCCTAACGAAACCGTAGGGTGCCGCTATCACTACGACCCGCTTGATCGCCTGAGCGATTGCGCCCCCATGAATGCTGCCGCCATTCAGCGTTTTTATTGCAAAAGCCGATTGGTCACTGAAATACAGGGCGCGGTGCAGCGTAGTGTTGTCCAGCACGACGATCAGTTATTGGCGCAGCAACAGCGACAGGGGAGCGTCGCGAATGCAATTCTGCTGGCCACAGATCTACGACGCTCGGTGTTGCACACACTCGATGCTCAAACACATCAACCATTGATTTATACGCCCTATGGCCATCTCCCAGCGGAAAGCGGCCTGACCAGCCTGCTTGGGTTTAACGGCGAGCGCCGTGATCCGGTGAGCGGGCATTATCTGCTGGGCAATGGTTATCGGGCGTTTAATCCCGTGTTGATGCGATTCAATAGCCCGGACAGTTTGAGTCCGTTTGGCAGGGGTGGGTTGAATGCGTATGTATATTGCTTGGGAGATCCGGTGAATCTTGAAGATCGGACGGGGCACATGCCCCTTAAATGCTTTCCACTGTTTACTCGGAGGCCCCGCACTCCTACTACGGTCAATCAGGGCATACCTGTTGCCCAGACAAGCACAACCGCCCCTGTTACCTCAAACAAAGCATCGACACCTTTATCTAGTGCATCAGCGCCCGGCAGTAGCAGTACGTTGCAAGCGCCCAGGAAAAGCTCTCAGTCAAGCAGCACGAACCCATACCCATCTATTCCGGAAGTATTTGTCGAAAAATGGCAATCGCAAGGCGCATTTAGTTTTCAAATTATTGACACACAAAACTATAAAACTATAGAAGTCGTACAGATCACACCCACCCAGAGAAACACTTACGATTTCCTGCTTTTAAGCGACAGCATGGATATCTCTACTTTATCCGAACAAATACGCCAAGACTTTGGGCTACAGAAACAAGAAAATAGACTCTACATGCTTTCACTCGATAACGTGCGCCCCATAGATGACTTTATAAATATTAGACGATAGAGAGATAAATCCAAACCCCCCACTTTTCCCACCCACGCTACAAACATCTTCGCAAGACATCACGACTTCGCCATGAATTTAACCACGCTAAGATTCGGACGTTCTATGAGCCTTTACAGGAGATAACATTTCCATTCAAGTAGGGCCTGAAAGAGAAAGCAGATAATGATGATCTCCAGCCAAGTAAACTTCTACGTCAGTACAAAAATCCACCTATTATCCGAGCATCGAAACAGAAGACCATTCGGATATGGCGTCCAAGCACAACGCTGCTGGACGCCTTAGCCCTCATCCCTCAACAATCAGGCTTATCCGCCGTAAACCGCCGCGCCGGGTTCACCGCTGCGCCAAACTCACGCAGGGCCTTGGCACCAATCAACAACGGGTAGTTGAAACTACTGCGGTCGGTCAGGTTGACCTCCACGGTGCGCTTGACGTTACCCAGGCACAGTTCCAGATCCACCACCGGGCGCTTGGTCGGCGCAATTTTTTCGTCGTCGTCCTCGTCTTCTTCAGAACGGGTCTTGATCTTGCTGATGCGCGCAATCTTGTGCTCGTAGAGTTTATTGCTCGCACCTTTGGTCGCCAGGCGGAAACGTACCCAGTCATCGCCGTCACGGGTGAAGGTCTCGATGTCCTTGGCCGACAGCGAAGCGGTCAGCGCACCGGTGTCCATCTTGGCCTTGAGCACTTCGCCACCGATTTCCGGCAGCGCGATGTATTCGTAGCGCCCGTACAGGGTCGGCTCGGCGGCCAGCACTGGAAGGGCCACCAGGGTAAGCAGGGCGAGAAAGGATTTCATGCAATAGGGCTTCCTGTGTGGGGTGGGGGTTTAGACCGTGACGGGTGAATTCGTTCGGTTGGACAGGTACCTGTGGCGAGGGAGCTTGCTCCCGCTCGACTGCGCAGCAGTCGCAAAATCGACCCGATCATGGCCACTATGGGGGGCCGCTTCGCAGCCCAGCGGGAGCAATCTCTGGCCACAAAAGCCAACCCAGCATACCCGCCAAAAGGTGAAACATTTGTCCACGCCGATTTGGCCTGCCGCCGGAAGCTGCTTATCATGGCCCGCCCACCCGCTTGCAAGAGTCATGTATGCGCCGCCTGCTCACCGGCTGTTTCGTCACGCTGCTGTTGTTACTCAACACCCTGGTGCTGTTCGGGCCGCTGATGGTGTTCGCCGTGCTCAAACTGATCCTGCCCGGGCGCTTTCGCGACTATGCCTCGTGGGCGGTGATGTGGATCGCCGAGACCTGGGCCGAAATCGACAAGCTGATCTTCGCCCTGTGCATCCCCACCCGCTGGGACATCCGCGGCGGTGCCAACCTGCGCGGCGATACGTCTTACCTGGTGATCAGCAATCACCAATCCTGGGTCGACATCCCCGCCCTGGTCCAGACCCTCAACCGGCGCACGCCGTTCTTCAAGTTCTTCCTCAAGAAAGAACTGATCTGGGTGCCGTTCCTGGGGCTGGCCTGGTGGGCGTTGGACTACCCATTCATGAAACGCTACACCAAGGCCTTCCTCGCCAAGAACCCGGAACTGGCCGGCAAGGACCTGGAAATCACCAAGGCCGCCTGCGAGCTGTTCAAGCGCCAGCCGGTCACCGTGGTCAACTACCTCGAAGGTACGCGCTTCACCGCTGCCAAAAGCCAACAGCAACAGTCACCCTTCACCCACCTGCTCAAACCCAAGGCCGGTGGCGTGGCGTTCGTACTGGCGGCGATGGGTGAACAACTCGATGCCGTACTGGACGTGACAGTGGTGTATCCGCAGAAGCGGATTCCCGGGTTCTGGGATTTGATCAGCGGCGCAGTGCCCCGGGTCATCATCGACATCCAGACCCGCGAGCTGGACCCGGCGCTGTGGCAAGGGGATTACGAGAACGACCCGGTGTTTCGCCAGCATGTGCAGGATTGGGTTAACCAGCTGTGGACTGAGAAGGATCGGCGGATTGCGGCGTTGCGTAGCGAAACAATGGATTCCTAACAGTTCTGATAGTAGGCAGCGGCGGGGAAACCTTCGATGCTGGTGGTCCGGATTTTTGGACCCTTGCATGGAGCCCGGTGCATGCCTACTGCCCCTCGCGAAATCGTATTGTGCCGGTACCACTACGACCCGCTCGATCGCCTGACCGATTGTGCGCCCTCCGCCGAGGCCCGCACCCAGCGTTTTTATTGCAAGAGCCGATTGGCGACCGAAATACAGGGAGCGGTGCAACACAGCGTCTTTCAACACGACGACCAACTGTTGGCGCAACTACGGCGCGAGGATGCAAGGGGCGACACCACGCTGCTGGCGACCGATCAACAGCGTTCGGTATTGAACGCCCTCGATGCGACCCGACCGCATCCTCTCGCCTATACGCCTTACGGCCACCGCCCGGCGGAAAACGGCTTGCTCAGTTTGCTTGGGTTTAACGGCGAACGGCCAGATCCAGTGACGGGGCATTATTTGTTGGGGAATGGGTATCGGGCGTTCAATCCGGTGTTGATGCGGTTCAATAGTCCAGATAGTTTGAGTCCGTTTGGGGAGGGTGGGTTGAATGCGTATGCGTATTGTGGAGGGGATCCTAGAAATAAAATGGATCAGACTGGCCACATCGGAATATTTAGTCGAATATTCAGCGGAATATTCAGCTCTATCGGCCAAAATTTAACTCCAGTAGAGAAAATACTTAAAGGTGCCAAAGTAAAATTCGGAAAGGAAATTCTCGTCCCGCGACTTCCAGAAACTTCCGGCCCCTCCATTCAACTAAGTAAGTATTCGAGCGACGAAATAGCTGGGCTTTCAAATGAGCTAAACATACATAACAGTGCAATTTACGATCAAGTAATTAGCAAAATCTATCATCCGATAGATGCTCCAATGAGCGCACAAAGTTCTCAAACAATCGCGGACATCAACGAACTATTATCTAACCATAAAATCATTGACTATCAGAATCCGCCCGGAAGCAGGGTCGCGAACATACACCATCTAGTGGACTCTATAAAGCTTCATAGAAACTTGATCGAAGCACAGGCAAAGGCCCAGCATCTTCCAGCTTTCAGAACGTCAAAGCTAGCCAGCCAGCGACAAACCATCCGACGCTAACCCCCAGGCCAGGCTAGCAAAGGTATTTTAATGATTATGGATAACCCAATTTTAATAATAGCGCTGGGCAGATTCACCACTCGCGTCCCATGCAGCTTTGTACAACAGGCTAACTATTCACGCACCAGTGCCCGCCGCCCCCCCCCCAAATGCCACTCAGGTTCTGGAGCGACGAACTAGCCCCTGCTGTCCGAGATATTGAAGAATCACCGGAGCAAACCACCCAATCATCCCGCTGTCCATGCCCAACGCACTGAAGGCGTTGTTTACGTTGACGTTCCCCAGCAAGCCATCGAGCAAGGCATTTTTATCCGCCCCACCACCAAGCAAACCGCCCAGACCATTAAGCCCGCCAATGGCACTGTTACCAGCAATCTGATCAAGACCCGGCGGCTTTCGATGCGGCAGCCACGGCGCCCTCCCCCTGTTCAGCCTGATTACCTTGCATCGCCAACACCACATTGGCCGCATCACTGCGGCTGAACTGCGCGAAGGCCGGGCTGGCGGCCAACGTCAGCAGCCAAGACAGAGCAAAACCGCGTGAAACCTTCATCCCGAACATCCTCGGAACCCTGAAAAAACCGCCCCATCTGTTAATCCTTCAGACGTCTCCGCTTTTCATGAAGTTTTGAGTTCTTATCGCCAAAGGTTAACAGGCAATAACCAACTAATTCCAAATCAACATAACCAACTGTCAGCATTGACAGTAGCCCTCGCCAAGCACAGCCGCAAACATGTCGCCGGGACACATTGTGGAGGCAAGCCCATGAGAAACTTAATGACTGATGGCGGCGCAGGAATTTGCTTACTGATAATCGGCCATGTTCATGCCGCAGAAGTCACCTGTCCGGCTACAACACTCATCCATGGCACCACTGAAACAGTAGAAATTCAGGATGATCGCGAATGGCAGAGCCAGGACCTTGGACAGGAGGCCAATCCAGCGGTGCAGCAATTCAACGGTGCTGAGTTCGCGGTCCATGAACCCGACGAAGATGAACAGGTGCCGAGGAGAGTGATCATTAGCTGCAATTACGGCGAGAACAACCTCACGCTGGATTATCTTGACGTCCAGGAGCCGGCGTCCTTGCCCTGGTCGGCCAACCATTGCGCCAGTCGGGACACCTACTCCTGCAAGCCGGTGAACGCCGACTATTTCAGCTTGAGGTTTTGATGGTTCCGTGGCGGATTTTCGATGTCGCCACCTTCATCAAACACCCGCCCCCGTGCCCCAGATCCCCCCCAGATTCTGCAGCAACGAACCCGCCACGCCCTGTTGGCCGAGGTACTGCAAGATAATCGGGGCAAACTGGCCGATCATGCCGCTGTCCATGCCCAGCGCACTGAAGGCATTGTTCAGGTCGCCGGTGTCCTTGACGTTGCCCAGCAAGCCGTCGAGCAGTGCATTCTTCTCCGATCCGCCCCCGAGCAAACCGCCCAGGCCATTGAGCCCGCCGATGGCGCTGTTCCCAGCGATCTGATCCAGGCCCGGGACACTTTTGCTCAACTCGGAAAACTGCGGCTCGCTGAGTCGGTTCTTCGCCAGCCCCAGCATCGCACCGGCACCGCCGATGGCCTGTTCCGGCGTGATCTTGAGTTCCGATCCCAAGGTGTTGAGCAGCCCGGCGGCTTTCGGCGCGGCGGCCACGGCGCCCTCGCCCTGTTCGCCTTGGTTGCCCTGCATCGCCGACACCACATTGGCTGCATCACTGAGACTGAACTGCGCGAAGGCTGGGCTGGCAGCCAGCGTCAACAAGCAAGACAGAGCAAAACCACGTGAAACCTTCATCCGGGACATCCTCTAGACCATGAAAAAGCCGCTCATCAAGAGCGGCGTAAAGCGAGCGTTGGACTGGCGCGGATGCAGATTGTTCCTAAACGTATTACAGGAATGGCCGATAGCCATTACAGAAAAATCTTCCAAGGCCGTCAGAAGTGTCTGATTCAATGAAAAATGCGCTTTTTCTTATAGCTATAAGTTACCAAACATCCATATACAGTTCTGAATTGACATAAATAACTGCCAACATTGACAGTAGCCCGCCCGACCAAAGCCGTGAATCGTTGATCTGAGCCCTGGAGCCTGGCACATGAGAAAAATACTGGCTGGAGGCGCGGCGTTGCTTTTGCTGATCACCGGCCACGCCCATGCCGGTGAAATAACCTGCCCTGCCGTCACTGACATCCATAAAAACATTGAATCGGTGGAAGATGTTTTTTTCGTCGAGGCACAAGACAGCCACGAATGGGAGAGCGAAAGCCTGGTGGACGTGGTCGACCCGGCAACGCTGCAATTCGAAGGCGCCGAGTACGTTATCCATGAAGCCGACGAGGACAGACAGGCAGCCACAACGGCGACCGTCACGTGCCGGTACGGGGCCATAAATCTGAATATGGAGTATCAGCAGATCTTGGAACCGGCCTTTTCAGAGTGGGCGAATAATCGCTGCGAAAGCCCGGACACCAAAATTTGCAGGTTAATGGACGCAGACTACTTCAACCTGTTGCTTTGATCGGGAATGGCAACCGCGTCACTGTTCCTGCACAGCATTTCAAGGCGCCCTGCCATCGCCTGCACCGTTACCGTACAGTGCGGCTTTCTCCTGCAGAGTTTGCCTATGAACGTAAAAATCGGCGGCGCGGCCCTCGCCGTCATCCTGACGGGCATGCTCATTGTCCTGGGCGTCAACGAGTACCAGCGTGGCCCGCTGAATCCGGAACTGGCCGACGGCACCAGCGAAGAACAAAAGACCTGGCTGACCATCGAACACCGCATCAAGCGCTCCGCCCCGACGCTTACCGATGTGACCCGCGACCAGCAAACGCTGACGTTGCGCTACCGTCCAAACACCGCCGCGGATGACAGCAACGCCTGGGTTGCGGACCTGCTGCGGGTTGTCGGCCATGGCCTGGCGGCACTCAACGGCGCACCGGGGGGTAAGCAGTACACGCAAGTGACCGTCAAGGCGCGCCTGCTGGCCGATGATGACGTGAAGCTGGTCTACGACATGCAAGGCTTCGACGCCATCAAGACGCAACAGGATGGCTACGTCACCTTCGCCAGCATGCCCCGTAGCCTGGACTTCAGCGCCGATGCCCTGACCCAGGCGCAAGACTATTGCCAAGGCCCCAGCGCCCGGGGCTTCTACCCTGAGTTCTGCGACCGGGTCGAGGCCGCGACTGCACACCAATAACCGGGTGGCGAGGGAGCTTGCCCTCGCCACGATTGATCGTTCCCATGCTCCCGCGTGGGAATGCCGCCAGGGACGCTCCGCGTTCCGCTTCTGGAGGGTGACGCAGAGCGTCACGGGATGCATTCCCACGCAGAGCGTGGGAACGATCAAACTGCACACCAATAACCGGGTGGCGAGGGAGCTTGCTCCCGCTCGAGTGCGAAGCGCTCGCCGCGGGTATCGGAAAGCAGGGGCTGCTCTCCCATTGTGGCGAGGGGATTTATCCCTGCTGGGCTGCGCAGCAGCCCTAAAGCCGCGAACTCGATCTTCCTGACGCATCGAGTTGTCTGGTTTGGGGGCTGCTTCGCAGCCCAGCGGGGATAAATCCCCTCACCACAACGGAAGCGGTATTCCCGCCTGAATACTCACGACCAAAAATCCCACAAATACTTGGGAAATCCCCCGCAACTTCGAACCTTGCACCGCTCCACAGGCGAAACCTATAGTTCTTCCCGTCGTCCACATGGCGACTCGGGTTTGGCGACTCGATAAACTACGGTCAGAAGCCCTGCTTTTTGGCACGGGCTTTTGCACTCGAAAAACTACTTAATGGTAGTTGTGCGCGGGAGACCTGAGGTCTGCCGGAGTCCGTAGCTATCCGGTTCGCCAACCCGCGTACAGCTGCCACCCATTCGTTTGGCGACGAGTGAGTGGCGGCATCCACCAAGCTACGGGAGTTCTACCCAATGAACCGATACGTCCCCATCACCGGCGTCGACTGCACCCCCGCCACCCTGCTTATCGACACCCAAGCCCCCCTCGACGTCCTCTACGAAACCGCCGCCTACCGCATCCGCGCCGCCACCCAACTGCTGGAAAACATCGCCTTCCGCGAGGAGATCAGTTCCGACGCCGTCGTCCTCCACGACTTCGCCCTGCTCCTGGCGATTCCGTTGCGCGATGGCTGCGACGTGCTGGACGTGATCGGCCGCCGCTTGCAGGCGCAAGCCATGGCATGACTGCCACGTGACCGTGATCTGAATATCACCTGCAATCGGTTATTCCCTCTCGGTATTGCCTACTGTCAACTCTGACAGTAGGCAACGATTTACCCCGATCCTAAGCTCCCGTCGTGTCAACGAAAACAAGGCCATGGGCAACCACGCCTTTATCCATTCGGACAAGCAGGACAATAAAAATGAACGACCGAATCAAGGGAACCGTTAAATGGTTTAACGATGCAAAGGGCTATGGCTTCATTTCTTGCGGCAAGGGTGGCGAGGAATTGTTCGTTCACTACTCGGCGATATCCGGCGAAGGCTATAAAACCTTGAAAGAGAGACAAACCGTCTCCTTTGAAATCGAGCAGGGAAGCAAGGGAATGCAGGCCACCAAAGTTACGCCGGAATAATCGGTCCATTCAGGGAGCCAACCCATGTCTGCTAACCGTGAAACACCGCTCTGTCGCTACCATTACGACCCATTGGATCGTCTGGCCGACTGTTCACCATCGACCCAGGCCAGTACCCAGCGCTTTTATCTGCAAAAGCGCCTGGCCTGCGAGATACAAGGTTCTATAGGGCGTCCGATTTTCCGGCAGGCCGATCAACTCCTCGCGCAACAACAGCGTCAGAACGGCGCCGTCGAAACCACTTTGCTTACCACCGATCAACAACGCTCGGTATTGCACGCACTCAATGCAACGCAGCCTTATGCCCTTATCTATACGCCTTACGGCCACCGCCCGCCGGAAAACGGTATGCTTAGCTTGCTCGGCTTCAATGGCGAACGGTCGGACCCGGTGACGGGTCATTATTTGCTGGGTAATGGTTATCGGGCATTCAACCCGGTGTTGATGCGGTTCAACAGCCCAGACAGTTTCAGTCCGTTTTGGGCGGGTGGGTTGAACGCCTACGTCTATTGTATAGGCGACCCTGTTAACAGCACTGACCCTTCGGGGCACTACGTTAGCTTTTCCAGTCTTTGGAAAACCTTTTTAAACTTCTTAAGACCTCGGACACCAAATACCCCGTCACCCGCGACTTCGTTTCAAGCCACGACTGTAAACGCAGCAAACAGTGCTTCCCGGATCGTAAATTCGGGTTCGATGGCTTCAGCTTCGTCCAAACCATTGCGCGGGCCTATTCCCACCCCAGCCCCCCCCAAAAATGCCACATCGCCCGGCTTCCAAGACTCAATCAGCGCTGGGGCTCCTAGCAGTTCTATGCCAGAGCAGAGACTTCCAAAAATTGGACCGTTACCACCATTGCCTGCCAATGCACGACTGCACACTTATTGGTCGTTCCCTCGGGCTACAGAACGGCCTACAAATATTTATCACTCGCCCAGCACTAAGGACCCGAAAACACCTCCTACAACGCGTCAAGATTTGTATATACCTATTCCGACTGAGCGCTTCTCACCCATGGAAACAATATTTGAGTCACCAAAAGACCTGCGGCTTCGGCAACAAAAGGCCCGGAAAATTATTGAAAGAGGAAAAAGAATTCGATACGACTGGTAAATAGAGCAGCGTCAATTTAAATCCCTGAGTAAGTTAACGTGAGTGACGTATTTTCCCACTCGGCCCTAACAGAGTTGCTAGTCGACGACTTTAACCAATTGTGCCACAGTAACTTTTGAAATACGCGTACGCTCCAGGGAGTACTGTCGATGCCATTCGAACGCGAAAACGTACTCTGTCGATACCGCTACGACCCGTTGGATCGCTTGGCCGATTGCACGCCAACAGCCCAAGTCAGCTCCCAACGTTTCTACCTCAAGGATCGTCTAGCCACAGAAGTTCGGGGGACGGCGCAGTGCTCCATTTTTCAACTGGAGGACCAACTCATGGCGCAGCAACAACGCCAGGAAGACACTGTCCAAACCACTTTTCTCGCCACCGATCACCACCGGTCGGTATTACAAACGCTCGCCGCAACGCAGCTTCACCCTATCGCTTATGCGCCTTACGGTCACCGAGCCCTGGAAAACGGTCTACTCAGCCTGCTCGGCTTCAACGGCGAACGATCGGACCCGGTGACGGGGCATTATTTATTGGGAAATGGTTATCGAGCGTTCAATCCGATGTTGATGCGGTTCAACAGCCCAGACAGTTTGAGTCCATTTGGAAAGGGTGGATTGAATGCGTATGGATACTGCGTTGGGGACCCTGTGAATCGAAGCGATCCGACGGGACATCTACCTAACTTTTTAAAGCCTGTACTAAGGCACCTAAAAATCATAAAAAGACCGAATCCGGCTACGATCATAGACGTTCATGGCATAACACTTCCTGCAACGAACGACATAAAAAATATAGATATATTCATATCCCCTACAGAGGAATTTTTAATATTACCTATAGGCCCTGAACATGAAGTTCCACGCATTTCCCGATTCGAATTCAAACTATGGAAAGACAGCAACAAAATAATCAAACAAGAAAGATTCTTAGCCCATCAACTAAAAAACTCCGCCAACCTCACATCCGAAATAGAAGACCTTCACGAAATCATTCAAAAAACACTAGAATCTAGAACGACTCACAAAGCTAATCTGCACAGGTATGAAGCGGGAATCAAGCAGATGACTGACGAGGCCTTCCAACCAACATCGTTCTTTTTTACCTATCCTGGTGGCCCTCCAACTTACGAGTGGGCAGAGCAGCACTCACGACAAATACGCAATCAAACTTAAATCTTATCTTACCAAGCAAAATAGAATCGAAATTTATTAGTTGCTACGTTTCCACTGAAGAAACCCCCGAAAAAAGGGCGACATCACTGTCGTCCTTTTTTCCGTCTTGCCCTTTGCCGCTTACGTCGCGCAAAAAAACTTGTGCGGTTCAATCAAAAACTTCTTCGGTGCGTCATGCAGTCTGATCACCTGTACACGATTTCAGCAATGTTGATACGGTCCCACATGATCGCCTGCACCAGTGGGCGGTTTCATTTCATGAGTGAGGGCTGGCTGCTGCGGGCAGCTAAACCTAACACTTCTGCTAGCTAGACAGCCGACCTTCTACCTGAACATGATGTTGCTATCTGTATTTTCCATAGAACAAAGCCCATGTCCTCCGCAGATGAAACCGTGCTCTGCCGTTACCACTACGACCCACTGGATCGTTTGACCGACTGCACACCACCGACCCAGGCCCGCGCCCAGCGCTTCTACCTGAAGGAGCGCCTGACCAGCGAAATCCAGGGCCCGGTAGAGCGGTCGATTTTCCAACAGGACGAGCAACTCCTGGCGCAACAACAGCGCCAGGATGGCGCCGTCGGAACCACTTTGCTCGCCACCGATCAACAACGCTCGGTGCTACACGCGCTCGATGCCACGCAGCCTCATCCCCTCGCCTATACCCCGTACGGCCACCGCCCTGCGGAGAACGGCTTACTAAGCCTGCTCGGCTTCAATGGCGAACGGCCGGACCCGGTGACGGGGCATTATTTGTTGGGCAATGGTTATCGGGTGTTCAATCCGGGGTTGATGCGATTTAACAGTCCGGACAGTTTGAGTCCGTTTGGTAAGGGTGGGCTGAATGCATATACCTATTGCGACGGGGATCCGCTTAATAGGCGGGATCCAACAGGACACTTCTTTTTTCCTAAAGGGTTTAACCCTATCAAAGGGCTCAGAAACTTGTTGGGCCAAAAAAAATCCCCCCATAAAGCTGAAGCCCCCTCGCCGACCAAACAATATGCTGTGGGTTACCATGGCACTACGGATAGCAGCGCACAAAATTTGCTCAACCGCGGAGTTCTGGATGGATATGCAGGGGCCAACAGCAAACCGGAAGACTTGGTACTGGGTGAAGGATTCTACATAGCCACAGATCCCGGAGTTGCAGAGGAATACGCTCGTTCATTGCTCTCAAAAAGCGAACGAACAGTCGTACTAAAAGTATACGTAACCGATATGCCTTCAAAAGCACTCGACATTGACTATTACCGAGGCGAGGGGATGAGCGAGGGGATAAAGTCTTTGCGCCCTCATATCTATGAGGATATTTCATTTAAATACCATGGTTCTTTCAGGCGCAACCCTATGACTGTTCAAGTCAATCAGGTCCGCCAATGAATAGGCTTCGGACCTTGGTGCATGCATGCGGCGAGCAATGAAAATAACGACTAACAAAAAAGGGCGACATAACTGTCGCCCTTTTTTCCGTCTTGCTTCCAACCTTACGCCGCACTAAACAACTTATGCGGATCAATCACAAACTTCTTCGGCACGCCCGCATCGAACTCGCCATAGCCCTTCGGCGCATCATCCAGGCTGATCACCTGCACACCGACGATTTCAGCAATGTTGATGCGGTCCCACATGATCGCCTGCATCAACTGGCGGTTGTACTTCATGACCGGGGTCTGGCCGGTGTGGAAGCTGTGGGATTTGGCCCAGCCGAGGCCAAAACGGATGCTCAGGGCACCGATCTTGGCGGCGGCATCGATCGCGCCTGGGTCTTCGGTGACGTAGAGGCCGGGAATACCGATCTTGCCGGCGACACGGGTCACCTGCATCAACGAGTTGAGCACGGTGGCCGGGGCTTCGTGCTTGACGCCGTCATGGCCGTGACCACGGGCTTCGAAGCCAACGCAGTCGACGGCGCAATCCACTTCTGGCTCGCCCAGCAGTGCGGCGATTTGCTCGTGCAGCGGGGTGTCGGTGGAGAGGTCGACGATTTCGAAGCCCTGGGCCTTGGCATGGGCCAGGCGGACTGAGTTGACGTCACCGATGATCACCACTGCCGCGCCCAGCAGGCGTGCGGAAGCGGCAGCCGCCAGGCCAACCGGGCCGGCACCGGCGATGTAGACGGTGCTGCCAGGGCCAACACCAGCAGTGACGGCGCCGTGGTAGCCGGTCGGCAGGATGTCGGACAGGCAGGTCAGGTCGCGGATTTTCTCCATGGCCTTGTCGCGGTCCGGCAGCTTCAGCAGGTTGAAGTCGGCGTACGGCACTAGCACGTATTCGGCTTGGCCACCGGTCCAGTCGCCCATGTCCACGTAACCGTAGGCACCGCCGGCACGGGCCGGGTTGACGGTCAGGCAGACGCCGGTGTGTTGCTCTTTGCAGGAACGGCAGCGCCCGCAAGCCACGTTGAACGGCACCGACACCAGATCACCGATTTTCAGGTTCTCGACATCGCTGCCCTTTTCAATCACTTCACCAGTGATTTCGTGACCCAGGACCAGACCGGTCTGAGCCGTGGTACGGCCGCGCACCATGTGCTGGTCGGAGCCGCAGATGTTGGTGGAGACCACGCGCAGGATGACACCGTGCTCAATCTTCCTGCCGCGCGGGTCCTGCATTTTTGGATAGTCGATTTTCTGTACTTCAACCTTACCTTGGCCGAGATACACGACACCACGATTACCAGACATGCTTTCACCTCGCTGTTGTTTTTGTGGAACTGCGTTGCCCAGGCAGGCAGCGCGTTGATTGCTCGGGTTAGTGCTTGTGTCTTTGTTTCTTTGTTGTCTGTAAGGGCCTCATCGCAAGCGAGCTCGCAAATGGACTGCGAAGCGGCCCCAAAAATCTAAAGAACGACAGTGCGATTGGCGTTCAAGAACACCCTTCTTTCGATGTGATACCCCACGGCCCGGGCCAAGGTGAGCCCTTCGATGTCCCGCCCCTTGGCAATCAGGTCTTCGGGATAGTGGCTGTGGTCCACCACTTCCACGCCCTGGGCGATGATCGGACCTTCGTCCAGGTCGTTGTTGATGTAGTGCGCCGTCGCGCCGACCAGTTTCACGCCCTTGTTGTAGGCCTGGTGATACGGCTTGGCACCCTTGAAGCCCGGCAGCAGCGAGTGGTGGATGTTGATCGCCTTGCCGTCAAGCTTGCGGCACAACTCCGGCGACAGCACTTGCATGTAGCGCGCAAGGATCACCAACTCGGCACCGGTGTCTTCGATCACCTGCCACACCTGCCGCTCCTGGGAAGGCTTGTCGTTCGGGTCCAGGGGGAAATGGTAGTAGGGAATCTGGTGCCAGTCGGCCAACGGCTTGAGGTCGGGGTGGTTGGACACCACGGCCACCACGTCCATGGACAACTGGCCGATGCGCTGGCGGTAGAGCAAATCGTTGAGGCAGTGATCGGCCTTGGAGACCATGATCACGACTTTGGGCCGATAGTTGGGTGGCGTCAGTTCGAAGACCATGCCGAAGGCTTCGGCACGCTCGGCCAGGCCGGTGCGGAAATTCTGCTCGTCAAAACCATCCGGTTGGCGAAATTCCACGCGAATGAAAAAACGCCCC
The DNA here is from genome assembly GCF_900119205.1 of Pseudomonas sp. NFACC16-2. Lineage (NCBI taxonomy): Bacteria > Pseudomonadati > Pseudomonadota > Gammaproteobacteria > Pseudomonadales > Pseudomonadaceae > Pseudomonas > Pseudomonas sp. NFACC16-2. The sequence continues at coordinate 68,215 of NZ_FPIX01000007.1, read as the reverse complement.
GAGAGCCGGTCGTCGAAGGAGTGGTGCTCAGTGACGTAGCAGCCCTGCTCGAACAGAAAGCGGGTCACCGCGTCCACCGTACCGAGCACGCTGGGGCAGTCGGCGGTGAGAATCCATGTGTCTGGTGCACGACTCATTGCGGTGACTCCTGTTTGTTATGGCTAAACCCCCGCACAGCGCAGAACCCTGTGGCGAGGGGATTTATCCCCGCTGGGCTGCGAAGCAGCCCCAAAAGCTTGATGCGATCGGCCTGATACACCGAGCTGGCTGGTTGAGGGCTGCTGCGCAGCCCAGCGGGGATAAATCCCCTCACCACAAAAGTGTTCGGCTTTAGAACGTGTTTTTAGGCCTGCACGCTCAATCCATACTCAGCCGCGGCATCCTGCAACCACAGCCACCAGTAATCGGAGAAGCTGCGGCGAATCACCAGTTCCCAGGTGTCTTCGGCGGTGTGGCGGATCACCAGTTGCGACTTGGCGAACACCGTGCCCACAGCCTTGCCCACCGGGAAGTTGCTGGGGTGAACATCGTAGCTGGTGGATTTCATCAGCACGTCGCGCACGTTCGGACCGGACAGTTCGAGGATCTGCTGGCCGCCGCTGACGTTGACGATCTGGATGTGCAGGTCGCCCAAAGCTTCACGCAGTTTCTGCTCGGCAGCGAACTCTTCGCCGGTAGGCACTACCAGCAGCCACTCGTCCGGGCCGAGCCATTGCAGGCTGGTTTCACCCTTGACGATAACGGTCAGGGCGCCTGGCAATTCCAGGCCCAGGGCCTTGTGCACGCCGGCGGCGAACGCCGGGTCGTGACCGTCGCCACGGAGGGTCAGGTGGCCCAGGAGTTTTTTCTCGCGCACGGTGACACCGGCGTTCTTGCGGCCCTTGCCCACCAGGCTGGCGAGGTCGGCATGGTGCAGCGACGACTCGGCCTTGGCCCCGGTGGTTGGGCGTTGTTGGTACACGTTGACTGCGGTCATGTGGAGCACCTGTCTCGTAGATTGATCGTTCCCACGCGCTGCGTGGGAATGCCGCCATGGACGCTCTGCGTCCGCTTTTGGGACGCTCTGCGTCCCGGGATGCATTCCCACGCAGCGCGTGGGAACGATCAGGTATCAAATATTCTGCCGATCCCCCTTCGGATCGAAGAACACCGAAGAAACAATCTCTGCCTCGATCACGCTGCCGTCGGCCAATGGCGCGAACACGCGCTCGCCCATCCGCTTGAGGCCGCCCCTGACCACACCCATGGCAAATGAATAACCCAGGGAGTTGTGGGCATAGCTGGAGGTCACGTGGCCAACCATGGTCATCGGGATCGCCTGCTTGGTGTTGAACACCAGTTGCGCGCCTTCCGGCAGCCAGACATTCGGGTCGATCGGCTTGAGGCCCACCAGTTGCTTGCGGTCTTCACGCACGCAATCTTCGCGATTCATGCCGCGCCAGCCGATCCACGAGAACGGTTTGGTGCGGCCTACGCACCAGCCCATGTTCAAGTCGTCCGGGGTCATCGAGCTGTCGGTGTCCTGGCCGACGATGATGAAGCCCTTCTCGGCCCGCAGTACGTGCATGGTCTCGGTGCCGTACGGGGTCAGGTTGTATTTCTTGCCCGCCTCGACGATCTGCTCGAGCACGCCCATGGCGTAGTCGGCCTGCACGTTGATTTCGTACGACAGTTCACCGGTGAACGAGATCCGGAACACCCGCGCCGGCACGCCGCCCACCAGGCCTTCCTTCCAGGTCATGAACGGGAAAGCGTCCTTGTCCAGGTCGATGTCAGTGACTTCGCTCAGCAGCTTGCGGCTGTTGGGGCCCGACAGGGTCATGGTTGCCCAGTGGTCGGTGACCGAGGTGAAGTACACCTTCAGGTCCGGCCATTCGGTCTGGTGATAGATCTCCAGCCATTGCAGCACGCGCGCCGCGCCACCCGTGGTGGTGGTCATCAGGAAGTGGTTGTCCGCCAGACAGGCCGTTACGCCGTCGTCGAAGACCATGCCGTCTTCCTTGCACATCAGGCCGTAGCGGGCCTTGCCCACGTCGAGCTTGGTCCAGGCGTTGGTGTAGACGCGGTTGAGGAACTCACGGGCATCCGGGCCCTGGATGTCGATCTTGCCCAGGGTCGAGGCATCGAGCAGGCCGACGCTGTCACGCACCGCCTTGCATTCGCGCTTGACCGCGGCATGCATGTCTTCACCGTTTTTCGGGAAGTACCAAGGGCGCTTCCACTGGCCGACGTCTTCGAACTCGGCACCGTTCTTCACATGCCAGGCATGCAGCGCGGTGAAACGCACCGGCTCGAAAATGTGCCCGCAGTGCCGGCCAGCCACCGCGCCGAAGGTCACCGGCGTGTAGTTCGGACGGAACATGGTGGTGCCCATCTGCGGGATGCTCACGTTCAGCGAACGAGCCGCGATGGCCAGGCCGTTGACGTTGCCCAGTTTGCCCTGGTCGGTACCGAAGCCCAGTGCGGTGTAGCGTTTGACGTGTTCCACCGACTCGAAGCCTTCGCGGGTGGCGAGTTCGATGGCGGCGGCAGTGACGTCGTTCTGCAGGTCGACGAATTGCTTCGGCGCCCGTGCAGTGGATTTTTCGTGAGGCACCTGGAACAGCGCCAGGGTCGGCTCTTCATGACGGCTCAGGGCCTTGGGCAACACGCCCTCCACTGCCTTGAAGCCGGCTTCGCTGGCCGCGCGCACGCCGCCCTCGAAGCCATCGGCCAAAGTATCGCCGAGGCTGTAGACACCGTTCACACCACCGACGCATACGCGCTTTTGCGGTGCTTCGCCCGGTACGAAACCGAGGATGTCTTCACGCCAGATCGGCTTGCCGCCCAGGTGCGACGCCAGGTGAACCACCGGGCTGTAGCCGCCGGAGCTGGCCACCAGGTCGCAGTCCAGCCATTCGCCAGGACTGGTGACTTTATGGGCGCGGACGTCGATCGCGGCAACACGTGCCCCGGTGACGCGCTTGCTGCCACGGGCTTCGATCACGGCGCTGCCGGTGAGGATGCGGATGCCCTTGGCGCGGGCTTCTTCCACCAGCGCGCCACGCGGGTTGCTGCGCGCGTCGGCCACGGCCACCACTTGCAGGCCGGCGTCGAACCAGTCCAGGGCCACGCGATAGGCATGGTCGTTGTTGGTGCTCAGCACCAGTTTCTTGCCCGGTGCCACGCCGTAGCGACGCACGTAGGTGGACACCGCGCCGGCCAGCATGTTGCCCGGCACGTCGTTGTTGCCGTAGACCAGCGGACGCTCGCAGGCACCGGTCGCCAGCACCACGCGCTTGGCGCGGACGCGGTTGATGCGCTGGCGAACCTGGCCGATCGGTGCGCGGTCACCGAGGTGATCGGTGAGGCGCTCGTGGATGGTCAGGAAGTTATGGTCGTGGTAACCGTTCACCGTGGCGCGAGGCAGCAACACCACTTCTGGCATCGCGCGCAGTTCGGCCACCGCCGCAGCGACCCATTCGGTCGCGGGCTTGCCGTCGAGGCTCTCACGGGAGTCGAGCAGGCTGCCGCCGAACTCTTCCTGCTCATCGGCCAGGATGACGCGCGCACCGCTGCGGGCCGCGGCCAGTGCGGCGGCCAGACCAGCAGGGCCAGCGCCGACGACCAGCACGTCGCAGTGGCGGTTCATGTAGTCGTAGGTGTCCGGATCGTTCTCGGTCGGCGAGCGACCCAGGCCTGCGGCCTTGCGGATGTACTTCTCGTAGGTCATCCAGAACGATTGCGGGTACATGAAGGTCTTGTAGTAGAAACCCGGCGGCATCAGCTTGCCGCCGACCTTGCCGAGAATGCCCATCATGTCGTTGTTCACGTTCGGCCAGCCGTTGGTGCTGGTGGCGACCAAACCTTGGTACAGCGCCTGTTGCGTGGCGCGCACGTTCGGGATCTGCGTGGCTTCGGTGGCCCCGAGCTGCAGCACGGCGTTCGGCTCTTCGGCACCGGCGGCGAAGATGCCGCGCGGGCGGGAATACTTGAAGCTGCGGCCAATGATGTCGACGCCGTTGGCCAGCAGTGCAGCGGCCAGGGAATCGCCCTCGAAACCTTTGTAGGTCTGGCCGTTGAAGGTGAAGCTCAGCACTTTGTTGCGGTCGATCCGTCCGCCGTTGGACAGGCGATTGATCTGGCTCATACCTTCTCTCCCAGAGCCTGTGCAGCCGCTTTCGGACTGTCAGCCTTGTCGGTGAACTGCGGCTTTTGGCCGATCTTGTAGGTTTCGAGAATCTCGTAGGTCACGGTGTCACGGGTCACGTTGAAGTACTGGCGGCAACCGGCGACGTGGTCCCACAGTTCATGGTGCAACCCGCGTGGGTTGTCACGGAAGAACATGTAGTCACCCCACTCCTCGTCGGTGCAGGCGTTCGGATCCAGCGGACGCGGGATATGCGCCTGGCCGGATGCATGGAATTCCTCTTCGGAGCGCAGTTCGCCGCAGTGAGGACAGAAGATGTGCAACATAGGGATTTCTCCTGTTAGTGGGCGACGGCAGCAGCGCCGTGTTCGTCGATCAATGCGCCGTTGTGGAAACGGTCGATGGAAAACGGCGCGGCCAGTGGGTGCATTTCACCCTTGGCCAGGCTTGCAGCGAAGACGTTGCCCGAGCCCGGGGTGGCCTTGAAGCCGCCGGTGCCCCAACCGCAGTTGAAGAACATGTTCGGCACCGGGGTCTTGGAGATGATCGGGCAGGCGTCCGGCGTGGTGTCGACGATGCCGCCCCACTGACGGTTCATGCGCACCCGCGAGAGCACCGGGAACATTTCGACGATGGCCTGGATGGTGTGTTCGATCACCGGGTACGAACCACGCTGGCCGTAGCCGTTGTAGCCGTCGATACCGGCGCCGATCACCAGGTCGCCCTTGTCGGACTGACTGATGTAGCCGTGCACGGCGTTGGACATGATCACGCTGTCGATGATTGGCTTGATCGGTTCCGACACCAGCGCTTGCAGCGGGTGGGACTCGATCGGCAGGCGGAAGCCGGCGAGCTTGGCCATGTGTCCGGAGTTACCGGCGGTCACCACGCCGACGCGCTTGGCGCCGATGAAGCCCTTGTTGGTTTCCACGCCGATGCACACGCCATTTTCCTTGCGGAAACCGATCACTTCGGTCTGCTGGATCAGGTCCACGCCCAACGCGTCCGCCGCCCGAGCAAAGCCCCAGGCCACGGCATCGTGACGGGCCACGCCGCCGCGACGCTGGACGGTGGCGCCCATCACCGGGTAGCGGGTGTTTTTCGAGCAATCCAGGTAGGGGATCTCGTCGGCCACTTGCTTGGCGTTGAGCAGCTCGCCGTCCACGCCGTTGAGGCGGTTGGCGCTGACCCGGCGCTCGGAATCACGGATGTCCTGCAGGGTGTGGCACAGGTTGTAGACGCCACGCTGGGAGAACATCACGTTGTAGTTCAGGTCCTGGGACAGGCCTTCCCACAATTTCATCGCGTGTTCGTACAGGTGGGCCGATTCGTCCCACAGGTAGTTGGAGCGCACGATGGTGGTGTTGCGCGCGGTGTTACCGCCGCCCAACCAGCCCTTCTCGACCACGGCCACGTTGGTGATGCCGTGTTCCTTGGCCAGGTAATAGGCGGTCGCCAGGCCATGCCCGCCACCGCCGACGATGACCACGTCGTAGACTTTTTTCGGTGTCGGCGTACGCCACATCCGCTGCCAGTTTTCGTGATGGCTGAGAGAGTGCTTGAAGAGGCCGAAGCCCGAATAGCGTTGCATAGTCATTACTCCAAAACCGACTCAGCGATAAACCGGGAAGTCCGCGCACAGGGCCGCTACTTGCTGCGCGACATTGGCCTCGACATCGGCATCGCCGAGGTTGTCGAGAATGTCGCAGATCCAGCCGGCCAGTGTGACGCACTGGGTCACCTTGAAACCACGCGTGGTCACCGCCGGGGTGCCAATGCGCAGGCCCGAGGTCACGAACGGCGATTGCGGGTCGTTCGGCACGGCGTTCTTGTTGACGGTGATGTGGGCGCGGCCCAGGGCAGCATCGGCGTCCTTGCCGGTCAGGCCCTGACGAATCAGGCTGACCAGGAACAGGTGGTTATCGGTACCACCGGACACTACATCGTAGCCGCGCTTGATGAACACGCCAGCCATGGCCTGGGCGTTATCGATCACTTGCTGCTGGTAAGCCTTGAAGGCAGGCTCCGCCGCTTCCTTGAAGCACACCGCCTTGCCGGCGATCACGTGCATCAACGGGCCGCCCTGGGCGCCGGGGAATACCGCGGCGTTGAGCTTTTTCTCGATCTCTTCGTTGGCCTTGGCCAGGATCAGGCCGCCACGTGGACCGCGCAGGGTCTTGTGGGTGGTGGTGGTGACCACGTCGGCGTAAGGCAGTGGATTAGGGTACAGACCGGCGGCGACCAGACCGGCCACGTGGGCCATGTCGACGAACAGCAGGGCACCGACCTTATCGGCGATCTGGCGGAAACGTGGGAAGTCCAGGGTCTTGGAGTAAGCGGAGAAACCGGCAACGATCATTTTCGGCTTGTGCTCGACCGCCAGGCGCTCGACTTCGTCGTAGTCGATCAGGCCGGTGGTGGTGTCGATGCCGTATTGCACCGCGTTGTAGAGCTTGCCCGAGGACGATACCTTGGCACCGTGGGTCAGGTGACCGCCGTGGGCCAGGCTCATGCCCAGGATGGTGTCGCCAGCTTGCAGCAGGGCCAGGTATACGGCGCTGTTGGCCGAAGAACCGGAGTGCGGCTGGACGTTGGCATAATCGGCACCGAACAACTGCTTGGCGCGCTCGATGGCCAGGGCTTCGACTTTGTCGACGTGCTCGCAGCCACCGTAGTAGCGCTTGCCTGGATAACCTTCGGCGTACTTGTTGGTCAGGCCGCTGCCCTGGGCCTCCATCACGCGCTTGCTGGTGTAGTTTTCTGACGCGATCAGTTCGATGTGATCTTCCTGGCGTTGCTCTTCGGCGTTCATCGCCGCCAGCAGTGCATCATCGTAGCCTTGGATTTGGTCTTGCTTGCTGAACATCGCGTCTCTCCCAGCGGCGGCGGTGCGCCTTTCGTCTCGGTGAGGCACGGACCGTTCGGTCGTGCCCTTTGGATGCGATGGTATGGCTGGCGCAGGCATGTCAAATGCCTATGGACGCCACGCAAAGGTGCGTTTACGACATAGGAACAGACATGGTCCTGTTTGGACTAGGGGCATGGTCCTGCTTGAACCAGAGACACGGTCCTTGTGGCGAGGGGATTTATCTGTGGCGAGGGGATTTATCCCCGTTGGGCTGCGAAGCAGCCCTGAAAGCAGGCGCCCCAGAGTGTCAGGTATTGCTTGGATAAAGGCTTTGGGGCTGCTTCGCAGCCCGACGGGGATAAATCCCCTCGCCACAGGTCCCCCATTCCACAAGGGGTTACGCGGCGATCTGGCGAACCACGAGCAACACCAGAAAATGCGCCGGATAAAGGCCATACGCCCAACGCCGCATCGCAGGCGGATGAAAACGACCGGCCTGTCGCAAAACCACTAACCCAAGCCCTGGCGCGATCAGGCAGGCCAACAACCCCCAGAGCGCCACCCCATCCCCCAGCCACGCCGCGCCATACAACTCTCGCCATTGATTGGCCGCCACGCAGACTACCCCTGGCAAAGCCGCGAAATACCAGGGTCGGCGCAACACCAGTAGCGCGGCCAGCGGCAGCAGCACACCGAAGAACCCGAACATCAGCCGCGACGAAAACAGCGCCGCCAATAGCAACGCCATCGCGGCCAGGCACCGCGCCTCCAGGGTGGGCGTCTGCCAGCAGCGCGCCACCAACAACCCCAACACCAGGGTTGGCATCACATTCAGGGTGGTGGGGTCGGGAATGAACAAGCGGTAAGGGATTTCGCTGATGGCACTAAATAGCAGCAGCCAGCCCAGGTAACGCCATGGAGCGACGTGGGTTCCACCGCGCCCCAGGTTCGCCGCCATCGCCAGGCAGAACCACGGGAACGCCAACCGTCCTGGCACATACAACCAATCGACGGAAAAACCGACATATCGCAGATGATCGAGGACCATCGACAAAAGAGCCAGCCACTTGAGCAGGTCCAGGGCGCCGTCACGCCGGCTCATGTGTATAGCGGCCCGAAGACCTTGTGACTTTCTGACAGCAACATCCGGTGTGTTCCCCCGCTAATCTTGGGTAAAGTGCGCACCAGTATCGACCACGGCGCTGTGGACCCAAACACGCCGAACCATGGAACGCCCCATCCAGGCATTCCGCCAGGGATCTCTTTACCCAGGACTCTCTATTCAAGGAGCAAGGCCATGACCGACAAGAGTCAACAATTTGCCAGCGACAACTATTCCGGCATTTGCCCCGAAGCCTGGGCGGCCATGGAAGAAGCTAACCAGGGTCACCAACGCGCCTACGGGGACGACGAGTGGACCCACCGCGCGGCGGACGACTTCCGGGCCTTGTTCGAAACCGACTGCGAAGTGTTCTTCGCGTTCAACGGCACGGCGGCCAACTCTTTGGCGCTGTCGTCGCTGTGCCAGAGTTACCACAGCGTGATCTGCTCGGAAACCGCCCACGTCGAAACCGACGAATGCGGCGCGCCGGAGTTCTTCTCCAACGGTTCCAAACTGTTGGTGGCGCGCACTGAAAACGGCAAGCTGACCCCCGAGTCGATCCGCGAGATCGCCCTCAAGCGCCAGGACATCCACTACCCCAAGCCCCGGGTCGTGACCCTGACCCAGGCCACGGAAGTCGGCAGTGTCTACACCCCGGAAGAAATCCGCGCCATCAGCGTCACCTGCAAGGAACTGGGGCTGAACCTGCACATGGACGGCGCGCGCTTTTCCAACGCCTGTGCCTTCCTCGGCTGCTCCCCGGCCGACCTGACCTGGAAGGCCGGCGTGGACGTGTTGTGCTTTGGCGGTACGAAAAACGGCATGGCGGTGGGTGAAGCGATCCTGTTCTTCAATCACGACCTGGCCGTGGACTTCGACTACCGCTGCAAACAGGCCGGGCAACTGGCTTCGAAGATGCGTTTCCTCTCCGCGCCCTGGGTCGGTTTGCTGCAAAACCAGGCCTGGCTCAAGCACGCCCGCCACGCCAACCACTGCGCCCAATTGCTGGCAGAGCTGGTCAGCGACATTCCCGGCGTGGAACTGATGTTCCCGGTCCAGGCCAATGGCGTGTTCCTGCAACTCTCGGAACCGGCCATCGCCGCGCTGACCGCTCGCGGCTGGCGCTTCTACACCTTCATCGGCAAGGGCGGCGCGCGGTTCATGTGCTCGTGGGATACCGAAGAAGCGCGGGTGAGGGAATTGGCGGCGGATATTCGAGAAGTGATGGCCGGCTAAGTAAAGACTCATTCAAGACCGGGCCCGACCACTGTTGGGCCGAGGACATGATTAACCTGTGGCGAGGGGATTTATCCCCGTTGGGCTGCGAAGCAGCCCTGAAAACCCACAACCGCGCTGTATCAGGCTGACCGAGCTGGCTGTTTTGGGGCTGCTTCGCAGCCCAGCGGGGATAAATCCCCTCGCCACAAGAGCTCATCACCCGCCAGAGAGAACGGATCAGAACTCGATCCGCACATCCCCCTTCGGCACGCTGCAGCACGACAGGATGTAGCCCTCGGCCTCGTCGTCCTCGGTGATCCCGCCGTTGTGGTCCATCTCCACTTCCCCGCCCAGCTTCAACACCTTGCAGGTGCCGCAGATGCCCATGCCGCAGGCCTTGGGGATCATCATGCCGAGCTTGGCAGCCGCAGCGTGCACGGTTTCGCCCGGGCCCACGCGAATGCTCTTGCCAGAGGAGGTGAACTCCACCAGGTGCAGGTCCGCCGCATCGACTTCCGGCGCGTCTGCAGCCTGTTCGGCCTGCTCCACGGCGTCGGCGCGGGCTTCCGGTGGTGTAGCGCCGAAGGATTCCTCGTGATACCGCTTCATGTCGTAGCCGGCCGCTTCCAGCAGGCGCTTGACCGCGGTCATGTACGGGGTCGGGCCGCAGCAGAACACCTCGCGCTCGAGGAAGTCGGGCACCATCAATTCCAGCATCTTGTGGTTCAGATAACCGCGATACCCGGCCCAGGGCTCGCCCAGGCCATGTTTTTCGCAGATCAGGTGCAAGCTGAAGTTGTCGATCCGCGACGCCATGTGTTCCAGCTCGCGGTGATAGATGATGTCCTTGGGCGAGCGGGCGCTGTGGATAAAGGTCATGTCGACATTGGCGTTGGTGTCGTAGAACCAGCGCGCCATGGACATGCACGGTGTGATCCCCACGCCACCGCTCAGGTACAGGACTTTCGGGCTCGGAAAATCGATGGCGTTGAACAACCCCACCGGCCCGTGCACCGCCAGCTCCTGGCCTTCATGCAGGGTGTCGTGCAGCCAGTTGGAAACCTTGCCCCCCGGCACGCGCTTGATGGTCACCGAAAAACTGTAGGGCACCGACGGCGAACTGGAGATGGTGTAGGAGCGCATGATCGGCTGGCCTTCGATTTCCAGCTCCAGGGTGACAAACTGCCCCGGCTTGAAAAAGAACATGATTGGCTGGTCGGCCATGAAGCAGAACGTGCGCACATCCCAGGTTTCCTGGATGACTTTGACGCAACGTACGATATGTCGGCCATTGGCCCAGGTCTGGGTCGTGACCGGGTTCAGGAAGTTATTGGACATGCTGATCTCCACGGCCGACTGCCGGCCTTCATGTTGGCGATTGTGCGCAGGCGCCTGAACGGCCATTTACCTATCTGCGACATTCACATACTTATCGCGACCAGCCCTTAACTACCGGGGCTTGCGCGTCGGGAACAGATTGGGCCATGTCGCCCATGGATAAGGTTCGGCCCCTGCGCGGCCCCACACTCGCTCCAACAGACAAACACAATTTTCTGCCTTGCGTAGCACAACCGATCAGCCACTTTTTGATGGTCACGTAGAGGGCCATGAGGATAAAACGATGGACGTCACCACTACCCTGAGCCTGGGCGATCCGCTGGAACCCGCACGCAAGGCCACCGCACAGATGCTACAGGAACGCGAGCGCACGTTCTCGCTGCCTCAGCCGTTCTACAGCGATGAGCGCCTGTTCGATATCGACATGCAGGAAATCTTCCAGAAGGAATGGTTGATCGCCGGCATGACCTGCGAAATCCCGACCAAGGGTAACTACCTGACCCTGCAAGTCGGCAAGAACCCGATCATCGTGATCCGCGGCGCCGACGGTGTGGTGCACGCCTTCCATAACGTCTGCCGTCACCGTGGTTCGCGGTTGTGCACCAGTGACAAGGGCAAGGTCGCCAAACTGGTTTGCCATTACCACCAATGGACCTACGAGCTGGACGGTCGCCTGCTGTTCGCCGGCACCGAAATGGGCGCCGACTTCGACATGAAACAGTACGGCCTGAAACCCGTGAACGTGAAGACCGCCGGTGGCTACATCTTCATCAGCCTGGCGGAGAACCCGCCGGCTATCGATGACTTCCTGTCGACCCTGGCCCATTACATGGAACCCTACGACATGGAAAACACCAAGGTGGCGGTGCAAACCACCTTGATGGAAAAAGCCAACTGGAAGCTGGTACTGGAAAACAACCGCGAGTGCTACCACTGCGGCGGCGCGCACCCGGAACTGCTCAAGACCCTGCTGGAATGGGACGACGTCACCGACCCACGCGCCGACCAGGCGTTCAAGGACCACGTGGCCGCCTCCGCCGCCGCGTGGGAAGCCGAGAAGATCCCTTACGCCCACGCCAGTTTCGGCCTGCGCAATCGCATCGTGCGCATGCCGCTGCTCAAGGGCACCGTGTCGATGACCATGGACGGCAAGCAAGGCTGCGCCAAGCTGATGGGCCGCATCAAGAACCCGGACCTGGGCTCGATGCGCATCCTGCACCTGCCGCATTCGTGGAACCACTGCATGGGCGACCACATCATCGTGTTCACCGTGTGGCCGATCAGCGCCCAGGAAACCATGGTCACCACCAAGTGGCTGGTGCACAAGGACGCGGTCGAAGGCGTGGACTACGACGTGGCGCGCATGCGCCAGGTCTGGGACGCCACCAACGACCAGGACCGTCGCCTGGCCGAAGAAAACCAGCGCGGCATCAACTCCACCGCCTACCAGCCAGGCCCGTACTCCAAGACTTATGAGTTTGGCGTGGTGAACTTCGTGGACTGGTACAGCGAGCGCATGCTCAACAACCTCGGGGCCGAGCCAGCGCCATACCTCAAGGGCGTTCCGGTCCAGGGCTAAAACCAGGCGCTTCGGTTGGAGATCATTCCCACGCTCCGCGTGGGAATGCAGCCCGGGACGCTCTGCGTCCCGAAAGCCGAACGCGGAGCGTCCGTTGAGGCATTCCCACGCAGAGCGTGGGAACGATCGTCAGTGAGAAGACCACCGCACACTGCCATCCTCCCCATAAAACGTCTCGACAATCTCCTCCCCCTTCAGCCGCACCTTCACATACCCGTTCAACACCCGCTGCGGATACGCCTCGTCACCCGCCAATTGAGTCTCCGACCACAACACCCCGGCATGCCCGTTCAATTCGCTGGTGGTGCCATAGGGGATCGCTCCGTGCCCGACGCAGCGCGCATGCAATCCGCCTTGGGGCGCGTAGCAGATACCGTTGTGCAAATGCCCCCAATACCAATAATCCGGCTCGCGCCCCAAGGCATCGCATACCGGTTGGTAAAGCGCCGTCTTGTGGTGCCCGGAAATATCAAAACCCTGGTGATGACTGAGCACCATGAGTTTCTTGCGCTTGGGCAGGGTTTTCATCCATTCGATCTGCTGGGTGTTGAGGGTGCCGTCCATGTACAGGTTCATGGCGTCCGAGGCGTAGGCGCTGTCGAGGCCAACCACCAGCCAGTCATCGTTGTACAGGGCAAAGTAACTGGTGCCTTGCTGCACCGGGAAACGCTTGGACAATTCCTTGAAATAGCCGTGGGCACCGCTGTACATCTCATGGTTGGAATTGAGGGTGAACGCGCCATGCTTGCCCTGGGGCCAGCCGACCATGTCGACGTCTTCCTGGGAATGGGTGCCGGCGTAATACACGTCACCCAGGTGGATGGTGAAATCGGCCAGGGCCAGTTGCATCTGGTTAGCCACCGCCACCGCCGGGGCGTGACTGTCGAACGGCCCGGTGCCCCAGTCGCCGGCGATGGCCAGCACCACATCGCTGTCCATTTTCACCAGCGCCGGGTTGGTGGCGAACGGCGCGTGGTGGCGCAGGTTCTCGATCCACTTGAGCAGCGCCTCGCTCCACAACAGGTCCAGCAGTTCCCATTTGCGGCAGCCGAGCAAGGTGCCGTCCTTGAGTACCCGAGTCGGTAGCTCGTCCTCGCTTTGCGGCAACGGCGTGGGGTTGCCGATCTTGAGGATCGACAAGCCGTGGGACAACTCCCATGGCACGGCCGGTTCGTCGTCCGGCAGGTCGCCATGCTCGATGACATGCCGGGCCTGGTCGTGGCCTCGCTGCAGCAGCTTGACGATGGCCTGGAACTCCTCGGGTTCCAGGTCGTTGACGAGTTTTTTCCAAGACATTTCCAACCGCGTGACCAACCCGTGCAGGCGGACCTTGACCTTGTCGAACTCATGCTCCCAATGGTGCAGTAATGACATGTGAACGCTCCTTCGCAATGCCCTGGGCTACAGGGTCTTCATGAATTCGATCAGGGCCCGTTTATCGACATCCGACAGCTGCGTGCCATACAGATGGCCGCCGTTGTGGTTGCCTTCCAGACGGGTGTCGTATTTGAAATCCGCCGACGCCTTCATCTGCGCGCCGCTGGTGATGAAACCGACCTTCTCTTGGTCGTAGATGTCGGAGCCGGTGTAGAACACCTGCGGACGCTGCTGCGGCGGTTGCAGCAAATCCCACAGGGTCGGCACCGAACCGTTGTGCAGGTACGGCGCGCGCAGCCAGATGCCATCGGTGGGGGTGTTGCTGTAGCTCTGGGTCTTGCGGTAGGCGTTGAAGTCGAACGGCGGTTTCTTGAAGCCGTGGAACGCCGTCACCAACCCTTCGGTGAAAGAATTGAGTCGGTGGGGATCAGTGCCCAACTGGTCGATGTTGGTAGTAACCTGGCCCGTGTCGGTGCGGCCGAAGTCGTGGCAACCGGCGCAGTTTTTCTCCCAGATCGGTTTGCCCTGGGCGACTTTCGCCTGGTCCAGGGCGAACGGCCAGGCGGGCGCCTTGTGCCCCAACAGCCAATTGGTCACCCGGTTGAAACTCGGCGGCAATACCGATTCCGGTGTCGCGCCCACGGCCATGGCCGCGGCGTAATTGCGCTCATGGATGTTGTTGTTATTGCCATCCCAGTGCAGATACAGGGACTCGCGGGGTTTCTGGTTCCAGACCTGCGGCAGGTCCACGGTGCCGATGGTGGAGTCATCCGGGAAGCCGAACACCACCATTTTGGTCGGGTTGAAGGTGTCGGTCCGCCCTGGCCCCTGGGCCGGACGCAGCTTCTGCCAGGCGTAGGCCTGCTTCTGCTTGAGCAGCGCACTCTTGGCCATCGGGATGATCAGGTAACGGTTGTACAGCTTCTCGAAAAAGCCCAGTTGGAACTTGCCGTTGATCGCCGCCATGACCGCATCCGGGGTGAATTTCGGATCGCTGGCGCAATCGTAGGCAAACCACTGGAAGGCTTGCAGTTGCAGGGTGTTGGCCGGTGCGCTGGCGACCGGAACGGCGACGTCGCTGGCGTTGGCCCGGTAGGAACCGGTGTGACACAGGGCGCAGTTCGGTTCCACCGTGGGGTAGCCGAGCTGCCGCTTGGCCATGCCGATGGGCAGGTCATTGCCATTTTCGTAGAGGAAGCCGAACACCTCGTAACCGCCCGGCTTGGGCAGTTTCTCCGGGCACATCTGCGGCAGCACGGCGAACAGGTAGTAGGGAATCCGCGCCTCGATGCCCAGGCCGATGGCGGCGTATTTGTAATGGTCTTCATCGGAGGCGAAGTCTGGCTGCGGCACTTCGCGGATCATCTGGTACCAGGTCTGGTAGCCGATGAAGCCCAGCAGCAATACCACCACCAACGTGCCGACCTTGAAAGCGTGGCTCTGCCAGCGCCGCGTCCAACCGGCGCGCCACTCTCGCCAACCAGCACAGAGCAAGGCCAGTGGTCGATTGACCTGCGGGCTGCCCAAGTACAGCAGCACGCCCAGGATCAGGAACATGCCCAGGTCGCCCATCAACATCGGCACGAACAACTGGCCCTGGTTGTTGGTGTTGATCAGGTAGATCCAGAACACCACCGCCACCAACCGCGACAGCACGCACAACCACGAATGCACGACGAAACGCGGCGCGTTGAACCCCGAGGGCATGTAGAACAAGCTGATCCCCACCAGCAACATGCCGGTGTTTTCCAGCCAAGGATCGGACAACACGGGCGGCAAGCCGAGCATGGACGTCAGCAACGCCGGCGCGAACAGCGCCGGGATCGCGAAGACCATGTTCATCACAATGCCCACCCAGATGATGCGTTGGAACCAGCGGATGTAAGCGTTCATGGCATTTCCCCAGATCGTTCCCACGCTCTGCGTGGGCATGCATCCCGTGACGCTCTGCGTCACAAAAGCGGACGCAGAGCGTCCATGGCGGCATTCCCACGCGGAGCGTGGGAACGATCAGCTAGCCGAGGGCGGTCTTCTCCAAGTGCTCAAGAATGATCGGATACACATCCACCACCGCATCCTTGCCGAACATGCAGTCGATATGGCCGTAGCCCGGCACTTCGTGGCGACTGAACAATTGCGGGCCGTGCATATCGCACAGTCGCTCATAGGTCTTGAGGGTGCTCTGCGGCAGGTAGCACTGGTTATCGGCGCCGCTGATGAAGCAGATCGGCAATTTCAACCGATCGAAATGCGGCATGTAGACGTCGTTGCCCTTGAAATCCACCAGGTGCCCCTTGCGCACGATCAACGCCAGGTGCTCGAAGGTCTGGATGTTCGACTCGCCGAACAACTCATGCAGGTTGTCGTGCAGGGTTTCGTTGAGGGTGTCGTGGCGGTACAGCGACGCATACATGAACGTGATGCGATGGCAGACCGGGTTGGTGCAATAGCCCTGGGCCTCGATCCGGGCATAGCCGTTAAGGGCCTTGTCGTAGAGTTTGTTGAACCAGCTTTCCTTGGTGTCGGCGTAAGCCGTGAGGGACTTGATGCCGATGGCATCGAGCATCCCCGGCAAATGCAAACCGGCTTTCAGACCGGTGGCGGTGGCCACCACCGTGTCGGCGGCGATCTGCGAGCAGACCACCGAACGCACCCCCTGCAAACCCGCCAGCATCGACATGAAGAACGTCGTCGCGCCGTAGCAATGCACCACGCACTGCACGTCACGGGCCAGGGTCGCTTGTTGGATCTGCTCGATGGCGGCCTTGAAATCGTACTGGGCCACTTGGTCGCCGTTCCATTCGTGCTTGCTGGCCGGTAGCAGGATACTCACCCGCAAATCCAACAGCCAGACGTCGTATTCGTGCTTGCAGAGGTATTCCAGCAGGTTGGTGTGAATGGTGTCAGTGGAGAAAATATTCGAGCCCACGCCCAGGCCATGAACCAACATCACCGGGCCTTTGGTGCCGGCCTGGTAACGGGTCAGGCGCAGCTCGACGTTGTCTTCGGTCTGGAAGAAATGCACCACCGGTGGCGGCGCATCCAACGGCCGTTTCAACCGGGGCGGCGCGTCCGGGTTGAAGTAGACGTCGCCGGCGAAGACACCGCCGTAGCTCTCCCACAAGATGCCGGCAAAGAACTTGCCGAACCGCGCCAGCGCCTCCACGCGCTCACGTTCATTGCGAGCATTGAGCACTTTCATGGTGGTCATTTGCTTGGCGAAGTCGGTCGGCAGAATGTGCATCACCCCCGAACCGATCACCGCGCCGGTCTTGTCCGGCCCGCGATAGAGCGTGACATAGAGCGTACTGGTGTCATGCCAGATGTTCAGCACACCGTTGTCCTCGGGCACGGTCTTGAAGGCGCTGAAGTAATAGTCGTTGCCGTCTTCGGCGGTCAGCTTCATGTCGTAGTTCATGTGCCGCACGCCAACCTGCCCCTGATACTGCTCAAACAGGTTGAATACCCCATTGCTGGCGACCAGCGGCTGCGACGAAAGCGACGGTGCGTCGAGAGTGCCCACCAGGGTCGCGGCGTGTTCCGGTTCCTTGATCATGCGGTTGAGGTCGGCGGCGGTGATGGTCAGGGTGAATTCGATCGGCGAGTTGTCGGCTTTGCCCCGCTTGGCCGCTGCTTCGTACAGGCTCAGATCGGTGCCCTGGGGCTGGATGAAGGCTGTGGAAAAGTAGCCCTTCATGGTTTCGGTGAACTGCACGCCGAGGGTCGGCGCCGCCACCGGCTTGCGCGGGGCCGAGGGCAGCGTGTAGTCGATGGTCCAGCCGCGGTCGGCTGCCAGCAACCCCATGTTGCGCTCGCTCACGGCCGAGATGGTCAGCAGCGGGTTGACCGCCAGGGACGTGGGGATCACCGCACCGTCGGTCACGTACAGGCCCGGGTAGACATCGGTGCCACTGGCGCCACTGAACACCTGGCCCTTGTGGTTGACCACGCCTTGGGTCGCATCCTCGCCCATCACGCAACCGCCCAGAGGATGGACCGAGACGATGCTGTGCTTGAGCAGCTTGGTCCAGATCGGGTTCTCGACCCAGATCCCGCCCAGCGCCTTGGTGCTCTGGTGCAGCCGCTCGTTGCCGAGGGTGACGTTCTCCTGTTCGCCGACGCCGGGCCAGTCGATACGTAACTGGTCCTTGTTGTCGAGCAGCATACGACCCTTGGCGTTGTCATGGCTCATGATCAGGTAGGTCTGCATGTTATGCAGCGCACCGTAGTAGGGACCGCGCAAAAAGCTCTCGGCTTCGCGCCCCTTGTACTTGAGGCTCGCGCCGAAACCGGTGTCGGTGGGCACGCCGATCATTTCGGCAAACGCCGCCATGCTCGGCACCATGGCCCGACCGAGGGCGCCGGGAATCGAACCTTCCTCGATGACCATGCGGCTGCGCCAGTCACCCTCGGTGCGCATGTCGATGACCGAGGTGATGCACGGCCCCACCGGTTCCAGTTCCTTGGCCGAATGGGCACCGAAACCGATGCCGTTGATGACCTGGTCACAATTGTGGCCGAAGCCGAGGATGTCGCCGTTGCCGCTCATGTGCTCGCCCAGTTGGTCGGACATCGCCAGGCCTTTGTCACGGGAACGCAACATGATCTCGGTGGAGCCCAGGGTGCCGGCGGACACCACCACGATGTCGGCACGCACGAACAGGGTCGGCGCCGAGAACATCTCGCGACCGCTGTCCAGGTACTGGAAGTGCACGATCCAGCCATCGCCGTCGCGCTCCAGGTGCCGCACCTCGGCCTGGCAGAAAATCTCCGCGCCGTGGTTCCAGGCATCCGGCAGGTAGTTCATCAGCGTGGTGTTCTTGGCCTTGTTGTTACAGCCCGAAACGCAATCGCCACAACCATTGCACGGCAGTTGTTCGACACCGACGTGGTTGAGGTTGTTGGGCAGCTTGTCGAAGGTCACATTGATCGGCGGCTTGTAGAAATGCGCGCCTTGCTTGAGGTAATCGGCGGACTTCTTGTGGGCGTCGAGCTTGGGCAGGTTTGGCTCCGACGCCGGATAGGCGTTGGGTTTGAGCATCTCCCGGGCCCGGGCGTAGCCGTCCTTGAGCAGCGTGTCGCGGTGTTCACGCACCGCCAGCGGCCAGCGCGGGTCGTCGAACACGCCAGGCTCCGGCTCCAGCGCAACGTTGGCATTGATCAGCGATGTGCCACCCAGGCCGCAACCGACCACCACGTTCTGCTGGGCGTTGACGTGCAGGTCGAACAGCCCGGTGCGCGAACCGATATGCCCGTCCGGGTCATGGACCTGCAGTTCTTCGGTGGCCGCGAGCAGGGTGTTGGGGTATTCGCCGGGCTGGATCTCCCGGCCACGCTCCAGCAGGCACACCTTGCGCCCGGCCCGGGACAGGCGCGAGGCAGCAATGCCGCCACCGTAGCCGGAACCGATGACGATGACGTCGTAGTGCTCCTGGATATCACTGATGGGGGTCGAGATCCGTGTCATGTTCAAGTCCTCAAGGCAGAAGGGGCAACTCTGCGGTTGCCTGCAAATCGACAGGCGCACGAACGCCTGGCCACTATCCCGTACGGGTTCGAGCGGCAGTCAGCGGTGTTACGGGGAAACGCGGGAACCTGCCGGGGCGCTATAGCCGCGCACGCAGATTGACGGCACGGCGAGCGGGCCGTTTGGGCAACGAGGTGGGACGCGTCGGGACGCACGTCGCAGGAGAAAATGAATACGAGCGAGGGGTTTGGCTATCCATCATGCGTTCTCCCTGAACCTGATGTGGATAAAATCGCGCTGTGTCCTTGTGCCATGAGTGAAGACAGGTGGCAGACCCTCGTCAAGGCAGTTCCCTAGAACTGTATGAAATTTGATCTATCGCGTTTTCGTCTATACCTGCCGTGGCTTGCAGCCTTTCGCAAACAACTTATCCACACGACCACCCACAGCAAATGGGGACAAGTGCGCCACGAACGGAATTTTTCTGAGGATAAAGCGAAGAAAAACCGTGACTTATGAACAATGACAGTTTTTAGACGCCACAGGTCAAATATTGATCAACGGCTTGAAAGCCCTGCCTGGACTGGCGTGTGGAGGACAACGAACACCTTATCCACAGAAGCGCCAACAGTGTTTGGGGGTAATTTTGACGATTCTGTGGAAAACCGCCCTAACGCTTCGTAAATCACGGGTTTACAGGGATTTTCTGGATGGAAACAGCAGTTTGTTCATTTTCTGATCAATCCACCGGAGACCGCGCCCCGCTTGGCTTGCAGAGGACAGCGAACATCTTATCCACAGAAGCGCCAACAGAGATTGGGGGCAAGTATCGGTGAGCGCCCATGCTTATTCACAAAGAAAACCCATGAAAAACCGTAGGTTAGTCTGCCTGTTTTTTGAGCACTGCCCTGGAGGGCCCGATTGGCGTGGTGTACCGCAAGGGGCGAACAGGTTATCCACAGAGGCGCGCACAGCGATTGTGGGTAAACACATGCCCGGTGGGAGCGAGCTTGCTCGCGATGGCGGTGCGTCAGTCAACATCGATCCCACTGATCTACCGCTATCGCGAGCAAGCTCGCTCCCACAGGGGTTCAGGTGAGGCCGCCGTGCCGGTCAAGGCCGATGCATGAGGTAGGCGGCGCCCGTTACCTGAATCATCGGGTGCGGGACAACCTGACAGGTCTTGACGATGCTGAAGCCATGGCGCTCGTAAAAGCGCCGGGCGCCGGTGTTCGCGGCATAGTCGATCAAGCTCAGGCCCTTGAGCTCCAACTGATCGGCACGCTGCTGCGCCCGCTCGAGAAAGCGCACGCCCAACCCCTTGTTACGCCAACCCTCATGGAGGGCCAGGCTGGAGATATAGAGGGTGTCGGGGATTTCCATGTCGGCGTAGGGCGCCAGGACAGGGTCTGTCACGGGGGCCGCCTGTGGATCATGACGCGTCACATAAGCGTGCATCATGCCAATGACCTGGCCGTTGGCCTCGGCGACAAGGCAGTTCTGGTAGGAAAAATCGACATCTTCCCGGGCATAACGCGCGGCGCCCACGTCAAGGAGATCCTGGCCTGGCTCCGCCAGCTGGCTCCAGATGTAATCCGATGCACCCTCCGAGGAGATCCGGAACAAGCGAGCGATCTCGCGTGTATCCGTGGGCAAGGCCGGACGAATTGCTACTTCCATTGAGGGGACTCCATTGGCGATGAAACGACCTTTTTTACCCACAGGCTTGGGACGCGGCAACTCGCCAGGCCAGTGGTTTTATGGCCGGATGTTGCAGCAGGTCAGGCGGGTGTTTTTTGAGTTCAGGCCTGGATGGCCTTTGCGGCGGGGCCGGACAGGTTATCCACAGAGGCCCACAGCAACGGTGGGCAAACACATGCCCTTTGTGGGAGCGAGCAAGCTCGCTCCCACAAAGGGATTCAGGTATTCCTGGGCTTAGCGAACAACCCCTTCCTCAATCAACAGCTTGAGAATCGCCTCGGCCCCGGCCTCAGGGCTCACGCCCTTGAGCACTTGCCCGCCTCCGCCGCTGGCCTTGGCCGTGGCGGCTTTCATGCGGTCGGCGCCGCTCTTGGCCTTGATCACTTTCAAGCGTTTGGGGCGTGGCTTGGCCGGTTGCAGGGTGGCCACCGCCAGCAAGGTGTCGTCGAGCACTTCGACCTCCTCGGCATGCAATGCCCCACGCCGGGCCGGACCGTAGGCGCTTTGCCGAGGTTTTGGCGCGGCGTTATCCACAGTGGCCAGGAACGGCAGGCGCACTTTCAGGCGACGCCGTTGGCCGCGAGGCAAGGCTTGCAGCACCAGGGCCACACCGCCGTCGATGGATTCGACCTGGGCCAGCCCCACTACCAACGGCCAACCGAGATTCTCGGCCAGCAGGAACGGCAGCATGCCCGAGCCTTCACCGGTTTCCGCCTGGCTACCGGTGAGCACCACTTGGGCGCCGGCATCACGCAGGTAATCGGTCAGGGCCGGCAGGGCATCGGCGCCAACGGGGTTTTCCAGTACGTGCAATTCATCCAGGCCCATGCCCAAGTAGGCGCGCAGGGCCGGTTCCGCCACGTCGCCGGCGTGCAGCACTTGCAGGTCGCTGCCGGCCAGTTGCAGGCCCAGCTCCACGGCCCGGGCGTCCTGTTCAGCGCGCCGGGGGCGCCCGGAAGTGGGGTGGGCGCCGATGGACACGAGGCTGATCACTTGGGTACTCATCAACTTATCCTTCTTAAGCCGCATCGCGCTTGGCTTCGTTGCGGTAAGCCTCTACCGCCGCGATCAAGGCCTGGAGAATCGCCGCGCTGTCACCGATCACCGACAGGTCCGCCCGTTTGATCATGTCGCAACCCGGGTCGAGGTTGATCGCCACCACCTTGTCGCAGGCGCCAATGCCCTGCAGGTGCTGGATCGCCCCGGAAATCCCCACGGCCACGTAGACCCGCGCCGTAACCCAAGTGCCGGACGCGCCGACCTGACGGTCGCGGGCCATGAAACCATCGTCCACCGCCACCCGCGAAGCGCCCTCGGTGGCGCCCAGGGCGGCAGCGGTCTGGTGGAACAGCGCCCAGTCCTTGACCCCGTTACCGCCGGAGAAAATAAATTCGGCCTCGGCCATCGGGATCGCCCCCGGGTCCACCGCCACCGCGCCGAGATCCTCGATACGCGACAAGCTGCGGGCCACGCTTGTGGATAACTCCACCGGCAAGGCTTCGTGGCGGGTTTCGCTGACCGGCTCGGCGCATTCGGCCGCTGCCAGGATCAAGCGCGCCAATGGCCGGGCCAGGTCTTGCAGGCCGGCACCGGCGCGGCCGATGCACTCTTCACCCTTGACTTGCCAGACCCGCGTGGCCGGGCGTTCGCCCAGGGCCGCCGCCAAGCGCCGGCCCAGTTCGCCGCCACCGGTGCGGCTATCAGGTAACAGCCAATGGCGTGGGCTGAACTGGTTATCCACAGCCCGCAGGCCTTGCACCCGTTGTTCCGGTGCATAACCGCTGAATTCCTCGCCATCGAGCACCAGCAAGCGGTCGACACCGGCCGTGGCGAAGGCGTTTTCCTTGTGCTCGCCGAAGACCACCGCCAGCACTGCACCGTCCGTACCTGCAAGCTGATGGGCCAGGCCCAGCAGGTCGCGGTCGTGGCTACTCAAGCGGCCCCCGACCATGTCCGGCACCACGCTGATGTAGAACGCCGGTTGCGGCACCTGATGCAACGGCAGTTGCACTTCAACGGCGGCCGTGCGCTTGCTCGCGCCCCCCTGCTGGGCGCCGCTGCGGTCGATGCGCTTGATGCCGTTGGGGCCGATGAAACCGACGCCATGGACATTCTTGCGAATGACGCCGTTGGGCCCCATCCAGCTGTGCTGGACCGGTTGCATGGCCGCGTGCAGCGGGTGCAGGCGGTTGCGGGCGATCCACTCGGCGCGAGGGTCGCGGCGGATGATGTCGCTCATTAATGCACCTCCGCGGGTTCACGTTTGACCGGGATCACCGGTTTGCTCGAGGCCGCGTCTTCCAGCAACGCGTCGGCCACCAGTTCGGCGATGTCCTTGATCATCGGCCGCGGCTCGACCACACCTTCGAGCATCGCGGTGCACTGTGGACAACCTACCGCCACCAGCTCAGCGCCGGTTTCGCGGATGTCTTCCATGCGCATGTCGGGAATACGCTGTTTGCCCGGGATGTCGGTGATCGGCGCACCGCCGCCACCTCCGCAGCAACGGGAACGGAAACCGGAACGCTGCATCTCCTTGACCTCGATACCCAGCGCGCGCAGCACCTGGCGCGGCGCCTCGTATTCGCCGTTGTAGCGGCCCAGGTAGCACGGGTCGTGATACGTCACGCTGTCGCCCTTGTGCTGGCCGAGGTTCAGGGCACCGGCGTCGATGATTTCCGCCATATAGGTGCTGTGGTGCTGCACCAGGTAGTTGCCATCGAAGGCGCCGTATTCGTTTTTCAGTACGTGGAAACTGTGGGGGTCACAGGTGACGATGCGGTTGAAGCTGTATTTGGCCAGGGTCTGGATGTTGCGTTTGGCCAACAGCTGGAACGTCGCCTCATCACCCAGGCGCCGGGCCACGTCGCCGCTGTCGCGTTCTTCGAGGCCGAGCACGGCGAAGTCGATCTTCGCCGCCTTGAGCACTTTGACGAAGGCCCGCAGGGTGCGCTGGTTGCGCATGTCGAAGGCGCCGTCGCCGACCCAGAACAGCACGTCGGTGGATTTCTTCTCGCTGAGCAGGTTCAGGTTCAAATCCGCCGCCCAGTTCATCCGACCACCCGGGGCAAAGCCGCCAGGGTTGTCGGTGGCGATGAGGTTTTCCAGGACTTCGGCACCTTTGTTTGGCGTGGCGCCTTTTTCCAGGGTCAGGTGGCGACGCATGTCGACGATCGCATCGACGTGCTCGATCATCATCGGGCATTCCTCGACGCACGCCCGGCAGGTGGTGCAGGACCACAGGGTCTCGGCGTCCACCAGGCCATTGACGATCGGCTGATGAGGATTGCCGCCGTGTTCGCCCACGGGTTTGCCGGGGTATGGGCTGCCAGCGAATTTCGCATCGGTGCCGCCGGCCAGGCCGACGACCATGTCCTGGATGAGTTTTTTCGGGTTCAGCGGCTGGCCTGCGGCAAACGCCGGGCAGGCCGCTTCACACTTGCCACACTGCACGCAGGCGTCGAAGCCGAGCAGTTGGTTCCAGGTGAAATCCTTGGGTTTCTCCACGCCCAGCGGTGCCGCTGGGTCGTTCAGGTCCAACGGCTTGAGCCCGGTGGAACGACCGCCGCCAAAGCGCTCGGCGCGGCGGTGCCAGGCCAGGTGCAAGGCGCCGGCGAAGGCGTGCTTCATCGGTCCGCCCCAGGTCATGCCGAAGAACAGCTCCGAGACGCCCCACAGCACACAGACACCCAGGACCGCCGCCACCAGCCAACCGCCGAAATTCTCCGGCAGGATACCCGCCACCGGCAGGGTCACCAGGAAGAACGACGCCGAAAACGCCAGCAGGCTTTTCGGCAGACGCATCCACGGGCCCTTGGACAAACGGGCCGGCGGATTGCGCCGACGCAGGTAAACGAAGATCGCACCGACAAACATGACGGCTGTCATCAACAGCAAGGCGTAGCCGAGGAAGCGGTTATGCAGGCCGAAACCATGGACCAGTATCGCCAGCACCACCGACGCCACCGCACCACCGGCCGTGGCCACGTGGGTGTTGGCAATGTATTTGTCCCGCGCCACTACATGGTGCAAATCCACCATGTAGCGCTTGGGCATGGCGAAAAGGCCGCCGATCAGGTCGACCTTGGACGGTCGCCCCCGGCGCCACATGTTCACCCGCCGCAAGGCGCCGAGGACCGCAAGGCCCAAAGCGGCGAACAGCAGGATAGGAAGAAGGGTGTTCAACATGGTGAAGCTCCCACCAATACATCTGGAGAAACGCCACTGATCGTTCCTCACGCTCTGCGTGGGAATGCCTCAATGGACGCTCCGCGTCCGCTTTGGGGACGCAGAGCGTCCCGGGCTGCATTCCCACGCAGAGCGTGGGAACGATCAGTTCAACGACCTAGAAATCCTTGCACAACCGCAGGGCGTCGTAGATGGCCGCATGGGTGTTACGCTGGGCCACGCAGTCGCCGATGCGGAACAGCAGGTAGCCGTCGCCACTTTGTTCCAGGCATGGCTGGGGCTTGATCGCGAACAGGGCTTCGACGTCGATCTGGCCCTTGTTGCGCGAACCTTCCTTGAGCGCGTAGTAGATTTCTTCGTCCGGCCGCACGCCGTTTTCCACCACCACCTGGTCCACCACGCGCTCTTCCTTGGCACCGGTGTATTCGTTCTCCAGCACCGCCACCAGCTTGTCGCCTTCGCGGTAGACCTTCTCCAGCATCATGTCCCCGGTCATGATCACTTCCTTGGGGTACATGCTGCGGTAGTAGGTGGGGAACGACGTCCCGCCAATGGCCACGCCCGGCTTGATGTCGTCGGTGACGATCTCGACCTGGCTGCCCTTGTCGGCGAGGAAATCGGCCACCGACATGCCGGTGAACTCGCAAATGGTGTCGTAGACCAGCACGTTCTTGCCCGGTGCAACCTTGCCGTCGAGCACGTCCCAGCTGCTGACCACCAGCCCTTCGGCGGCGCCCCAGTGCTCGTTCTGCTCCAGGTACGGATGGCCGCCGACGGCCAGCACCACCACGTCCGGACGCAAGTCCATGATGGTTGCCGCATCCGCCGCCACGCCCAGGCGCAGGTCGACTTTCAACCGCGCCAGCTCCAGTTGGAACCAGCGGGTGATACCGGCGATCTGGTCCCGTTGCGGGGCTTTCGAGGCGGTGGTGATCTGCCCGCCGATGAATTCTTTTTTCTCGAACAGGGTTACGTCGTGCCCACGTTCGGCGGCCACGCGCGCCGCTTCCATCCCCGCTGGGCCGGCACCCACGACCACCACCTTGCGTTTCGGCCCGGTGGACTTCTCGATGATGTGCGGCACGCCCATGTATTCACGGGACGTCGCGGCGTTCTGGATGCACAGCACGTCCAGGCCCTGGTACTGGCGGTCGATGCAGTAGTTGGCACCGACGCACTGCTTGATCTGGTCGATCTGGCCCATCTTGATCTTGGCGATCAGGTGCGGGTCGGCGATGTGGGCGCGGGTCATGCCGACCATGTCGACGTAACCGCCCTCCAGGATCCGCGTGGCCTGGTTCGGGTCCTTGATGTTCTGCGCATGCAGCACCGGGACCTTGACCACTTCCTTGATGCCGGCGGCCAGGTGCAGGAACGGCTCCGGTGGATAGCTCATGTTCGGGATGACGTTGGCCAGGGTGTTATGGGTGTCGCAACCCGAACCCACCACGCCGATGAAATCCAGCATGCCGGTGTCGTCGTAGTACTTGGCGATCTGCTTCATGTCCTCGTGGGACAAGCCGTCCGGGTGGAATTCGTCACCGCAGATGCGCATGCCCACGCAGAAGTCGTCACCCACCTCGGCGCGTACGGCTTTCAGCACTTCCAGGCCGAACTTCATGCGGCCTTCAAAAGTGCCGCCCCATTCGTCGGTACGCTTGTTGACCCGCGGGCTCCAGAACTGGTCGATCATGTGCTGGTGCACGGCAGACAGTTCGACACCGTCCAGGCCACCGGCCTTGGCCCGGCGCGCCGCCTGGGCGTAGTTGCCGATCACCCGCCAGATTTCTTCCGGCTCGATGGTCTTGCAGGTGGCGCGGTGCACCGGCTCACGCACACCGGACGGCGACATCAGGGTCGGCCAATTGAAACCGTCCCAACGCGAGCGACGGCCCATGTGGGTAATCTGGATCATAATCTTGGCGCCATGCTTGTGCATGGCGTCGGCCAGGTTCTGGAAGTGCGGGATGATGCGGTCGGTGGACAGGTTCACCGAACTCCACCACTCCTGCGGGCTGTCGATGGCGACCACGGACGAGCCACCGCAGATCGCCAGGCCGATGCCGCCCTTGGCCTTCTCTTCGTAATACTTCACGTACCGGTCGGTGGTCATGCCGCCGTCGGTGGCATAGACCTCGGCGTGCGCGGTGCTGAGCACGCGGTTGCGGATGGTCAGCTTGCCGATCTGGATCGGCTGGAACATTGCTTCAAAAGCCATGGCGCGATCCTCGACTTACAACGGCTTGACGATGAACAGGCCGTCGTCGTGGCCTTCTTCGGAACCGCCGTAGACCTGCTCGGCCACGGTGCGGATCTTGCTGCCGCGAGCGGCGAGGATCTGGTCCATGGCACCGGCGAACCAGCCGGTGAACATGTAGTCGACCTTGCGCCCGACCTTGCCGTACACATAGACGAACGCCGAGTGTTCGAGCTTGACGCTGGCGGTGCCTTTGTCCAGGTCGATGTCCTGGATCTTGAACAGGCCCCAGCCGCGCTGGGACAGGCGCTTCATGTAGTGTTCGAACACCGCGACGCCTTCCAGGCCATGGCATTCGGCTTCTTTTTCACACCAGTGCCAGGCGGATTTGTAGCCGGCCTTGTAGAGAATCTCGGCGTAGGCGTCGGCGCCCAGGACTTCTTCGATGCCCATGTGATTGTTGACGAAGAAGTGACGCGGCACGTAGAGCATCGGCAGGGCGTCGGAGGTCCAGACACCGGTTTCGCTGTCGACTTCGATAGGCAGTTGGGGGGCGATTTTGGCCATTGAAACTTGACTCCGGAAATTCATGATATTGCCTGCGGCGTGGATGGCCGCAGGTAAGGGATTCGGTGCAGCAGCGGCGTTTATTCGCCCCAGACGTCCTTGAGGACGTTGACCCAGTTCTCACCCATGATCTTGCGTACCACCCGCTCGGAGTGACCACGCTTGAGCAGCGTCTCGGTGAGGTTCGGGAACTCGCCCACGGTGCGGATGCCCAGGGGGTTGATGATTTTGCCGAAGTTGGTCAGGCGGCGGGCGTAGCCCTTGTCGTGGGTCAGCATCTCGAAGAACGCCTGGTCGTGACCCTGGGTGAAGTCGGTGCCGATGCCGATGGCGTCTTCGCCGACGATGTTCATGGTGTACTCGATGGCTTCGGCGTAGTCGTCGATGGTCGAATCGATGCCCTTGGCCAGGAACGGCGCGAACATGGTCACGCCGACGAAACCGCCGTGGTCGGCAATGAACTTCAGTTCTTCATCGGACTTGTTGCGCGGGTGCTCTTTCAGGCCGGACGGCAGGCAGTGGGAATAGCAGACCGGCTTCTTCGATTCGAGGATGACCTCTTCGGAGGTCTTGGAACCGACGTGGGACAGGTCGCACATGATGCCGACACGGTTCATCTCGGCGACGATCTCACGACCGAAGCCCGACAGGCCGCCGTCGCGCTCGTAGCAACCGGTGCCTACCAGGTTCTGGGTGTTGTAGCACATCTGCACCACACCGACGCCGAGCTGCTTGAAGATCTCGACGTAGCCGAGCTGGTCTTCGAAGGCATGGGCGTTCTGGAAACCGAAGATGATGCCGGTCTTGCCCTGCTCCTTGGCGAGGCGGATGTCGGCGGTGGTTTTCACCGGGATCACCAGGTCGCTGTTTTCGCGGATCAGTTTCTGGCTGGCTGCGATGTTGTTGATGGTGGCCTGGAAGCCTTCCCATACCGACACGGTGCAGTTGGCTGCGGTCAGGCCGCCCTTGCGCATGTCTTCGAACAGTTCGCGGTTCCATTTGGCAATGATCAGCCCGTCGATAACGATGCTGTCGGCGTGCAATTCGGCTGGGCTCATCAGGCAGTCCCCTTTTATCGGATTTCATGCGCCGAATCGTCTGCCGGCGCTTTGGGGCCAGCATATGCCTGAGGGCCGTGGCGACCCGGTGCAAAAACGACAGGGGAATTGCCGAAAGCGTCAATCCGCGACAAAGGGCCATGGCAGCCCCACCCTGCCCGTCTGTTCTTTACCCGGCGCTTGCGCCAGAATCCGCCGCATCACTGGTTTTCACTGGACTTGAGCGGCAACGCGATGAAATCACTCTTCCTGGCTTTGGCACTGATCAGCACCCTGGCACACGCAACCGAAGACACCGAGCCCAACCCCTGCGACGAAGTTGAAAACGACGTCCAGACCCTGGCCTGCTCGGCCTATGGCAAAACCGCCGCCGAACAATTGCTCAACGAAAACCTGCAGAGCCTCTTTGAGCGCCTGCAAACCCGCTACGCCAGCGACAAGGCCCAGCTCAACGACATCACCGCCAAGGTCAAGGCCGCCCAACAACTGTGGCTCAAACAACGCGACGCCGATTGCGCCATCGCCGCCTTCCCGGCCAAACCCGGCAGCGAAGCCTACAAGATCGCCGAAAACGACTGCATGGCCCAGGTGAGCGATGATCGGTCGGAGTTTTTGGAGTCGATTGGGCAGGATTGAAGGTTATCCATAGGGCAATATCCAGACACCTTTCATGCGTTGGCCCTGGAAAGAATATAAGTCAGGATTCGAAAATCTTATAAAAGACTTATATTCCTTCCATGATGAACGCACCTACTGATATTCAGATCATTAACGATGCAGACGGAAACCCGGCATTTGTGGTCATTCCGTACGCACAATACGTTGCGCAAAAACTGGAACCCGATCTGATTCCCCATGAAGTGGTCAGCCGTATCGTCGACGGCGCTACGCCTATCCGCGCCTGGCGCGAACACCTGAAGCTGACTCAGGATGAAGTCGCCAGGCGACTGGGTATTTCTCAACCGGCGTTTGCCCAGCAGGAATCGGTCGCAAAGCCTCGCCGGGCTACCCGCGAGAAAATTGCCACTGCCTTTGGTATCCATGCTGATCAGTTGGAACTGTAGCCTCCCTCTGTTACCGGAGTAACCCAGCAGAGATTGGGCTTCGGATACTGTCAACCCTGACAGTATCCGAAGCGAAAAGAGCGGCTTAGGATCAGCTCGTGACAGGTATTCGCGCTAATTGGTGTTATCACTTATCAATGACCTGACACCTGAACATAGGCTGCATACCCGTCCGAGCCTGGCTGTACAGACGAGTCACACACGACAATCAAGGGATTTTCGTATGCTCTCTCTTACCGCCTTGCCTTTATATGGGTTAACTATTTTTATCGCCATCGTGGCGGGAATCGAAGCCGGTCGCCAGATTGGCAATCGTCACTTGGCCCTGGACCCTGCCGGCGCTCGTCAGGGTATCGGGGCCATCGAAGGCGCGGTGTTTGGCCTGCTGGCGCTGCTGATTGCCTTTACTTTTTCCGGCGCGGCCACACGTCTTGATCAACGGCGCGCACTGATCGTGGCCGAAACCAATGCCATGGGCACCGCCTGGCTACGCCTGGATCTGCTACCGGCGAGCGAGCAACCGGCCGTGCGCCAGGCGTTCAAGGATTACGTCGACGCCCGCATCGAGTATTACCGCGACCTGCGCGAAGACGAACTCGACGAGGCCGCCCATGATCACGCCAGTGCTTTGCAACAGATCATCTGGAAACGCACGATCGCCGCTCTGCAGCAAATGCCCACTCCAACCCTGGGGGTCAGTGTGCTGCAGGCACAAAATGAAATGATCGATATCACCACCACCCGCGCCGTGGCCCATGAAACCCACCCACCGCTGGTCATCTACCTGATGCTGGTGACCATGGCCCTGATCAGCGCCCTGCTGATCGGCTATGGCATGGCCGGTACAAAGCGGCGCAACTGGCTGCACAGCCTGGGTTACGCGGCGGTCATGGTCTGCGTGCTGTATGTGATCCTGGACTTCGAATACCCCCGCTTCGGCGTCATCCGGGTCGATTACTTCGACAAAATCATGCTCGACCTGCGCCAAAGCATGAACTGAGTGGGCCGCAGATGAAAAAATCAGAGCGGCGTTCCAGACCAAGATGGATAAACTGCAATTCCACACCTCCGGGCATCAAGGGTTCCAATGATCATTTGCGGCATCGAAATCAAAGGCAGCGAAGCGATCATCGCCGTCGCCTCGCTGGAGCAGCAGGCGTTGACTCACATCGCGCTGAACACCAAGAAAATCACCCTGGACGACGATGACGAAGCCGCCAACGTCAAGGCGTTTGCCGCCCAGGTACGGGCGTTCGTGGTCGAGAATGGCATCGAACGCATCGCCATCAAGAAGCGCAGCAAGAAAGGCGAGTTCGCCGGCGGACCGACCACGTTCAAGATTGAAGGGGTTTTCCAGTTGCTGGAAGGCTGCGAGGTGACGCTGCTGTCACCGCAGACCCTCAACGCGCAGCACAAGAAACATGACTTCGCCTTGCCGGCGACGCTCAATAAGTATCAGCATGAGGCGTACAAGGCAGCGTGTTCGGCGTTGGTAAAGAAGTAAGCTGCCAACCAATACTTGATTGAACACTATCCTGTGGCGAGGGGATTTATCCCCGCTGGGGCGCGAAGCGGCCCTGAAACCTGGTAACTCGGTCTCTCATATAGCTTGAATCGCTATTATCGGGGCTGCTGCGCAGCCCAGCGGGGATAAATCCCCTCGCCACAAGTCTTTGTTCGACAGTTCATTGGAGTTGGCATCAGTCCTTCTGCTTGCGATACCCCTTCAACCAATCGGCAAACGCCTTGTCCTCCAGCGCATAACCACCACGGTTGGACTTCCACACCAATTCCTTTTCACGCAGCGCATCAATACAGGATTGGATGGTCTGGGTACCGGGCACGACTTCGCTTCCCATAGTCCTCAGCGCCTTGCCCACCGCCTCCAGCGTTGAATCGGTGAAGGGCGCGAAGGGTTCGTTGTTTTGCGAGCGCTCGGCCATGACCTGCAGCACGGCGCGTTGCGGCACCGTCAGGGCGTTCCAGGCGCTCTCGAACTCGGTCCAGACGCCGGCGCGCAGCATTTCAGCGCTGTTGCGCAGCAAGTCACCCAACTGGCTCGCTTCACCCAGTTCCAGGGCAATTTCGCCGATGACGCTGCGCAACATCTCTGGACGGCGCCCAACCAACTCAAAAGCCTGGTCGAGGTCATCGGCGTTGAACTGGTTGGTCTGGGCCAGGTGTGCGTTCAAATGAGCTGTGTAGGCCTGGGTGAAGGCTTTGCCCAGCAACGGAAACGGCGTGATGCTGGACCCGTAGAACGGTTGGTTGCGGCTTAATACCAAGTGCGCGAGCTTGTCGCGATTGGAGCCGGTGAACACCAGCCGCAGGCCGCTGGCATCCCCCTCACGTCCCTGGTTGAGCTGGTCGCGGGCAGCCTTGAGGCCGAACATCGCGTTGACCCCGGCCTCGGTGGTCAAGGCATGCTGGGCTTCGTCGATCACCAGCACCACGGTTTTACCCGCGGCACGGTGCAACAGCTCCAGCGCCTGGGTCAGCGTCGCCCCTTCGGGCAGTTGCGGCTGGCTGAAATCCCAGGACAACGTGCGCAAGAAGCTGAGTTTGTCGATGCCCATGGATTTGGCGAGCTTGCGGATGCCCTTTTCATAAGGCACCAGTGCCCCGGCGATGGCCGAGGCGATCAGGTCGGCAGGGTCCTTCTCCTTGTTGGCCCAAAGGTCGACGTAGACCGCGAGCCAACCTCGCGTCTCGCATTCGGGAATCAAGTCTTCGCGCAGGAACGTACTTTTTCCGGTACGCCTTGGCGCGGCCAGGAACAGGCCTGAGGTGTAATCCTGGATCCCGGCGCCGGCCAGCCCATCGACAATATTGCGGGCCAGATCGGGGCGCCGGAAGACAAAACCGGGGTGCTTGGACATGGTTTTATACTCAATTATGGCGACAGGTATAATTTATAGTCGCGAGTATAATTGAGTATAAAAGCCTGTCAAACCAACTCCCGACCATCCCCCTGCCGCCGCCGATCCTCCCGCGGGCAGCGCGCGAACCGTGCCCGATAGCTGCGGGTGAAGTACGACGGCGACTCAAAGCCGCAGGCGATGCTCACTTCCAACACACTCATGTCGGTCTGGCGCAGCAACTGCCGGGCCTTCTCCAGGCGCAGCCCCAGGTAGAAGTTGCTCGGGGTGTCGTTCAGGTGCAGGCGGAACAGGCGTTCGAGCTGGCGCCGGGTGACGCCGATGGATTCGGCCAGTGCCAAGGTGCTCAGGGGCGGTTCGCTGTGGGTTTCCATCTCGCCAATGACGTGCACCAGCTTCTTGTTGCGAATGCCATAGCGGTTGGCGATTTCCATGCGCTGGTGATCTTTGCGCGGACGGATGCGGCCGAGCACGAACTGCTCGCTGACCTGGATCGCCAGTTCCGAACCGTGGGCCTGGCCGATCAGGTCCAGCATCAGGTCGATGGAAGCCGTGCCGCCCGCGCAAGTAATGCGGCGACGGTCGATCTCGAACAGTTCCTGGGTCACGCTGAGTTGCGGATAAGACTCCTTGAACGCCTCGATCGCTTCCCAGTGCAAGGTCACGCGGTGCCCTTCCAATAGCCCCGCCTCGGCCAGCACCACGCTGCCAGTGTCGATGCCGCCCAGGGTCACGCCTTCGTTGTCCAGCCGATGCAGCCAGCGCTCCAGCGTCGGGGTGGCGAATTCGAGCGGTTCGAACCCGGCCACCACCCAGAGGGTCGCGCCCTTCTTCAGCGGCTCCAGTGCGGCATCGGCGTTGACCGACATGCCATTGCTCGCCAGCACCGGCCCGCCATCGACACTCAGCACATGCCAGCGGTACAGCTCGCCGCGAAACCGATTGGCGACCCGCAACGGCTCGATGGCCGAGATGAAACCGATGGCCGAAAAACCCGGCATCAACAAAAAGTAAAAATCCTGGGACATGGAGCGCACTCGGTTGGCGGGTAGCGTGCGGACCTTGATACGCCAGTTGCAAGGCCCATTCAAGAGTCGCTGCAGTGCAAGAGCACGTCGCCGCTGTGCGTTTCACCAGGTGCCGGGCTGCGTAACTTGGCATCACCGGTGCGCAGATGCCGGACCCCATAACAATAAGCTGCCGAGGAACCCGACATGAAACGACTGATCAGCTCCTGTGTACTTGCACTTTGCGGCACCACTTTCCTCAATGGCGCCGCCATGGCTGCCGAGCCCGCCGCGTGCCAGAACGTGCGCCTGGGCGTGGTCAACTGGACCGATGTCATCGCCACCAGCGCCCTGACCCAAGTGATGCTCGACGGCCTCGGCTACAAGACCAAGCAAACCAGCGCCTCCCAGCAAATCATCTTCGCCGGCATCCGCGACCAGCGCCTGGACTTGTTCCTGGGTTACTGGAACCCGTTGATGACCCAGACCATCACCCCGTTCGTCGAAGCCAAGCAGGTCAAAGTGCTAGAGCAGCCCAGCCTCAAGGACGCCCGCGCGACCCTGGCGGTACCGACCTACCTGGCCGACAAGGGCCTGAAAACCTTCGCCGACATCGCCAAGTTCGAAAAAGAGCTGGGCGGCAAGATCTACGGCATCGAGCCGGGCTCCGGCGCCAATACCCAGATCAAGGCGATGATCGCCAAGAACCAGTTCGGCCTGGGCAAATTCCAACTGGTGGAGTCCAGCGAAGCCGGCATGCTCGCCGCCGTGGACCGCGCCGTGCGGCGCAAGGAAGCCGTGGTGTTCTTCGGCTGGGCGCCGCACCCGATGAACGTCAACGTGCAAATGACCTACCTCACCGGCAGCGACGACGCCCTCGGCCCGAACGAAGGCATGGCCACCGTGTGGACCGTCACCGCGCCGGACTACGCCCAACAATGCCCCAACGTCGGTCGCCTGCTGAGCAACCTGACGTTCAGCGCCGAAGATGAAAGCCGGATGATGCAGCCGTTGCTCGATCACAAGGACCCGCTCGAATCGGCCCGGCAATGGCTCAAGGATCATCCGCAAGACAAGCAGCGTTGGCTCGAAGGCGTCACCACCTTCGACGGCAAGCCCGCCGCCGACAACCTGAAACTGACCAGTAACTGAACAACCGCTATCCATCTGCGCAGCACCAAAGGGCTGCGCAGTGACTTACCACGCCTGAAGGAATCCGCACCATGAACCACGACGTCATCATCACCTGCGCACTCACCGGTGCTGGCGACACGACCGCCAAGAGCCCCCACGTACCGGTCACCCCGAAACAGATCGCCGCAGCCGCCATCGAGGCGGCGAAGGCCGGGGCCACGGTGGTCCATTGCCACGTCCGCGACCCGCAGACCGGCAAGTTCAGCCGCGACGTGGCGCTGTACCGCGAAGTGATGGAGCGCATCCGTGAAGCGGACGTGGACATCATCGTCAACCTCACCGCCGGCATGGGCGGCGACCTGGAGATCGGTGCGGGCGAACAGCCAATGGAATTCGGCCCCAACACCGACCTGGTGGGCCCGCTGACCCGCCTGGCTCATGTCGAAGAGCTGTTGCCGGAAATCTGCACGCTGGATTGCGGCACCCTGAACTTCGGCGACGGCGACACCATTTACGTCTCCACTCCGGCGCAGTTGCGGGCCGGCGCCAAGCGCATCACCGAACTGGGGGTCAAGGCCGAGCTGGAGATCTTCGACACCGGTCACCTGTGGTTCGCCAAGCAACTGATCAAGGAAGGCCTGCTGGACAACCCATTGTTCCAACTCTGCCTGGGTATCCCGTGGGGCGCACCGGCCGACACCACCACCATGAAAGCCATGGTCGACAACCTGCCGGCGGACGCGGTGTGGGCGGGCTTCGGCATCGGCCGCATGCAAATGCCGATGGCCGCCCAGGCCGTGCTGTTGGGAGGCAACGTGCGGGTCGGGTTGGAAGACAACCTCTGGCTAGATAAAGGCGTACTCGCTACCAACGGTCAGTTGGTGGAGCGGGCCGGCGAAATCCTCAGCCGCCTCGGCGCCCGCGTGCTCACCCCGGCTGAAGGCCGCAAGAAAATGGGGCTGACCCAGCGCGGCTGACCGAACCTACGCATAACCCTGTGGAAGCGAGCTCGCGATAGCGATATTCCTGCCTTCGAAGAGGCGTCGGATGTACCGCCGCCATCGCGAGCAAGCTCGCTCCCACAGGTGATCTTCACTCTTTTCAGGAAATCACCATGAGCTTTATCACCGACATCAAGACCTTCGCCGCCCTGGGCAGTGGTGTAATCGGCAGTGGCTGGGTCAGCAGGGCCCTGGCCCATGGCCTCGACGTTATCGCCTGGGACCCGGCGCCGGGTGCCGAGGCGGCGTTGCGCAAACGCGTCGCCAACGCTTGGGGCGCGCTGGAAAAACAGGGCCTGGCCCCTGGCGCTTCGCAGGATCGGCTGCGCTTTGTCGCGACCATCGAAGAATGCGTGCGCGACGCCGATTTCATCCAGGAAAGCGCCCCCGAGCGCCTGGAATTGAAACTCGAATTGCACGGCCAGATCAGTGCCGCTGCCAAGCCGAACGCGCTGATCGGTTCCAGTACCTCGGGGCTGCTGCCGAGCGAATTCTACGAAGGCGCCACCCATCCGGAGCGCTGCGTGGTCGGGCACCCGTTCAACCCGGTCTATCTGTTGCCGCTGGTGGAAGTGGTCGGCGGCAAAAACACCGCGCCCGAAGCCGTACAGGCGGCGATGCAGGTGTACGAATCTCTTGGCATGCGGCCGCTGCACGTGCGCAAGGAAGTGCCCGGTTTCATTGCAGACCGCCTGCTCGAAGCGCTGTGGCGCGAAGCCCTGCACCTGGTCAACGACGGGGTGGCGACCACCGGGGAAATCGACGATGCGATCCGCTTTGGCGCCGGCTTGCGCTGGTCGTTCATGGGCACGTTCCTGACCTACACCCTGGCCGGCGGCGATGCCGGGATGCGGCACTTCATGGCCCAGTTCGGCCCGGCGCTGCAACTGCCGTGGACTTACCTGCCAGCGCCAGAGCTCACCGAAAAGCTGATCGACGATGTGGTGGA
Organism: Pseudomonas sp. NFACC16-2; assembly: GCF_900119205.1. Taxonomy (NCBI): domain Bacteria; kingdom Pseudomonadati; phylum Pseudomonadota; class Gammaproteobacteria; order Pseudomonadales; family Pseudomonadaceae; genus Pseudomonas; species Pseudomonas sp. NFACC16-2. Next base: position 31,412 of record NZ_FPIX01000007.1, on the reverse strand, counting down.
CGGCACGAGCGCGCAATTGGGCAGCCATGGCATCTCGGCCCTGGAGCGCTATCGTGACGATTGCCTGCTGGCGGTGCTGGAGGCGGTGAAGGCCACCAAGGCAAAACATGGCATGGCGTTCAGTGAATAACCCCCCTTGTGGCGAGGGTGCTTGCTCCCTCGCCACAAGGCTGTACACCAGCGACTATTTGTGGAGTTCCAGCATGCCCACCCTAACCACCTATCAAACCCGCATCCTCCCTGAATGGGTCGACTACAACGGCCACCTGCGCGATGCCTTCTACCTGCTGATCTTCAGCTACGCCACCGACGCGCTGATGGACCGGCTCGGCATGGACAGCCAGAACCGCGAAGCCAGCGGCCACTCGTTGTTCACCCTCGAACTGCACCTGAACTACCTGCACGAAGTGAAGCTCGACGCCCAGGTCGAGGTGCACACGCACATCATCGGCCACGACGCCAAACGCCTGCACCTCTACCACAGCCTGCATCTGGTCGGCGGTGATAAAGAGCTGGCCGGCAATGAACAGATGCTACTGCACGTCGACCTGGCCGGCCCGCGCTCGGCGCCTTTCACCGAACAGACCCTGGGCCGGCTCGGCGCCCTGCTCGACGAACAATCCGACCTGCCGCCGCCGCTGTACATCGGCCGGATCATCGCCCTGCCTCTCCCCCGATAAGCCGCGAACAGGAGATCGCCATGAACACCGCCGCCTTTGCCGACTTCCGCCATTACCCCTTGATCTTCCCATTGACCGCCGTCACACCCTTGGCCGACCGGATCCAAGTGACGTGGGCCGATGGCCGGGCCAGCCCCTTTCATCACCCGTGGCTGCGGGACAACTGCCCTTGCCCTCAATGCGTCTACAGCGTCACCCGCGAGCAGGTGCTGGAAATCATCGACGTCCCTGAAGACATTGCCCCCGGCGCAACCTACCTCGACGACGAAGGCTGCCTGTGCGTGGACTGGCGGGACGGTCACCAGAGCCGTTTCGACCCGGGCTGGTTGCGCGCCCACGCCTACGATGATCAGTCCCGGGCCGAGCGCCTGGCGAACAAGCCTCGGCGCCAACTGTGGCGGCACGACCTGCAATTGCCAGTGTTCGACTACCCGGCACTGATGGACGATGCCCATGCGTTGTTGCAATGGTTGCTGGCGGTGCGCGACATCGGCCTGACCCAGGTGCGCGGCGTACCCACCGAACCCGGCTCGCTGACACGGATTGCCCAGCGCATTTCCTTTATTCGCGAGAGCAACTTCGGTGTGCTGTTCAATGTGCAGTCCAAAGCCGATGCCGACAGCAACGCCTACACCGCTTTCAACCTGCCATTGCACAGTGATTTGCCGACCCGGGAATTACAGCCGGGGCTGCAATTCTTGCATTGCCTGGTGAATGACGCCGACGGTGGCGAGAGCATTTTTGTCGACGGGTTTGCCATTGCTGAAGCACTGCGCCAGGAAGAGCCCGAGGCCTTCGACGCGCTGTGTCGGATCCCGGTGGAGTTTCGCAACAAGGACCGTCGCAGCGACTACCGCTGCCTGGCGCCAATCATCGCGCTGGACGCCCTCGGCCAGGTTTCGGAAATCCGCATGGCGAACTTCCTGCGTGGGCCGTTCGACACCACGGTCGAGCAGATGCCCAAGCTTTACCGCGCCTACCGCCGCTTCATTGCCCTGACCCGCGAGCCACAATTTCGCCTGGTACAGCGTCTCGAACCCGGCCAACTCTGGTGCTTCGACAACCGCCGCACCCTCCACGCCCGCAATGCCTTCGACCCGGCCTCCGGGGCCCGGCATTTCCAGGGGTGCTATGTGGATCGGGATGAGTTGTTGTCGCGGATTCTGGTGTTGCAGCGCTAGGCCGCGTCATCGTTCATCGCCAGACACCCAAGCGTTCCCTGATTCACAGGCAAAAAAATCCCCGATCAAGCCGTGACAGGATCGGGGCAGGTTGCGTTACTGGAGGAGCTGTCGCGCGAGGGTGACCAGACCATCGTGATTCAGCTTGAGGTCAGTGTGCCCAGTCCAGCCTCGTGCAAGTTAGCCGAAAACGACGCCTCCATAGTCATTCATGCCATTGCGACCATTTGCCCTTGCCGCCGCTTCGGGGGGCTACCAGAATCGAGACACGACCCCAATCCCTGAACAAGGAAAAGCGTCATGATGTACGCCGATTTGATCGACCAGGAAGACCTGTTGGGCCATCTCAAGGCCCTGGGCCTGCAAATACCCAGCGGCTCCACCGCCGAGCAGGCGTGCGAGTGCGCCGTGCGGGGGCTGGACACCGTCCGGGCCAATGATTTACGGCGGATGGTCAAGGAGATGTACACCAGCAGCGCCACTATCCTGCCGGCCGTGCGCCAGGCGATTGATAAGCAGCTGTTGCCGGCGTTGATGCAATACCAGCAGAACCATAGCGCCTGACCCTGTGGCGAGGGAGCTTGCTCCCGCTCGGCCGCAAAGCGGTCGTAAAACCAGCGAATGCCATTTGACTGGTACACCGCATAGGCCGGTTTTGGGACTGCTTCGCAGTCCAGCGGGAGCAAGCTCCCTCGCCACAGAAAGCTGCTAGAGCCTCACACTGGCAAACGTCGACTCATTACGCGCCTGGCTCAGCGCCGACAGCGGGCCGGACAATGGCGACAGCACCAGCGCCTGCGGCAGCGGCATCATCGCCACCTGTTGCGTGGTGTTGGAACCGACGCGTTCGTCACGCGGCGGAATGCCGAAGTATTCGCGGTAGCACTTGGAGAAGTGCGGGGTGGAGACGAAGCCGCACACCGAGGCCACTTCGATGATCGACATCGGCGTCTGCTTGAGCAGTTGCCGTGCACGGATCAACCGCAGCTTGAGGTAATAGCGCGACGGCGAGCAATGCAAGTACTTCTGGAACAACCGCTCCAGCTGACGCCGGGACACGGCGACATACACCGCCAGTTCGTCCAGGTCGATCGGCTCTTCGAGGTTGGCTTCCATCAGCGCAACGATTTCCTGCAACTTCGGCTGGTTGGTGCCGAGCATGTGCTTGAGCGGCACACGCTGATGATCCTGTTCGTTGCGGATACGCTCGTAGACAAACATTTCCGAGATCGCTGCCGACAGTTCGCGGCCATGATCACGGCTGATCAGGTGCAGCATCATGTCCAACGGCGCGGTGCCGCCGGAGCTGGTGAAGCGGTTACGGTCGAGGGTGAACAAGCGGGTACTCATCGATACCCGTGGGAAAGCTTCCTGCATTGCCGCCAGGCATTCCCAGTGCACGCTGCAATCGAAGCCGTCCAGCAGACCGGCGCAGGCCAGGGCCCAACTGCCGGTACAAACCGCGCCGAGGCGACGGGATTGGCGGGCCTGGCTCTGCAGCCACGACACGTGTTCGCGGGTCACGGTACGCTGGATGCCGATGCCGCCACAGACGATGACAGTATCCAGGGCCGGCGCCTTGTGCATCGAGGCGTCGGGGGTGATCTGCAAGCCGTCGCTGGCCCAGACCTGGCCACCATCGACTGTGAGGGTCGTCCAGCGATATAGCTCGCGACCGGACAGTTGGTTGGCCATGCGTAGCGGTTCTACCGCGGACGCCAGGGAAATCAGCGTGAAATTGTCCAGCAGCAAAAAGCCGATGGATTGAGGCGCACGGTTCTGGGGTTGGGCCCCGGAGTTGGACGTCGTCATCGCGGTATCTCCTCACACAAAGCGGGTGATGGCCTCAGGCGGAGGCTCTTTTTATTGGTTATTTGCCATTGCTCTCCACGAGGGAGACGGGCTTTACAGTGTTACAGCAATTGTCATGCCTAAATTGAATGCGCGTTCAATAAATCCTGAAAACGACATCGCGGCCTGTCTATTCAAGGCGTATCTCGAGGGACGGTTATCAGGACTTTGACGGGTCTCAGGGCCCCGTTACGCGGCACCGTGAGCAGATCGGTAGCACTTGTGGGAACTGGGCTGCGGGGCTTGCGCAACAGGTATCACCACAAATGCGGCGACGGACGGTCGCGTGGCACCCGACGGTGGGGCCGACCGTTCGTCTCTTGTCTGTTTGCGACGCGCTAAAAGGTGGCGTGTTTCGGGATGGGTGTGCATTTTACGAGCGGTTTTAGTTCTTTGTGGCGAGGGGATTTATCCCCGCTGGGCTGCGCAGCAGCCCTCGACTCATACACATCTGTAAAACCGTAGGGGGCCGCTTCGCAGCCCAACGGGGATAAATCCCCTCGCCACAGGTGCTGGCCTAAAGAGAACAGTGGGAGCTTTGGATCAGCACTCCACCGCACTGACCGCCAAGCCGCCGCGCGAGGTCTCTTTATATTTGTCATGCATGTCGGCACCGGTATCACGCATGGTGCGGATCACCCGGTCCAGGGAGATGAAGTGCTGGCCGTCACCCCGCAGCGCCATTTGCGCGGCATTGATGGCTTTCACCGCGGCAATCGCGTTGCGCTCGATGCACGGCACCTGCACCAGGCCGCCCACCGGATCGCAGGTCAGGCCGAGGTTGTGTTCCAGGCCGATTTCCGCCGCGTTGCATAGTTGCTCCGGCGTGGCCCCGAGGATCTCCGCCAGGCCTGCCGCCGCCATGGCGCAGGCCGATCCCACTTCACCTTGGCAACCGACTTCGGCGCCAGAAATCGATGCGTTCTTCTTGCACAGGATCCCGACCGCCGCCGCACCTAGGAAATAATCCACGACGTTGGCGTCGGTGACCGCTTCGCTGAACTTCATGAAGTAATGCAGCACCGCCGGAATGATCCCCGCCGCGCCATTGGTCGGCGCCGTGACCATGCGCCCGCCGGCGGCGTTCTCTTCGTTGACCGCCAGGGCGAACAGGTTGACCCACTCCATGGCGCTGAGGGTCGAGCCGATGACATTGGGCTTGTTCAGTTCTTGCAGGCTGCGGTGCAACTTGGCCGCCCGTCGGCGTACATTCAAACCGCCTGGCAGGATGCCTTCGTGCTTGAGGCCCTGCTCGACGCAATCCTGCATGGCCCGCCACAGTTTCATCAGGCCACTGCGGATCTCTTCTTCGGACCGCCAGACCTTTTCGTTGGCCAGCATCAACTCGGCTACTCGCAAGTTGTGGGTACGGCACAGTTCAAGCAACTCTTCGGCGCTGGAGAAATCGTAAGGCAGCTCAGTGCTGTCCAGATCCACCACGCCGCTGGAGGCCTGGGCCTGATCGACGACAAAGCCACCGCCGACCGAGTAATAAGTGTCACGGTGCAGCTCGCCGTCGGCGCCTTCGGCCACCAGCGTCATCGCATTGGGATGGAACGGCAGGTTCTCGTCGATCAGGCGCATGTCCCGGGACCATACGAACGGCACCGGCAGGCGACTGTCGAGCAGCAGGGTCTGGGTTTCACGCAGCTGCTCGATACGCGGGCCGATCTGCGACGGGTCGATTGCGTCCGGCCACTCCCCCATCAGGCCCATGATCACGGCGTTGTCGCTGCCGTGGCCAATGCCGGTGGCCGACAGCGAACCGAACAATTGCACCTCGACCCGGCGCACATCATTGAGCAGGACCTTTGCCTTCAGCGCTTCAACGAACAGCGCCGCGGCACGCATGGGGCCCACGGTGTGGGAACTGGACGGGCCGATACCGATTTTGAACAAGTCGAAAACGCTGATTGCCATTGCCGAAAACCTCCAGAACAGACACATCCGGGCGCAGGAGCGTCCGGTGACGGAGCTGCTACGCTCAACGCCGGGATGGCCGCATCATCCGGTTTTTGCCTTGGGGCCCGACGTCTGACACCGACGCAATCATGCCCAGCAACGCCGTCCCGTCCCGGCCCCGGTTTTGCGCCGTTTTTCTGCGTATCAGAGGCCCGCCAGGGGCGGAAAAAATCTGTAAACGACGTCACCGACACTGGATGCGACCCTCCCTGTACTGGATACGACCCACCCTGTAGGCGTCAGATTTGCACTGGTACATGATCGGTTACGGCTCGTTTGCAAGGCCGCGTGTCAGAGAGTGCCCACGCGCCACCAACCGCAACATCCAATAAGCGCGGTTGTCCTGACCGGACACCGCCGATAAAACACCAGGAGTCCACCCATGAAAGGTTCCACATCGTTGTTGTTGGCCGCCATGCTGAGTCTTCCGATGCTGGCCAACGCTGCTGAACCCGAACAGTGCAGCACCGTCAATTTCTCCGATGTCGGCTGGACCGACATCACCGTGACCACCGCCACCACCAGCGTGGTACTCGATGCGTTGGGCTACAAGACCAAGACCACGATGATTTCCGTACCGGTGACCTACAAGTCCCTGGCCGATGGCAAGAACATGGATGTGTTCCTCGGCAACTGGATGCCGACCATGGAAAACGACATCAAGGCCTATCGCGATGCCGGGACCGTGGAAACCGTTCGCACCAACCTCAAGGGTGCCAAGTACACCCTCGCCGTGCCTCAGGCTTTGTATGACAAAGGCCTGCACGACTTCGCCGATATCCCCAAATTCAAGAAAGAGCTGGACGGCAAGATCTACGGGATCGAGCCCGGCAACGACGGCAACCGCCTGATCCAGAGCATGATCGAAAAGAACGCCTTCGGCCTGAAGGACGCGGGCTTCAAAGTCGTCGAGTCGAGTGAAGCCGGCATGCTCTCGCAGGTCGACCGTGCCTCCAAGCGTGGCACCGACGTGGTGTTCCTCGGCTGGGCGCCACATCCAATGAACACCCGCTTCAAGATCCAGTACCTGACCGGCGGCGACGACTTCTTCGGCCCCGACTTCGGTGCCGCAACCGTGGCGACCAACACCCGCAAGGGCTACAGCCAGGAATGCAGCAACGTTGGCCAGCTGTTGAAAAACCTGGAGTTCACCGTCGACATGGAAAGCACGCTGATGGGCAACGTGCTCGACGACAAGATGAAGCCGGAGGCTGCCGCCAAGGCCTGGCTGAAGAAAAATCCACAGGTACTCGATACCTGGTTGGCTGGCGTGACCACCATTGACGGTAAACCTGGCCTGGACGCCGTGAAAGCCAAGCTTGCGCAGTAACTGCTTATGTTATGCCGGGCGGGTTCACCCGCCCGGGCTGTTTATTCCCTTGCATGCGGACGTTCACTACCATGCTCATTGATCAGAAAATACCCTTGGGCCAGTACATCGCCGGCTTTGTCGAATGGTTGACGCAAAACGGCGCCAGCACCTTCGACGCCATCGCGCTGTTCCTGGAAACGATGATTCACGGCGTGACGTTTGCGCTGACCTGGTTCAACCCCCTGGCCCTTATTGGCCTCATCGCCCTGCTGGCGCATTTCATCCAGCGTAAATGGGGCCTGACCGTATTCGTCATCGCGTCCTTCCTGCTGATTCTCAACCTGGGTTACTGGCAGGAAACCATGGAAACCCTCGCCCAGGTGATGTTCGCCACCCTGGTCTGCGTACTGATCGGCGTGCCGCTGGGCATTGTTGCCGCGCACAAGCCGATGTTCTACACCCTGATGCGTCCGGTGCTCGATCTGATGCAGACCGTACCGACCTTCGTTTACCTCATTCCTACCCTGACCCTCTTCGGGCTGGGTGTGGTCCCAGGCCTGATCTCCACGGTGGTGTTCGCGATTGCCGCGCCCATCCGCCTGACCTACCTGGGCATCCGCGACGTACCGGACGAACTGATGGACGCCGGCAAAGCCTTCGGCTGCTCCCGTCGCCAGCTCCTGTCGCGTATTGAACTGCCCCATGCGATGCCCAGCATCGCGGCCGGTATCACCCAGTGCATCATGCTGTCGTTGTCGATGGTGGTGATCGCCGCGCTGGTCGGTGCCGACGGCCTGGGCAAACCCGTGGTCAACGCACTGAACACCGCTGATATCGCCCTGGGCTTCGAAGCCGGCCTGGCGATCGTATTGCTGGCGATCATGCTCGACCGAATCTGCAAACAGCCCGACGCTAAAGTAGGGGGTGACGCATGAGCATCATTCGTTTCGAAGACGTCGATGTTATTTTCTCCAACCGTCCCAAGGCCGCGCTGGACCTGCTGGACAAAGGTTTTTCGCGCCCGGAGATCCTGCAGCAGACCGGCCTGATCGTCGGTGTGGAAAAAGCCAGCCTGTCCATCGAGAAGGGTGAGATCTGCGTCCTGATGGGCCTTTCCGGCTCCGGCAAATCCAGCCTGCTGCGCTGCATCAACGGCTTGAACACCGTCAGTCGTGGCAAGTTGTTCGTCGAGCATGAAGGACGGCAGATCGACATCGCCTCCTGCTCCCCTGCCGAACTGAAGATGATGCGCACCAAGCGCATCGCCATGGTGTTCCAGAAGTTCGCCCTGATGCCCTGGCTGACGGTGCGCGAGAACATCAGCTTCGGCCTGGAAATGCAGGGCCGTCCCGAGAAGGAACGGCGCAAGCTAGTGGATGAAAAACTCGAGCTGGTGGGCCTGACCCAGTGGCGCAACAAGAAGCCCGACGAGCTGTCCGGCGGTATGCAACAACGGGTCGGCCTGGCCCGCGCCCTGGCGATGGACGCCGACATCCTGCTGATGGACGAACCGTTCTCCGCCCTCGACCCGCTGATCCGCCAGGGTTTGCAGGACGAACTGCTGGAACTGCAACGCAAACTGCAAAAGACCATCGTGTTCGTCAGCCATGACCTGGACGAAGCCCTGAAGCTGGGCAGCCGGATCGCGATCATGAAGGACGGCAAGATCATCCAGTACAGCAAGCCGGAAGAGATCGTGCTGAACCCGGCGGACGATTATGTGCGCACGTTCGTCGCCCATACCAACCCGCTCAACGTACTCTGCGGTCGCAGCCTGATGCGCACCCTGGACAACTGCAAGCGCATCAACGGTTCGGTGTGCCTGGACCCCGGTGGCGACTCCTGGCTCGACCTGGCCGAAGGCAACACCATCAAGGGCGCCCGGCAGAACGGCGCGGCCCTGGACCTGCAAAACTGGGTGCCAGGCCAGGCCGTCGAAGAACTGGGCCGCCGCCCGACGCTGGTGGACTCCAACATCGGCATGCGCGACGCCTTGCAGATCCGCTACCAGACCGGCAACAAACTGGTGCTCCACGATAACCAGCAAGTCGTCGGCATCCTGGGCGACAGCGAGCTGTACCACGCACTGCTGGGCAAGAACCTGGGCTAAGCCTGCACACGAAAACGCCGCGAGATGATCGCGGCGTTTTTGTTTGTGCATTTACTGACTACTGACTACTGACAAGCTTGACCTGAAATACAGTTGTGGCGAGGGGATTTATCCCCGCTGGGCTGCGAAGCAGCCCCAAAAGCCAGGTGTCTCGGTGTGTCAGACAACATGAGGTCGCCGCTTTTGGGGCTGCTGTGCAGCCCAACGGGGATAAATCCCCTCGCCACAACAGTATTCCAGCTACCAATGGGCGTTAGGCCTCCACACCAGCCGACGAGTGTTATAAAGACATCCCGAAAAAGTCCTCGCCCCGCACAGCGGGTTGCCCATGTGCCTTCAAGCGCCCTTTACACATGGAAATCCGACAGACAGCGACGACTTGTCATAGAACCTGTTTTTTGTTGATTGAACGTTCAATCAAAACAAAATAGACTGGCTTTCACTCCGGCAGACGACATTCGTGCGCCGGATGGCCTAAGGAGATGTGCTAGATGCCCAAGGTCGGTATGCAACCCATCCGCCGCCAACAACTGATCGAAGCCACGTTGCAAGCGGTCGATCAAGTCGGCATGGGGGACGCCAGCATTGCGCTGATCGCCCGTCTGGCTGGTGTCTCCAACGGCATCATCAGTCACTACTTTCAGGACAAGAACGGCCTGATCGCGGCCACGGCCCAGTACCTGATGACTGTCCTGAGCGAAAACGTCACCGCACGCCGCCAGGCGCTGGAGGACACCAGCCCGCGGGCTCACCTCAAGGTGATCATCGAAGGCAACTTCGACGCCAGCCAGGTCAATGGCCCGGCAATGAAAACCTGGCTGGCCTTCTGGGCCACCAGCATGCACCACCCGTCTTTGCACAGGTTGCAGCGGATCAACGATCACCGCCTGTATTCCAACCTGTGTAGCCAGTTCCGCCGCGTGTTGCCTGTCGATCAGGCGCGCAGCGCAGCAAGGGGCCTGGCCGCGTTGATTGACGGTTTGTGGCTGCGCGGAGCGCTGTCGGGAGACGCGTTCGATACCGCCCAGGCGCACCAGATCGCTTACGAATACATGGATTTCCAACTGACCAAGGCAGGGGCACCAGAGCACACAGAACCGCTCGACTCCTGAACCCCCACCGCAGCGCGTAGTCAGCTATAAACGACACGCTCGGTGGCCAGCCAACCACTCATGCACTTGCGAGGACTTTATGGCCCGTTTCGAACTGCAAAAACTCTACATCGATGGCGCGTACAGCGATGCCAGCGGCGACGCCACTTTCGAAGCCATCAACCCGGCCAACGGTGAAGTACTCGCCCTGGTGCAGCGCGCAACGTTCGAGGACGTCGAGCGCGCCGTGGTCAGCGCCGAAAAGGGCCAGAAAGTCTGGGCCGCCATGACCGCGATGCAGCGCTCGCGCATCCTGCGTCGCGCCGTGGACATCCTGCGCGAGCGCAACGATGAGCTGGCCGCCCTGGAAACCCTGGACACCGGCAAAGCCTACTCCGAGACCCGCTACGTCGACATCGTCACCGGTGCCGATGTGCTGGAATACTACGCCGGCCTGGTGCCCGCTATCGAAGGCGAGCAGATCCCGTTGCGCGACACGTCATTCGTCTACACCCGCCGCGAGCCCCTGGGCGTGGTAGCCGGTATCGGCGCGTGGAACTACCCGATCCAGATCGCCCTGTGGAAATCCGCACCGGCCCTGGCAGCCGGTAACGCGATGATCTTCAAACCGAGCGAAGTCACCTCGCTGACCACCTTGAAACTGGCCGAGATCTATACCGAAGCCGGCGTTCCGCCAGGCGTCTTCAACGTCCTGACCGGCAGCGGCCGTGAAGTCGGCACCTGGCTGACCGAGCACCCGCGCATCGAGAAAGTCTCCTTCACCGGCGGCACCGACACTGGCAAGAAAGTCATGGCCAGCGCCTCGAGTTCTTCGCTCAAGGACGTGACCATGGAACTGGGCGGCAAGTCGCCGCTGATCATCTTCGACGACGCCGACCTGGATCGCGCCGCAGACACCGCGATGATGGCCAACTTCTACAGCTCCGGCCAGGTCTGCACCAACGGCACTCGCGTGTTCGTGCCGAGCCACCTCAAGGCCGCCTTCGAAGCCAAGATCGCCGAGCGCGTGGCGCGCATCCGCATCGGTAACCCAGAGGACGAAAACACCAACTTCGGCCCGTTGGTGAGCTTCGCCCACATGGAAAGCGTGCTGGGCTACATCGAGAAAGGCAAAGCCGAAGGCGCGCGCCTGCTGTGCGGCGGCAGTCGCCTGACCGACGGTGAATTGGCCAAGGGCGCTTTCGTCGCCCCGACCGTGTTCACCGATTGCACCGACGAGATGACCATCGTGCGTGAAGAAATCTTCGGCCCGGTGATGAGCATCCTCACTTATGAAACCGAAGAAGAAGTGATCCGCCGCGCCAACGACACCGACTTCGGCCTGGCCGCCGGCGTCGTCACCCGCGACCTGAACCGCGCCCACCGCGTGATCCACCAGCTCGAAGCCGGTATCTGCTGGATCAACGCCTGGGGTGAGTCCGACGCCAAGATGCCGGTGGGTGGCTACAAGCAATCGGGCGTGGGCCGGGAGAACGGCATCAGCTCGCTGAACAACTTCACGCGCATCAAATCGGTACAGGTCGAGTTGGGCGATTACGCCTCAGTGTTCTGATTGGACATGAGGCCTTGAGTGAACGCTGTTGTGGCGAGGGGATTTAGCGAAACGTCGCACCGCCCCGTGGGGCTGCGTAGCAGCCCCTCCCAAGGCCGCCCATTCTTCAGACAAACCCAGTCGCTGATTTACGACTGCTGCGCAGCCGAACGGGGATAAATCCCCTCGCCACAGGTTATGTGGCGTCAAGGCAACCGCGACCTGAACCCAATTCAAAAGAGGGTGCATTTCATGTCCCAAGAATTCGATTACATCATCATTGGCGCCGGCTCGGCCGGTAACACCCTGGCCACCCGCCTGACCGAAGACGAAGGCGTCACCGTCCTGCTGCTCGAAGCCGGCGGCCCGGACTATCGCCTCGACTTCCGCACGCAAATGCCCGCCGCCCTGGCGTTCCCGCTGCAAGGCCGGCGCTACAACTGGGCCTACGAGACCGACCCGGAGCCGCACATGAACGGCCGCCGCATGGAGTGCGGTCGAGGCAAGGGCCTGGGCGGTTCTTCGCTGATCAACGGCATGTGCTACATCCGCGGCAACGCCCTGGACTATGACAACTGGGCAAAACTGCCTGGCCTCGAGGACTGGACGTACCTGGACTGCCTGCCCTACTTCAGGAAAGCGGAGACCCGGGACATCGGCCCGAACGATTACCACGGCGGCGACGGTCCGGTCAGCGTGACCACGCCCAAGGCCGGCAACAACCCGTTGTTCCACGCCATGGTCGAGGCTGGCGTACAGGCCGGTTATCCGCGTACCGAAGACCTCAACGGCTACCAGCAGGAAGGCTTCGGCCCGATGGACCGTACCGTCACCCCCAATGGCCGTCGTGCCAGTACCGCTCGTGGTTACCTCGACGTGGCCAAGAAGCGTTCGACCCTGACCATCGTCACCCACGCCCTGACCGACAAGATCCTGTTCGAAGACAAGCGTGCGGTCGGCGTGCGTTACCTGGTGGGCGCCGCCGAAGAGCGCGTCGAAGCCCGGGCGCGCAAGGAAGTGCTGCTGTGCTCCGGCGCCATCGCTTCGCCACAGATCCTGCAACGCTCTGGCGTCGGTCCGGCCAAGTTGCTGCAGAGCCTCGACATCCCGGTGGTCCACGACCTGCCGGGTGTCGGCGAAAACCTCCAGGATCACCTCGAGTTGTACCTGCAATACGCCTGCACCCAACCGGTCTCGCTGTACCCGTCGCTGCTCTGGTACAACCAGCCGGCCATCGGTGCCGAGTGGCTGTTCAACGGCACCGGTATCGGCGCCAGCAACCAGTTCGAAGCCGGCGGTTTCATCCGCACCCGCCCGGAATTCGATTGGCCGAACATCCAGTACCACTTCTTGCCGGTGGCGATTAACTACAACGGCAGCAACGGCGTGAAGGAACACGGCTTCCAGGCGCACATGGGCTCGATGCGTTCGCCAAGCCGCGGTCGGATCCAGGCCAAGTCCAAGGACCCACGCCAGCACCCGAGCATCCTGTTCAACTACATGGCGACCGAGCAGGACTGGCAGGAATTTCGCGATGGCATTCGCCTGACCCGCGAGATCATGCAACAGCCGGCGCTCGATCCGTTTCGTGGCCGCGAGATCAGCCCGGGCATCGAGGTGCAGACGGACGAGCAGTTGGACCAGTTCATCCGCGAACACGCCGAAACCGCGTTCCACCCGTCCTGCTCATGCAAGATGGGCACCGACGACATGGCGGTGGTGGACGGCGAAGGCCGCGTGCATGGCCTGCAAGGGCTGCGCGTGGTGGATGCCTCGATCATGCCGATCATCACCACCGGCAACCTGAACGCGCCGACGATCATGATCGCCGAGAAAATCGCCGACAAGATCCGGGGTCGCAAGCCCCTGCCACGCAGCACCGCTCCGTACTACGTGGCCGGCGACGCCCCCGTGCGCGGCAAGCCGATGCGGGAAGTGGGGCCTATGGCCCAGTAAGACTCACGCTCGCGTGGATAAAGATCGTTCCCACGCTCTGCGTGGGAATGCATCCCGTGACGCTCTGCGTCACATCCCAAAGGCGGAACGCAGAGCGTCCCTGGCAGCATTCCCACGCAGAGCGTGGGAACGATCTCCACAGCCGCATTCTGCTCGCGATGGCGCTCGACCAGGCCCGCAAACTCCCATCTGTCTTGATCCCACCCCCACCCCAGGCCTAATCTAGAGCCGCCGCGTCAAATCACCGCACTGCGCCGCACCCTCGCTCCAGACAAGGAGGTTCCATGTTCGACTTCCACCCCCAGCTCAAGCAGCGTTTTGCTGCCTTGCGCACGGGCGCTGAATTCTTTTCCCTGCGTTACGTGCGCGAGTCCGGCCAGCATTTGTCGGTGCGCAAGAATGTCGCCGAACCGCCCAGCCTGGGCCGTGATGAAGGGGCGATGCTCACGGTGCGGGTCAACGGGGTCGAGGCGTATGCCGCTACCAACGACCTGTCCCAGGCCGGCCTGCAAGCGGCATTGGAGCGCGCCGAGCAACAGGCCCGCCGGCTCAAGCCCCACGCCCTGCTGGACCTGCGCGAGCAAGCGGTGTCCAGCGACCGCGCCGATTACTTCTCGCCGAATTTCGACCAGGCCTTCCCACCACTGAGCGATTGCTACCAATTGCTCGGCGACGAGTCAGCCGCAGTGCCTCAGGACGAGCGCCTGGTGAACTGGCAAGCCAGCATCGGCCTGACCCAGGTCGAGCAGATCTACCTCAACAGTGCCGGCGCTGAATTGCGCCAGGCCCAACGTTTCATCTACCCAGCCCTGGAAGTCACCGCCTTCGACGGCAACGACAGCCAGACCCGCACCCTGGGCCGGGAAAATTTCGGCCAGCAAGGCAGCTTCGATGTGATCAGCCGCAGCGGCCTGATCGGCGCCGGGCTGAAAATCGCTGACCAGGCCCTGCAACTGCTGCTGGCACCGAACACCCCGCAAGGCCCCCGCGACCTGCTGCTGATGCCGGACCAGATGATGTTGCAAATCCACGAATCCATCGGCCATCCGCTGGAACTGGACCGCATCCTCGGGGACGAGCGCAATTACGCCGGCACCAGCTTCGTCAAGACCAGCGACTTCGGACACCTGCAATACGGCTCCAACCTCTTGAACGTGACCTTCGACCCGAACATTCCCGAAGAACTGGCCAGCTACAGCCATGACGACGATGGCAGCGCCGCCAGCAAACAGTTCCTGATTCGTGAAGGCCTGCTGCTGCGTCCACTGGGCGGCGCACTGTCGCAATTCCGTGCTGGCCTGGACGGTGTCGCCAACAGCCGCGCCTGCGGCTGGAATCGCCCGCCCATCGACCGCATGGCCAACCTGAACATCGAACCCGGCGACCAATCCCTGGAACAACTGATCCAAGGCACCGAGCACGGGGTGCTGATGCGCACCAACCGCTCCTGGTCCATCGACGACGCCCGCAACAAATTCCAGTTCGGCTGCGAATGGGGCCAGTTGATCGAGAACGGCGAGCTCAAGGGCGTGGTGAAGAACCCCAACTACCGGGGCATTTCCGCGCAATTCTGGAAGAGCCTGCGCGCCGTGGGCGATGCCAGCACCTTCCAGGTCCTGGGCACGCCGAACTGTGGCAAGGGCGAACCGAACCAGGTCATCCGCGTCGGCCATGCCTCGCCGGCCTGCGTGTTCAGCAACGTTGATGTGTTTGGGGGAGATGCCTGATGAGCACTGTCAAGAATCAGGCCGAGGCATTCAAGGCGTTGGTCGACTGGCTGCGCGATGCCCTGCACACGCCAGAACAGTTCACCCTTGGCTACGCCGCCGAGTCCTCGGCCTTCGTGCGTTTCAACCATGGCAAGGTCCGCCAGGCCGGCCAGGTGCAGCAAGCCAATGTCAGCTTCAAACTGATCGACGACGGACGCCACGCCGACTTGCAGATCACCTTGTCCGGCGAAGCCGAGACGGATTTGCAACGCCTGGCCGAAGGCCTGCAACAACTGCGTGAAACCCTGCCGCTGCTGCCCCGCGATCCGTACCTGCTGCTCAACCACAACCACTGGCAGAGCCACAACGTACAGGACCATCCGTTGCCGGACACCGAGCAGGCCGTGGCCGAAATCAGCCGCGCCGCCGAAGGCCTGGACCTGGTGGGGTTCTACGCCGCCGGACCCATCAGTCGAGGCTTCGCCAGTTCTGCGGGGGCGTTCGGCTGGCACCAGGCCAACAGCTTCAACTTCGATTTCAGCCTGTTCCATGAAAACGGCCAGGCCGTGAAAGCCAGTTACGCCGGGCATGAATGGAGCAGTGACGGATTTGCCCGGCGCTTCGAACAGGCCCGCGAGCAACTGGCGTTTCTCGGCCTGCCGTTGCGCACGTTGCCGCCCGGCGAATACCGCGCCTACCTGGCGCCGGCCGCCCTGGAAGAGATCATGGGCATGCTCAGTTGGGGTGGGTTCTCGGCCCGGGCGATTGCCAGCAAGCAGAGCCCGTTGCAGAAGTTCTACGCCAACGAAGCAAGCTTGAGCCCCAACGTGTGGCTGAGCGAGCAGGTCAGCGGCTCCTTGAGCCCGGCGTTTTCCGACGAAGGTTATCCCCGCGATGACCTGGGGCTGATCGCCAAGGGCACGGCCAATGCGCAGTTGGTCAACTCCCGCAGCGCCGCTGAATACGGCCTCGCCGCCAACGGCGCCAGCAGCTACGAATACCCTACGGCGCTGGACATGCGGGCCGGACAGCTGGAGCAAAAACACATCCTCGAACAACTCGGCACCGGGCTGTACATCAGCAACCTCTGGTACCTGAATTACTCGGACCAGCCGGCGGCACGCCTGACCGGCATGACCCGCTTCGCCACGTTCTGGGTCGAGAACGGCCAGATTGTCGCGCCAGTCAGCACCATGCGCTTCGACGACAGCGTCTACAGCCTGCTCGGCTCGCAACTCGAAGGCCTGACCCGAGAGCGGGAACTGCTGCTCTCGGCCAGCACCTACAGCCAGCGGGCCACGGCCTCGATGTTGTTGCCAGGGGCGCTGGTCAAGCGGTTGACCTTGACGTTGTAAACCCAACCCTACGCACACCCGTGAAGGGGGTTACTTGTGGCGAGGGGATTTATCCCCGCTGGGTTGCGAAGCGACCCCAAAAAGCTTGATGTGATCAGCTTGAGTCACTGAGCTGACAGATCGGGGGGGCTGCTTCGCAGCCCAGCGGGGATAAATCCCCTCGCCACAACAGCGGCACCTGTTCCTGATCAACACGCCATACAAGAGGTCCCATGCCCAACCGTGCACCGCTCGACGCCGTCACCGCCCGCTGGCTTCCGTGGGTGGTGGCGATCGCCTTCTTCATGCAGTCCCTGGACGGGACCATCCTCAACACCGCCCTGCCCGCCATGGCCAGCGACCTTGCGGAAAACCCGCTGCGCATGCAAGGCGTGATCATTGCCTACATGCTCACCGTGGCGTTGCTGATCCCGGCCTCGGGCTGGATCGCCGACCGCTTCGGCACCAAGAAGATTTTCTTCGGGGCGATCCTGCTGTTCAGCTTCGGCTCGTTACTGTGCGCCTTGTCCAGTTCGTTGAGCATGCTGATCGGCGCCCGGGTCATCCAGGGCCTGGGCGGTGCGCTGATGCTGCCGGTGGGCAGGCTGGTGGTGCTGCGGGCGTATCCGCGCTCGGAACTGGTGCGGATCATGGGCTTCATCACCATCCCCGGCCTGCTCGGCCCGCTGATCGGCCCGACCATGGGCGGTTGGATGGTGGAGTACCTGACCTGGCACTGGATCTTCATCATCAACCTGCCGGTGGGCGTGATCGGCTGTTATGCGGTGTGGAAGTTCATCCCCGACCTGCGGGGCAGCGAGCGCACGCGGTTCGATGGGTTGGGGTTCCTGCTGTTCGGTGCGGCGATGGTGCTGATCACCATTGCCATGGAAGGCCTGGGTGAGCTGCACCTGCCGCACCTGCGCGTGATGTTGCTGCTGTTCGGCGGCATGGCCTGCCTGGCGGCCTATTGGCTGCGGGCCGGGCACGTGGAAAACGCGCTGTTCCCGCCGTCGCTGTTCAAGACCCGGACCTTTGCCGTGGGCATTCTTGGCAACCTGTTCGCGCGCCTGGGCAGCGGCGCCCTGCCGTTCCTGGTGCCGTTGCTGCTGCAAGTCGCCCTGGGCTATTCACCATCCCAGGCTGGCATGAGCATGCTGCCCCTGGCGGCGGCGGCCATGGTCGCCAAGTCCGTGGCCCGGCCGCTGATCGAACGCCTGGGCTATCGCATCGTCCTGACCGGCAACACCCTGGCCCTGGGCCTGATGCTGGCGAGCATGGGCCTGGTCAGCGAACAGACGCCGTACTGGCTGCTGCTGGCGCAACTGGCAGTGCTGGGCGCGATCAACTCGCTGCAATTCACCGCGATGAACACCGTGACCCTGATCGACCTGGACGACGCCAGCGCCAGCAGCGGCAACAGCCTGCTGTCGGTGGTGGCGCAGCTGTCCCTGAGCCTCGGCGTGGCCTGCGCCGGCGCCCTGCTCGGCGGCTTTACCGCCCAGGTGGGTAACGACGGGGTCGATACCGTGCTGGGCGCGTTCCAGCTGACCTTCGTAACGGTGGGGATCATGGCGATGCTGGCGGCGACGATTTTTTCCCAGTTGTCCAGGCAGGATGGCCGGCGGCAGAAACGTCACGACGAGCATATCGAGCACTAAGCCGAGCTTGAGTGGCTTCGGTGAGCTTTTGTGGCGAGGGGATTTATCCCCTCGCCACAATAAATTCCCGCCACATGTTCTGCGGTTTGGCCCTCACAGCTCGTCCAGAACTTTCGAAGAAAGTGGCACGAGGCTGCTACACTGCGCGACATTTTGTTTTGCAGGCCAGTCCCGTGACCACCATCGCCACCGCTTTTAATACTTTGCCGCTGTCCGCCGCCATGCTGGCTAACCTCGAATCACTCGGTTATGCCCAGATGACGCCGATCCAGGCGCAAAGCTTGCCGGTGATCCTCAAGGGCATGGACCTGATCGCCCAGGCCAAGACCGGCAGCGGCAAGACCGCCGCTTTTGGCATCGGCCTGCTGAACCCGATCAACCCGCGCTTCTTCGGCTGCCAGGCCCTGGTGATGTGCCCGACCCGTGAGCTGGCCGATCAGGTCGCCAAGGAAATCCGTCGCCTGGCCCGCGCCGAAGACAACATCAAAGTCCTGACCCTGTGCGGCGGCGTGTCCTTCGGCCCGCAGATCGCTTCCCTGGAACACGGTGCCCACATCATCGTCGGCACGCCGGGACGCATCCAGCAGCACCTGCGCAAGGGTTCGCTGGTCCTGGACGGCCTCAACACGCTGATCCTCGATGAAGCCGACCGCATGCTCGACATGGGCTTCTACGACGCCATCGAAGACATCATCCAGCAGACCCCGGAACGCCGCCAGACGCTGCTGTTCTCCGCCACCTACCCGGTGGGCATCAAGCAATTGTCGTCCAAGTTCATGCGTAACCCGCAGCAAGTGAAGGCCGAGGCGTTCCACTCCGACGCGCAGATCGAGCAGCGCTTCTACGAGATCGCCCCCGAGGAACGCATGGACGCAGTGGTCAAGGTCCTGGCGCATTTCCGCCCGGCCTCCTGCGTGGCGTTCTGCTTCACCAAGCAGCAGGTCCAGGAAACCGTCGATCACCTGACATCCAAGGGCATCTCGGCCGTCGGCCTGCACGGTGACCTGGAACAGCGCGACCGCGACCAGGTACTGGCGATGTTCGCCAACCGCAGCACCTCGGTGCTGGTGGCCACCGACGTGGCGGCCCGCGGCCTGGACATCGATGCACTGGACATGGTGATCAACGTCGAACTGGCCCGGGACTCGGAAATCCATATCCACCGCGTCGGCCGCACTGGCCGTGCCGGGGAGAAAGGCATCGCCATCAGCCTGGTGGCGCCGTCCGAAGCCCACCGCGCCCAGGCCATCGAGCAGCTGCAGAAGTCACCGCTGAGCTGGGACCAACTGGACAACCTCAAGTCCCAGGGCGGCGGCCCGTTGTTGCCGGCCATGAGCACCCTGTGCATCGGCGCCGGGCGCAAGGACAAGGTCCGCCCCGGCGACATCCTTGGCGCCCTGACCGGCGAGGCCGGCATCCCTGGCGCCCAGGTCGGCAAAATCGCGATCTTCGATTTCCAGGCCTACGTGGCCGTGGAACGCGGCATTGCCAAACAGGCCCTGCAACGCCTGAACGATGGCAAGATCAAGGGCCGGTCGTTGCGGGTGCGGATCCTCTGACGATGATCGTTCCCACGCTCTGCGTGGGAATGCCGCCCGGGACGCTCTGCGTCCCTTGCTGTCAAGCGTGACGCAGAGCGTCACAGGATGCATTCCCACGTAGAGCGTGGGAACGATCGTAAGACCCCAGACATGCAGAGGACACCGTTTTGCGCTCTACCGAAGTCGTGATCATTGGCGCTGGCGCCGCAGGGTTGATGTGCGCACTGACCGCCGCCGCGCGCGGGCGACAGGTGCTATTGCTGGACCACGCCAACAAGGCCGGCAAGAAAATCCTCATGTCGGGCGGTGGGCGCTGTAATTTCACCAACATGTACACCGAGCCAGGCAATTTCCTCTCGCAGAACCCGCACTTCTGCAAATCGGCCCTGGCCCGCTACACCCAATGGGACTTCATTGCCCTGGTGGCCAAGCACGGCGTGCCCTATCACGAGAAAAAACTCGGCCAGTTGTTCTGCGATAACAAATCCAGCGACATCCTCGGCCTGCTCTTGGATGAATGCGACCAGGCCGGCGTCAGCCTGCATCTGGACACCTCGATCACCCAGATCGAAAAAGCCGACGGCGGCTACCTGCTGCAAACCACCCTCGGTGCCATCGCCTGCCAGTCCCTGGTGATCGCCACGGGCGGGCTGTCGATTCCGACCCTGGGGGCGACCGGCTTCGGTTATCAGGTGGCAAAACAGTTTGGCCATGAACTACTGCCCACCCGCGCCGGCCTGGTGCCGTTCACCATCACCGACCAGCTCAAGACCCTCTGCACCGAACTCTCGGGCACGTCGGTGGATTGCCTGGTGAGCTGCAACGACCAGAGCTTTCGCGAGAACATCCTGTTCACCCATCGCGGCCTGAGCGGTCCGGCGATCCTGCAGATTTCCTCGTTCTGGGAATCGGGGGACACGGTGCAGATCAACCTGTTGCCGGACCACGACGTGCCGCAATGGCTGCAACAGCAGCAGAGCGAACGCCCCAATAGCGAGCTCAAGACGTTGCTGGGCGAGTTGTTCACCAAGAAAATGGCCAACCTGCTGGCGGATACCTGGTTCGTCTCCAAACCCATGAAGCAATACACCCATGCGGAGCTGGCAGACATCGCCGAAAAACTGGCGAGCTGGAACGTCGTCCCCGCTGGCACCGAAGGCTACCGCACCGCAGAAGTCACCCTGGGCGGCGTCGATACCCGGGAAGTCTCGTCCAAGACCATGGAGTCGCTGAAAAGCCCCGGTCTGTATTTCATCGGCGAAGTGTTGGATGTCACCGGGCACCTGGGCGGGTTCAACTTCCAATGGGCGTGGGCTTCGGGTTACGCCGCCGCGCAATACGTCTGATCCCCACCTGGGTCGGGCCTGCTTTTGTGGCGAGGGAGCTTGCTCCCGCTGGGCTGCGCAGCAGCCCCCTCTCAAGCTCACTCAATCAACCTGATCCACCGCGTCGCCGGGTTCTAGGGCCGCTGCGCGCCCCAACGGGAGCAAGCTCCCTCGCCACCGGGAAGTGGCCTCAGGTGCATCCCGGAACACTTTTTGCTGACAGATGTGATCGCCGCCATTGCGTCGGCGTCATTACTGCCTCAATTTAGCGTCATTGCCCGTCAGGCCTGTGCACTTCATGTCAGCGAACTCATTTAGCCAGTCTTTGCGTCGCCTTTGGGCGTTGGATAAGTTCAGTTATAGCGTACGGGTCTTCATCGCCCTGACCGGCAGCATGGGGCTGTGCTGGTATCTGGATGAGATGGTGCTGCTGATTCCCTTGTTCCTGGGCATCATCGCCAGCGCCCTGGCCGAGACGGACGACAGTTGGCAGGGCCGCCTCAACGCGCTGGCCGTGACCCTGGTGTGTTTCACCGTTGCGGCACTGTCGGTTGAATTACTGTTCCCCTATCCCGTCCTGTTCATCATCGCCCTGGCCCTGGCGGCCTTTGGCCTGACCATGCTTGGCGCCCTGGGTGAGCGCTATGGCGCCATCGCCTCGGCCACGCTGATTCTGTCGGTCTACACCATGATCGGCGTGGACCAGCGCGGCGGCGCAGTCAACGATTTCTGGCATGAACCCCTGCTACTGGTCGCGGGTGCCGCGTGGTACGGCTTGCTGTCGGTGTTGTGGCAGGCGTTGTTTTCCAACCAACCGGTGCAACAAAGCCTGGCTCGGCTGTTTCGCGAACTGGGGCGCTACCTGAAACTCAAATCGTCGCTCCTGGAGCCGATCCGCCAACTGGACGTCGAAGCCCGACGCCTGGAACTGGCCCAGCAAAACGGCCGGGTGGTCGCTGCGCTCAACAGCGCCAAGGAAATCATCCTGCACCGCGTGGGCAATGGCCGCCCCGGCTCGAAAGTCAGCCGGTACCTGAAACTGTACTTCCTGGCCCAGGACATCCACGAACGCGCCAGCTCTTCCCACTATCCCTACAACGCCCTGGCCGAGGCCTTCTTTCACAGCGACGTACTGTTCCGCTGCCAGCGCCTGCTGCGTCAGCAAGGCAAGGCCTGCCAGGCACTGGCCGAGTCGATCCAACTGCGCCAGCCGTTCGTCTACGACGACACCTTTGCCGAGGCCCTCAACGACCTGCACGCGTCCCTCGAACACCTGCGCATCCAGAGCAACCCGGCCTGGCGCGGCTTGCTGCGTTCGTTGCGGGCACTGTCGGTGAACCTGGCCACCATGGACCGCCTGCTCAGCGACGCGAGCAACCCCGACGCCCTGGCCGACGCCACCGACAGCAGCCTGCTCGACCGCTCGCCGCGCAACCTCAAGGATGTCTGGCTGCGCTTGCGCACCCAGCTCACGCCCACTTCGCTGCTGTTCCGGCATGCCCTGCGCCTGCCCCTGGCGTTGAGCGTCGGCTACGCCATGGTGCATCTGATCCACCCGTCACAAGGCTATTGGATCATCCTCACCACGTTGTTCGTCTGCCAGCCCAACTATGGCGCCACCCGACGCAAGCTCGGCCAGCGGATCATCGGCACCGCCATCGGCCTGACGGTGGCTTGGGCGCTGTTCGATCTGTTTCCCAATCCGCTGGTGCAATCGAGCTTCGCCATTGCCGCCGGGGTAGTGTTCTTTACCAACCGCACGACCCGCTACACCCTGGCGACAGCGGGGATCACCATCATGGTGCTGTTCTGCTTCAACCAGGTGGGCGACGGCTACGGGCTGCTGTTGCCGCGGCTGTTCGATACCTTGCTCGGCAGCCTGATTGCCGGGCTGGCGGTCTTCCTGTTCCTGCCCGACTGGCAGGGCCGTCGGCTGAACAAGGTGCTGGCCAACACGCTGACCTGCAACAGCATCTACCTGCGCCAGATCATGCAGCAGTACGCCGCCGGCAAAAGCGACGACCTGGCCTATCGCCTGGCCCGCCGCAATGCCCATAACGCCGACGCCGCGCTGTCCACCACGCTGGCCAACATGCTGATGGAGCCGGGGCATTTCCGTAAGGAAGCCGATGTGGGGTTCCGTTTCCTGGTGCTGTCCCACACGCTGCTCAGTTACCTGTCAGGCCTGGGCGCCCACCGCGGCACCGAACTGCCGACCGAAGTGCGCGAACAGTTGATCGACGGTGCCGGGGTGAAACTGGCAGCGAGCATCGATGAAATCGCCCAGGGCCTGGCAAGTAAACAGCCGATCGCGATCCAGAGCGACGAAGAGGAAGCCCTGGCCAGCGAGCTTGAGCAGATGCCCGATGAAATCGACGAAGGACAGCGCCTGGTGCGGACGCAACTGGCGTTGATCTGCCGTCAGCTTGGCCCGTTGCGGACCTTGGCGGCGCATTTGATGAAGGCCTGACGGTCTCAGCTTTAAGCCATAAGCTGCAAGCTGCAAGCAAAGTTCGTGCGCTCTGCTTGCAGCTTATGGCTTGAAGCTTGAAGCTGCTCCCCCCTACATCCCATGCGCCTTCAATAACCGCGCATAACTCCCATCCGCCTTCATCGCCGCGATCTCCCGATCGAATCCGGCCACGATCTGCTCATGCTCCGGGTTCTTCAGGCTGACCAGGATGTGCAGGCTGTTTTCGCTCAAGGGCTTGGGCAGGAACTCCACGGCGCTGCGTACCTTGGGCGATTCGCGGGCCAGGTAATAGCGGGCAACGTACTCGTCTTCCAGGGTCAACTTCACACGATCGGCGGCCAGCATGCGCACCGCCATCGCAAAGTTATGCACAGGGACTTTCTGCATTTGCAAGTCTCCGTCGAAGTCCTTGGAGTAGGCGTAGCCGCGAACCACGGCGATGGGATAGGCACGCAGCTGTTGCAGGCTGTCGAACTGGATCGCTTCGTCCTTGCGCTTGATGAAACGCACACGATTGAGCAGATACTCAGCCGAGAACTGGCCGATGTGGGTGCGCTCCTCGCTGTACCAGGCGTTGACCAGCACATCATAGCGGCCCTCGCCGATGCCCAGCATCGCCCGGGCCCAAGGCACCTGTTCGAAGTCCGTGGCATAGCCGGCCCGCGCCAGCGCCGTACTGACGATATCGGTCGCCAGGCCCCCATTGATCAATGTGGAATCGGTAAAGGGCGGCCAGGCATCGGCGACCAGACGCAGCTTTTGCGCGCAGGCCTCATAGCTCAGTAACAGCAATCCGATCAATGCAAGAGCTCGACGCAATCGCGGCATGCCAAACGTCCTTGACGGGTTCAAAGCCCGGTTTGTTTTTAGCCGACACTCAACAGGCATCCTCAGACACCCGGTCCTAACATTAGCTCATTGGAACCGCTGCGCAGCGCTGTCACGAAGATTACACAAAGACGACAACGCCGCGACAGAGGAATGATGGCATTTTGATCTTTATCGCAGATTTTCCAGTCGACCGAGAAAGAGACTTCCGGGCCAAGCACGCTTAATATCGGCATCAAGTTCTTCAGGAAATTCAAAAAATGGATATCGAATGGGTCTGTAAACATCACAGTGACCTGAGCAAGGAACAGCTGTATGCCATCCTCAAATTGCGTGCCGAAGTGTTCGTTGTCGAGCAGAACTGCGCCTACCCGGACGTTGACGGCCTGGACCTTGAAGGCGACACGTGCCATTTGATGGCTTGGCAGGGCAACCACCTGGTGGCCTACCTGCGCCTGCTCGACCCGCATTCGCAAAACAGTGACGTGGTGATCGGGCGCGTGATCATTGCGCCGCAAGCGCGCGGCCAAGGGCTGGGCCACACGTTGATGGAACAGGCGCTCAAACAGGCCGAGAAATACTGGCCCGGTACGTCGATCTCACTGTCGGCCCAGGCGCATTTGCAGGGGTACTACGGGCGGTACGGGTTTGAAGTGGTGGGTGTGGAATACATGGAGGATGGGATTCCACACATTGGTATGCATCGGCCTTAAGATCCTCTTCGCGAGCAAGCCCACTGTGGGAGCGGGCTTGCTCGCGAAGGCGTCAGCCCAGGCACAACCAGTATTCAGGGATATTCAAGCACCGCCTTGATCCGCGGCAGATTCGCCTCGATCCACCCCCGATCAATCGCCCCCCAATCGCGAATCCGATAACGCCCGGCATGGTTGCGCGCGCCGTCCTCTTGCTCGAACTCACAAACGATATCCAGGTCAGCCAGCGCGGCGATGGTGTCCTGGGCGGTACGCCGTGGCATGCCGGTGGTTTCGGTGAGGGCCGGGACGTTGCTGGCGACACCGCTGTCGATCAGGTAAGCCACGTACAAGCGACGGTAGAAGCTGCTCTTGGTCTTGCTGACATCCATTCGGTCATTCCTTGTGGGGTTGCAGATCCCGCCAGGTCAGGTACACCCGCAGGTCGAATTCCAACTGGTGATACCCCGGCAGCATATGCTCGCAGAGTTGGTAGAACGCCTTGTTGTGGTCCGACTCCTTGAAGTGCGCCAGCTCGTGTACCACGATCATGTTCAGGAACTCGGGCGCCGCGTCCTTGAACAACGCAGCGATGCGGATTTCCTTCTTGGCCTTGAGCTTGCCACCCTGCACCCGCGACACCGCGGTATGCAGGCCGAGGGCGCGATGGGTCAGGTCCAGGCGACTGTCGAACAACACCTTGTCGATGGCTGGCGCGTTACGCAGGTATTGCTGCTTGAGGTCCAGCGCATAACCGTACAGGGCCTTGTCGCTCTGGATCGGATGTCGGCCCGGATAGCGCTGTTGCAGGTAATCGCCCAGTCGGTCCTGGGCGATCAATTGCTGCACTTGGGCTTGCAGGGCGGCGGGGTAGGCCTGGAGGTATTTGAGCGCGGTCATCAAGGGGCAACACAGTCACAAGAGGCCGCCAGTGTAGCGAATTCAAGCCTGTACCGCGCTCCAGTCGAACGGTGTGGCGAAGGCATTGGTGTCTTCGGCCATCAAGGGCCGCGCCACGAGGAACCCCTGCACGTACTCACAGCCATGGGCCTGCAGCCACTCATATTGCTCGCGCGTCTCCACCCCTTCGGCAATCACCCGCAAGCCCAGTTGCGTACACAGGTCAATCACCGAGGCGGCCAATGCGGCATCCCGGGGCGACCCCGGTACGCGGGCGATCAAATGCCGGTCGAGCTTGAGGGTATCGAGTTCAAGGTCGCGCAGATGCGTCAGCGAACAAGGCCCCGAACCGAAGTCATCCAATGCCACCCGCACCCCGAGGTGACGCAGCAGTCGCAATTGCTTTCGGGTTTCATCGGGGTTGCGCATCAGCGCATCCTCGGTCACCTCGACCTCTAGTTGCCGAGGCTTCAAGGCATGACGCTCCAGGACCTGGCGCAACTCGGTCACCAGGTTGGGCATGCCGAACTGGGTACTACTCAGGCTCACCCCCAACACCAGGTCGTCAGCGAACAAGCGCTCCCAGACTTTGCGCTGAGCCGCGCTGCGATGATAAATCCAGCTGCCCAGGCGACTGATCAAACGCGCCTCTTCCAGCAAGGGCAGGAACAGGCCCGGCGGAACATCACCGACGCTGGGGTGCTGCCAGCGCAACAGCGCCTCGAACCCGCGGATCCGCCCATCGATGATGCTTACCTGCGGCTGGTAGACCATATTGAAGTCGCGGTTCTCGATGGCCGAGCGCACGCTCTCTTCCAGCATCAGCCGTGAACGGGCTCGACCGTTCATTTCATGATCGTAAAAACGGTATTGCTGGCGGCCGGCACGCTTGGCTTCGTACATGGCGATGTCGGACGCCCGCAGCAACCCATCGAGATTGGCACCGCAATCGGGGTACGTCGCGATGCCGATACTGGCCCCCAGTGCGACGTCCATGCCTTCGATCTGCTGGCAGATCGCGACCCGCTCGATGAGTTTCTCGGCGATCTTGGCCGCTTGCTCGGGGAACTCCAGGTCCAGCAGCGCCGTGAACTCGTCCCCGCCCAGGCGCGCCAGGATATCGAATGGGCGCAGGCACGCCTTCAACTGTTCCGACACCCAGCGCAATACCCGGTCCCCGGCATCGTGCCCCAGCGAGTCATTGACCCGCTTGAAGCCATCGAGGTCCAGGTACAGCAACACCCAGTTGCTTTCCAGGCGCTCGCTGCGCATCAACAGGTTTTCGGCGGTCTGGTAGAACCCCCGGCGGTTGAGCAAACCGGTCAGCGGGTCCGTGACGGCCTGGTATTCAAGTTGTTGGTGCAAATGGCGGACCACGGACATGTCCTGGAGCGTCACCACCATCGCCTTCTGCTCCGACGGCAACGGCGCACAGGACAAGGCCACCGACACCTGCTGGCCAGGCGCCGTGCGCAAGACCGCGTCATGCAATCGCCAGGTTTCACCGCGCCGATAGGCGTTGTGGATATCGGAATCGAGCCATTCGGGGATGTGCGGTTTCTGCAGGAAGTCCAGGAACGGCATGCCCTGCAATTGCTCGGCAGTGGCATTGAGCAACCGGCAGGTAGAAGGGTTGGCGAAGCGGATACAGCCATTCTCATCCACCACCAGGATGCCTTCGGCGGCGTTGTCCAGCACCGAGGCATTAAAGGCCCTGGCCGCTTCGAGATCCTGGCTCAGGCGCTGCAAGGCCCGGCGATTGCGCTGGTGCTCGAGCAGCGCCTGGACCTTGGGCTTGAGGATTTGCGGATCGAAGGGTTTGAACAGGTAATCCACGGCGCCACTGGCATAGCCCTTGATCACCGCATCCTGGGATTGCTCGTTGGCCGTCAGGAAAATGATCGGCGTGAGCCGCGTACGCTGGCTGCCGCGCATCAGACGCGCCACTTCGAAACCGTCCATGTCGGGCATCTGCACATCCAACAGAACCAGATCGATGTCGTGTTCAAGCAACAGGTTAAGCGCCTCGACCCCCGAGGACGCGGTCATGACTTGCCAATCCTGACGCTGCAACAAAGCTCGCATGCTGAGCAGGTTTTCAGGGTAATCATCAACAATCAAAAGGACAGAGCTGTCTTCGCCGAGCGGTGGTTGCGCGCATTCCATGCTGCTTCTCTTATCGGGCGCCACGTCCGTTTTTACGTAGCAAAGCGGACAAATACTGTCCCCTCACTCTAGACCGGGATTGTCAAAAGCAGTAGGTGTCAACGCGCCATCATCCAGGCAAAGCCCGAAATAGCCGACTAACGGTCACCCTCCTCGGGCACAGAAACTGCAAAGACACCCTTGACGGACAATTGACGTCAACCACCCGCCGAAAAGTTGCCGGGCAGTTTCTTCCGTCACTTACTCATACGCCCGAAAAGACCGGCCTAGAGCCTTGTCTTGTGGCGCGCAGCTTTTTCATCGAGTGACAGAGGATCCCACCATGATCGATCTCTCAACCTGGAACCTGAGCATCCCCGAAGGCAGCCCGCCGGCCACCATCGAAACCTCCCAACTCGTGCAAGGGTTCCAGGACCCGTATTTCCACTCCGACTCCGGCACGGTTTTTTTCTGGGCACCGGTGACCGGCTCCACAACCGCTAATGCTATTTATCCGCGCAGCGAGCTTCGTGAAACCTACAGCAACGGCACCTTGCGCAATTGGCTGTACTCAGAGGCGGACAACAAGCTGGCTGCCACCCTGACCGTCAGCCAAGTGCCCAGCACCGGCAAGGTCGTGATTGGTCAGATCCATGCCAAAGACAGCACCAGCCCCCTGGTGAAGCTGGAATACCAATATAAAACCTACAGCTCCACCGGCAACATTGTCGCCAAGGTGCGCATGCGCCCGGACGACGAAACAGGCCAAGTCATCACCATTGCCACGGGCATCAAGCTGAATCAATCCTTTTCTTACCTGATCCATCTCAGCCCCGCCGGCGTCCTGACCATCAATGGTGCGGGTTACCAGTGGAGCGCCCCCATCAGCTCCACTTGGAGCGACAAGCCGCTGTATTTCAAGGCGGGCGTGTACGTGCAGGACAACACCGGTTATCCCACCGAAGGCGGGACCGTGACGTTCAGCCTGCTGGATATCGATCACATCTAGGTGCTTTGCATGGCGCCAGGGCAGCAACGGAATGCTGCCAGCCCAGCCAGACCCTATAGATGCGCAATAGTTCAGCGTGAGTTCGAAACGATCGACTAACGGTTATCCATCCAGGCATAAATGCTGCAATTGACATGCTTGACGGACATTTGACGTCAAACATCCGCCGGATGGCTGTTCAAAAAAACCTTCCTGCGCGATCAACACACTCCAAACGCTCGGAGTAGAGCCTCCCGCTTTGGCACTCAGCACTTTTACGCCCGTTACGCAGGATCCGACCATGATCGATCTCAACACTTGGAACTTGAGCATTCCCGAAGGCAGCCCCGCCATCACCATCGAAACGCCCCGACTGGCCCAAGGGTTCAAGGATGAATATTTCCACTCCGACACCGGCACGCTGTTCTTCTGGGCGCCGGTGACCGGCACCAAGACTGCAAACGCGATCTACCCACGCAGCGAACTGCGGGAAACCTACAGCGACGGCACCCTGCGCAACTGGTTGTACCCGGCCGCGGACAACACCCTGCGTGCCGCCGTCAGCGTCAACCAGGTGCCCAGCACTGGCAAGATCGTGATCGGTCAGATCCACACTAAAGACAGCACCAGTCCGATGGTGAAACTGGAGTACCAGTACAAAACCTATAGCTCCACCGGCAACATCGTCGCCAAAGTGCGCATGCGCCCCGACGATGAAACCGGTCAAGTCATCACCATCGCCACCGGCGTGAAGCTCAACCAGAACTTTACCTACATGATCCACCTCAGCCCGAAGGGCGCACTGGGCATCAGTGCGGCGGGCTACAACTGGAGAACCACTGTCGACCCTACCTGGAAGGTCAAACCGCTGTATTTCAAAGCGGGCGTGTACGTGCAGGACAACACCGGCTACACCACCGAAGGCGGCAAAGTGACGTTCAGCCTGCTGGAAATCAAACACACCACCCTTTGAGTCCCTCCTCCCGCCTTAGCAGCATGGAACGCTGCTAACGACCCATCTTCGAAGCAGCCCTCTCAGGGTGTTTTTTTGTCCGCGCGAGACGGAGGAGTCAAATAGCCATTGCACAAGGTTCCGAAAAAAATTGGAATAGCCGACCAACGGTCGCTTGTCTCGGGCACAAAAGCGACAAACGCAACTCTGACGGACTGTTGACGCCAGCCCTCCGCCGGACGACCGTGCCAAAAACTCGTCCGCGCCCCCTTCTGGCCTCAACAAAAGCGCGTCTTAGAGCCTCCGGCTGTGGCGTAAATCATTTCTTCTTCTCAGAAAGGATCCGAACATGGTCGATCTTGCAACCTGGAACCTGAGCATCCCCGAAGGCAGCCCGCCGAAAACCATCGAAACTCCTCGGCTGGTGGATGGGTTCAAGGATAAATATTTCAACTCCGAAGGCAGCACGGTGTATTTCTGGTCACCGGTGACCGGCACCAAGACTGAAAACGCGATCTACCCCCGCAGTGAATTGCGAGAGACCTACAAGGACGGCACCTTGCGTAACTGGCTGTACCCCGATGCCGACAACCAATTGCGTGCGAACCTGGTCGTCAGCCAGGTGCCCAGTAGCGGCAAGATCGTGATCGGTCAGATTCATGCCAAGGACAGCAGCAAACCCTTGGTGAAATTGGAATACCAATACAAGGATGCCACCAGCACGGGGAACATCGTCGCCAAGGTGCGCATGCGCCCCGATGACGACGAGGGCCGGGTGATCACCGTCGCCACCGGTGTAAAACTCAACCAGTCCTTCAGTTACCGGATCCACCTCGATCGTACCGGCGACCTGGGCATTACTGCGGCGGGTCGTAGCTGGTACACCACCATCAGCTCCACTTGGCGGGTCAAGCCGTTGTACTTCAAGGCAGGGGTGTACGTGCAGGACAACACTGGCTACACCAGTGAAGGCGGAAAAGTGACGTTCAGCGTGCTGGATATCGATCACAACACTTAACTGTGTGCTTTCGAAAATCTCATGGGGATGTACCCAGGGATACCGTGTGTATATCCGTTGCTGCGGTAACGGCCACTTAGGGTTACGCCCTTACGGCGTCTCACTTTTGAGAAGCCCGGAAGCCGGCCCAGTCAAAAGTAAGCAAAACGCT
>NZ_FPIX01000020.1:0-107240 GCF_900119205.1 Pseudomonas sp. NFACC16-2 | reverse complement strand
GGGGCCACCAACGGGCGCTGGCCCGGCAACATGATGTTCATGCGACTGACCACATCCCAAGCAGACATGCGCCGGAAGAACGCCATGGAAATCACGCACCAGAGCATCATTTCCAGCGGCAAACGACGCTTGCGCAGCGTCGCCACACCGGCTTGTTCAAGCGCCTGTTCGACCAAAGAAGGATCGAGCAAGGCATCTAATCCCTCGATGGCGTTGGGGGTAGAGGCGATGTTGTGGGTCAGTTCCAGTGCCCGAGCGAGACGCATAAAAAAATCCGATGCCAGTACAGGCATCGGATTTTGATTTCTTGCGGCCAAAGGTCAAGCGAGAAGGCTTAACTGACTGGCATTAGCCTCACCGGCTGCCGTTTTTGTATAACTGATTCACGCCAGGCGCGACAACATCTCCTGCGCTTCGCTCTTCTGGGTGGCGTCGCCTTCGCTGAGGACTTCGCCGAGGATGTCGCGGGCGCCGTCGTTGTCGCCCATGTCGATGTAGGCCTGGGCCAGATCGAGCTTGGTCGCCACTTCGTCGGTACCGCTAAGGAAGTCGAAGTCCGGTTCGTCTTCGGCGCCGACCAAGGCATCTTCGGCGGTAAACGTCGGCTGGCCCAGGCTGTCGGACAGGCGTTCCAGCTCGGCGTTCACATCGTCCAGCTCGGACTCGAAGGCATCCTTGGGCGCATCGTGCGCGTCCATTTCGTCAGACAGGGACAGATCGAAATCCGCTGGCAGTTCGAGATCGTCGGCAGGGATGTCGGCCAAGGCTGGCGTTTCAGTCGCAGGCAGATCCAGACCCTTGAGGTCGTCGTCCAGGTCCAGCAGGAAGTCTTCATCGTCGAGCGCCGCAACCGGCGTCGGCGCCTCGGCACCCAGGTCCAGGTCGAATTCCGACAGGTCGTCCAGGCTTTCGTTGGCTTCAGTCTGCTGCTTGAGCACCGACTCGAAACTCAGGTCGTCATCTTCCGGGAACGCGTCCAGCTCAGCGACAGGCTCTGGCGTCGGCGCAACCGGGGTCGTTTCCAGGTCATCCAGGCTCAGGTCGAAGGCGCTATCCAACTCCTCGTCGGTCGGCGTCTTGTCCTCCAGCAGGTCCTTGACGTACTGCGCGTCCAGCTCTGCTGCCACTGTCGCGGCGGCCAAGCCTGCGGCGGTGGCGACCACCATGGCCGGGAAACGGCTTTTCAGCTGTTCGACCTGGGCGAAATTCTCGCCATTGGCTACCAATTGGCGTTCTTGGGCAACGAAAGCGTCGCGGTCGCCCTGCTGACCGTAGACTTCCATCAGCTTCAGGCGCAGGTCGCTGCGCTGAGGCTCGGCCTTGATGCCTTGCTCAAGCAAGTCGGCGGCCTGGTTCAAGCGACCGCGGTCGATATGGGACTGGGCCAGGGGCAGCACGTCATCGGAGCGCTCGGCAGCCGGAGCCACCAATGGCGCCGCGATAGGCGGTGTGACCACCACAGGCGCGACCACCGGAGCCGGCGTGGGCACTGGCGCAGGGGCAGGCGCGGGTTTTGGCTCGAGTTTCACGCTTGGCGGTGGAACATCAATGCCCTCGAAGCTGCTCGGGGGCAGATCGAGCTCCGGGGAGAAGTCAGCCTCCTCCTCAAGGGCTCGAGCCATGCGCAAATGTTTTTCCGCTTCCTGTTGAGCCTTGCGGCGACGGGCGAGCAACAACAGCAGCAACAGCAGCAGCACTGCGCCGCCGCCAATCAATCCCAGCAGGATCGGATTGGTCAGCAGGTCGTTGTATTTTTGCTCGTTGGACGCGACAGGCGTCGGCTCGACCGGAGCGGCAGGCGGCGTCGCTTCCGGGGCCGCCTCTGGCGCCGGTGCAGCCGTCGGGGCCTGTGCCGCCGGCGCAGGGGTCAACTCTGCGGACATTGCAGGAGGTGCCTCGCCAGCAGGAGGAACGGCGGCACCTTCGGCCTGCATCTTGGCCAGTTGGTTGTTCTTCAGCTCGATCAGGCGCTGCAGTTTGTCCAGTTGGCTCTGCAGATCTGCCATGCGGCTTTTCAGTTCTTCGTTATCCCGGCGAGCCGAGTCGAGGCTTTCCTGGGTGACTGCAAGCTTGTTGCTAAGCGCCTGGGCATCGCCGGCAGCGCCTTTGCCCTTGCCGCCCGCCTTCGCCGAGTCGGCCGACACCAGGCTCAAGTTGTCGCGGCCGGCAGCCTGAGCCGGCGCGCCTTCGCCACGGCCACGCTTGGTGGCATCCAACTGCTGCTTGCCAGCACCCGCCACGCCACGGCGACCCGAGCGCCAGGCGGCATTCTGCGCAGCCACTTCGGCGATGGCCTGGGGTTGCGGCAGTGCAGTGCTTTGCACCGGGTCCGGCAGGCGCAAGACCTGACCGGTCTTGAGCAGGTTGATGTTGCCGTTGATGAATGCGTTCGGGTTCAACGCCTGGATCGCAAGCATGGTTTGCTGGACCGATCCACCATTACGCACCTTGGCGGCAATTTCCCACAGGGTATCGCGCGGCGTGGTGGTGTATTGGGAAGGCTTGGTGGCCCCGGTGACCGGCGTGGCCACGACCTGGGGCGGTTTCGCCCGGGCAGCGTCAGCGGCCTGTGGCGAGAATTTGGAAGGATCGAGCAATACGCTGTAGTCGCGCAGCAGACGGCCGTTGGGCCACATCACCTGCACCAGGAACTTGACCATCGGTTCAGACAGCGGCCGGCTGGACGTTACCCGCAGGACACTCTTGCCATTGGCGTTGATCACCGGGGTGAAGCTCAGGTCGTTGAGAAAGGCCTGGCGGTCGACGCCGGCCTTGGCGAAGTCATCGGGCGAGGCCAGGCTCGGCACGACTTCGGCAGCGGTCAGTTGCTGGACGTCGAGCAACTCGATCTCGGCGACCAGAGGCTGGTTCGGCGTCGACTTCAGGGTCAATTCCCCGAGCCCGAGCGCTTGCGCCATACCGGAGGACAGCGCCGAGGCGGCCGCTATTGCTAACACCAGTTTGCGAACTTGAACCATAGCCTCTTCCTTTGTTTGAACATTCCTCGGCCAGCGAGAAGGTATTGATGCCGCTGCCGTAAGGCATTGCGCGCAGCCCCGATGCGACGGTGCGCGCGATCATTTCACTCATGCCCCGGGAAAGTCCCCCAGAGGGATGTTCGCCTTCAGCACTCCGGCCAAGCATAGCGCCCAGCTAGAATCATTCGACAAATTGATGCCAAGTATCTTTTACAGCAAGTCTTTTATCAACAACTCAGCCACCTGCACGGCATTGAGTGCCGCGCCCTTGCGCACGTTATCTGACGTCAGCCACATATTTAGTTCCGCCGGATCGTCGATCCCACCGCGCACACGACCAACGTAGACCACATCCTGCCCCACCGCATCGCCCACCGCTGTCGGATAATCGCCTGCATCCACCAGCTCGATACCGGGTGCCGCTTCCAACGCCGCGTTGACCTTGGCCAGGTCGACGGGACTCGCAGACTGCACAGTCACGCTAAAGCTATCGCCAAAAAACACCGGGGCTTGAATGCAAGTTACGGAAATCTTTAACAAAGGTTGATTCAGCAGCTGGCGCAACTCGCGGACCAGGCGCCTTTCCAGCTGCGTATGACCCTGCTCGTCCGGGG
This sequence comes from Pseudomonas sp. NFACC16-2, assembly GCF_900119205.1. Classification (NCBI taxonomy): domain Bacteria; kingdom Pseudomonadati; phylum Pseudomonadota; class Gammaproteobacteria; order Pseudomonadales; family Pseudomonadaceae; genus Pseudomonas; species Pseudomonas sp. NFACC16-2. The sequence goes on along the minus strand of NZ_FPIX01000020.1, from coordinate 103,648 downwards.
TACCGACCTGGGCCAGCAGGTTGAACGCCATCTGTCGATCAAAGAATTTCGGCTCCAGCGGACGGGCGTTGAGCAGCTCGGCGGTCTGGCGCGCCAATTCGCTCACCGCCACGCGGCCCTGGGCCGACACAGCCAGGCTGGCGGTCAGGCTGATGCGCTGCAAGTCCAGGCATTCGCGCAGCGGCGCCAGCACCACCGCCAAGGCCGTAGCCGAAGCGCTGGGGCTGCTGACCTGCAACGGCTTGCTCAAACCGGCGAGCATCTGGGCGTTGGCTTCCGGCACGATCTGCGGCGCCTGCTCGGGCGGCAGGGCCCCGGACAGGTCGATCAGGGCACAGCCAGCCGCCGTGGCCCGCGGGGCGAAACTCAGGGTCACTGCCGGACCGGCGGCGAAGAACACCATTTGGACCTTGCTGAAGTCGAACTCATCGACCTCACGCACCCGCACGTTTTTGCCGCGGAACAGCACCGAGCTGCCTGCCGATTCGCCGCTGGCCAGCAGGTGCAGGTCGCCGACCGGAAAGTCCCGCTCTTCGAGAATCTGCACGAGGGTTTCGCCGACAGTACCGGTGGCGCCGATCACGGCAATATCAAAGGACTGGCTCATGGGTCTACCTCAGGTAAAACGTGGGGAGCGGCACTTTACCGGGTGGTTGGCGGGCAAGCAATTGAACACAAGAGAACCTGTGGCACTCACCCGACCGAGATAAAAAAAAAAAAACCCGCACCTCTCACAAGGCACGGGTTCTTTCACAGCAGCAATCGATCAACGCTCGAGCAGGATCCGCAGCATGCGACGCAGCGGTTCGGCCGCGCCCCACAGCAGTTGGTCGCCGACGGTGAAGGCACCAACGAACTGCGAACCCATGTTCAGTTTGCGCAGACGGCCAACCGGTACGTTCAGGGTGCCGGTGACCTTGGTCGGGCTCAGCTCCTGCATGCTGATTTCGCGGTTGTTCGGTACCAGCTTGACCCAAGGGTTGTGCTGGCTGATCAGCCCTTCGATGTCGGCGATCGGCACGTCTTTGTTCAGCTTGATGGTCAGCGCCTGGCTGTGGCAGCGCATGGCGCCGATGCGCACGCAGATGCCGTCCACCGGGATCGGGCTCTTGAAGCGACCCAGGATCTTGTTGGTTTCGGCCTGGGCCTTCCACTCTTCGCGGCTCTGGCCGTTAGGCAGCTCCTTGTCGATCCACGGGATCAGGCTGCCGGCCAGCGGTACGCCGAAGTTCTCGGTCGGGTAGGCATCGCTGCGCATCGCCTCGGCGACCTTGCGGTCGATGTCGAGGATGGCGCTGGCCGGGTTGGCCAGGTCATCGGCGACGGCAGCGTGGGTGGCGCCCATCTGCTTGATCAGCTCGCGCATGTTCTGCGCGCCGGCACCGGACGCCGCCTGGTAGGTCATGGCGCTCATCCATTCCACCAGACCCGCTTCGAACAGGCCGCCCAGGCCCATCAGCATCAGGCTGACGGTGCAGTTGCCGCCGATGTAGTTCTTGGTGCCCGCGTCCAGCTGCTGGTCGATGACCTTGCGGTTCACCGGGTCGAGGATGATCACCGCGTCGTCCTGCATGCGCAGGCTGGAAGCGGCGTCGATCCAGTAGCCCTGCCAGCCGGCTTCACGCAGCTTGGGAAAGACTTCGCTGGTGTAGTCGCCACCCTGGCAGGTCAGGATCACGTCGAGGGTCTTGAGCTCTTCGATGCTGTAGGCATCCTTGAGCGCACCGATGTCCTTGCCCACGGACGGGCCCTGGCCACCGACATTGGAAGTGGTGAAAAACACCGGCTCAATGAGATCGAAATCCTGCTCTTCCAGCATTCGCTGCATGAGCACGGAACCGACCATGCCGCGCCAACCGATCAGACCTACACGTTTCATCGCAACTACACCTATACAAAAGTGGGCCACCGTCGGAGCGGTGGGCCCGAAAGATTACAGATTCCGCAGCGCGGCGACTACTGCATCGCCCATTTGCTGCGTACCGACTTTGGTACAACCTTGCGACCAGATGTCACCGGTGCGCAAGCCTTGGTCCAGGACCACACTGACGGCTTTTTCGATCGCGTCGGCGGCATCGTTCAAGTTGAAGCTGTAGCGCAGCATCATCGACACCGACAGGATGGTCGCCAACGGGTTGGCAATGCCCTGCCCGGCGATGTCCGGCGCCGAACCGTGGCACGGCTCGTACATGCCCTTGTTGTTGGCATCCAGGGAAGCCGACGGCAGCATGCCGATGGAGCCGGTGAGCATCGACGCTTCGTCGGACAGGATGTCGCCGAACATGTTGTCGGTGACGATCACGTCGAACTGCTTCGGCGCACGCACCAGTTGCATGGCGGCGTTGTCGACGTACATGTGGCTCAGCTCGATGTCCGGGTAATCCTTGGCCACCTGCTCGACCACTTCACGCCACAGTTGGCTGGAAGCCAGTACGTTGGCCTTGTCCACCGAGCACAGCTTCTTGCCACGCACGCGGGCCATGTCGAAGCCGACCCGGGCGATACGGCGGATTTCGCTTTCGCTGTACGGCAGGGTGTCGTAGGCCTGGCGCTCGCCATTTTCCAGCTCACGGGTGCCACGCGGGGCGCCGAAATAGATACCACCGGTCAACTCGCGGACGATGAGGATGTCCAGGCCCGAGACGATTTCCGGCTTCAGGCTGGAGGCATCGGCCAGTTGCGGGTAGAGAATCGCCGGACGCAGGTTGCCGAACAGGCCCAGTTGCGCGCGAATCTTCAGCAGGCCGCGCTCAGGACGGATGTCACGTTCGATCTTGTCCCATTTCGGGCCGCCCACGGCGCCCAACAGCACGGCATCGGCCGCACGGGCACGGTCCAGGGTTTCATCGGCCAGGGGCACGCCGTACTTGTCGATGGCGGCGCCGCCGATCACGTCGTGGCTGAGTTCGAAGCCCAGGCCATACTTGTCGTTTGCCAGCTCCAGGACCTTGACCGCTTCGGCCATGATTTCCGGGCCAATGCCATCACCTGGGAGAATCAGAATCTGCTTGCTCATGCTTTCCTCGTTTGCTCTGTCGGCACACGCCTGGGCTTTGTACCCAACGCCTGGCCGGGAAAAATGCTATCGCTCGGCCCACAGCACCAGCACATCTGTACTGAACGAACCATCGGCCTCAATCTGAAAATATTCACGCACTTCGTCACCCATCGAGCGCTGCAGCTGGAGAATCGCCGCCCGCATCACCTCGGGGGTGCGCATGCGCTCGACCCAGGAGCGGTACTCCAGGCGCAGGCGCTGACGCGAAGTACTGCGGGTGTGCAGCCCCGCCTCGCTGACCTGCCGCAACCACTCACCGGCCGAATAATCGCGCACATGGCTGGTGTCACGCAGCACTTCGACGCTTTGCAGGTACGTGTCCAGCAACGGCATGCCAGGCGACAGGACGTCGATGAACGCCACCACGCCGCCCGGCTTGAGCACCCTGCGCACTTCCCGCAACGCCAGGCCCAGGTCGCTCCAATGATGCGCCGAGTAACGGCTAAACACGAAGTCGAATTCAGCGTCGGCGAACGGCAGGTGCTCAGCGGCGCCGCATACCGTGCCGATATTGCCCAGGCCACGCTCGGCAGCCGCCGTGGCAACCACGTCGAGCATCTGCTGGGACAAATCATAAGCCACTACTTCACCGGCCAGCGGGGCCACGTGGAAACTCACATGGCCGGCACCGCACCCCAGGTCCAGCACCCGGGCATCGCCACGACCGGCCAATGCAGCTTGTAGCAGCGCGAATTCAGCACCCTGGGCGTGCACGGCACTGCTCAGATAGGCCGAGGCCTGTTCACCGAATTGCTTTTGTACAACCTGACTGTGGGCGCTGCTGGTCATGGGATGTCCTTGTGGTTTTGTCTTGCCTGGGCCGGCCCCATCGCGAGCAAGCTCGCTCCCACGGGGGCTTTGTGAACGCCGCAAATCCAATGTGGGAGCGAGCTTGCTCGCGATGGTGTCTTTACGCCTTACGCAAAATCAAGCATCGCGAAACAGCCAAGGCTGGCTCGCCCGGTGCTTGGCCTCGAACGCGGCAATCGCCTCGCCGTCCTGCAAGGTCAGGCCGATATCGTCCAGGCCGTTGAGCAGGCAATGCTTGCGGAACGCGTCGATCTCGAAACCCAGCACCTTGCCGTCGGGACGGGTCACGGTCTGGGCGGCCAGGTCGATCTGCAACTGGTAGCCGGGGTTGGCCTCGACCTGCTGGAACAGCTCATCCACGTCAGCATCGCTGAGGATGATCGGCAGCAAGCCGTTCTTGAAGCTGTTGTTGAAGAAAATGTCGGCATAGCTCGGCGCGATGATGCTACGGAAACCGTACTCTTCCAGGGCCCATGGCGCGTGCTCACGGCTAGAGCCGCAGCCGAAGTTCTCCCGGGCCAGCAGCACGCTGGCGCCTTGGTAACGCTCGGCGTTAAGCACGAAATCCTTGTTCAACGGCCGCTTGGAGTTGTCCTGGTAAGGCTGGCCGACATCCAGGTAGCGCCACTCGTCGAACAGGTTCGGGCCGAAGCCGGTGCGCTTGATGGACTTCAGGAACTGCTTGGGAATGATCTGGTCGGTGTCGACGTTGGCACGATCCAAAGGCGCGACAAGACCGGTGTGCTGGGTAAAAGCTTTCATGCTGCGCTCCTTCAGATCAATTCGCGGACGTCGACGAAACGGCCGTTGACAGCCGCCGCCGCGGCCATGGCCGGGCTCACCAGGTGCGTACGGCCACCGGCGCCCTGACGGCCTTCGAAGTTACGGTTGGAGGTAGAGGCGCAATGCTCGCCCGACTCCAAACGGTCCGGGTTCATCGCCAGGCACATCGAGCAGCCCGGCTCACGCCATTCGAAACCGGCCTCGAGGAAAATCTTGTCCAGCCCTTCCGCTTCCGCCTGGGCCTTCACCAGGCCCGAGCCCGGCACCACGATGGCCTGCTTGATGGTCGAGGCGACTTTGCGGCCCTTGGCGATCACCGCCGCGGCGCGCAGGTCTTCGATCCGCGAGTTGGTGCAGGAGCCGATGAACACGCGGTCGAGCTGAATGTCGGTGATCGCCTGGTTGGCGCTCAAGCCCATGTATTTCAAGGCGCGGACGATGGAGTCGCGCTTGACCAGGTCCATTTCCTTGGCCGGATCCGGTACGTTCTGGTCCACCGCCAACACCATCTCAGGCGAAGTGCCCCAGCTGACTTGCGGCTTGATCTGCGTTGCGTCGAGCTCGACCACGGTGTCGAACTTGGCATCGGCATCGGAGACCAGGTCTTTCCAGGCCTCGACCGCCATGTCCCATTCCGCGCCTTTCGGGGCGAACGGACGGCCCTTGACGTATTCCACGGTTTTTTCATCGGCGGCCACCAGGCCGACGCGGGCACCAGCCTCGATGGACATGTTGCAAATGGTCATGCGGCCTTCGACGGACAAGTCGCGGATCGCACTGCCGGCGAACTCGATGGCATGGCCGTTACCGCCGGCGGTGCCGATTTTGCCGATCACGGCCAGGACGATGTCCTTGGCGGTCACGCCGAACGGCAACTTGCCTTCGACCGCTACCCGCATGTTTTTCATTTTCTTGGCGACCAGGCACTGGGTAGCGAGCACATGCTCCACCTCGGAGGTGCCGATGCCATGGGCCAGGGCGCCGAAAGCACCGTGGGTCGAGGTGTGCGAGTCACCGCAGACCACGGTCATGCCAGGCAAGGTCGCGCCCTGCTCCGGGCCGATGACGTGGACGATGCCTTGGCGCACATCGTTCATCTTGAATTCGACGATGCCGTATTCGTCACAGTTATCGTCGAGGGTCTGGACCTGCAGGCGCGAGACCTGGTCGGCAATGGCTTCGATGCCGCCCTTGCGCTCTGGCGTGGTCGGTACGTTGTGGTCCGGGGTCGCGATGTTGGCATCGATGCGCCAAGGCTTGCGCCCGGCCAGGCGCAGGCCTTCGAAGGCTTGCGGCGACGTCACTTCGTGGATGATGTGACGATCGATGTAGATCAGCGCCGAGCCATCGTCGCGCTGCTTGACCAAATGCGAATCCCAGAGCTTGTCGTAGAGCGTTTTGCCGGCCATCAGACGGTTTCCTCATCAGCTTGTTTCTATGCCCCCGGGCCCTGAACGAATCAATAACCCCTTGGCTTGTGAGGCTGATCCTATGGGGTTACATTAAATAACTCAAATTCATATTTTTCATACTTTGCATAACCAACTGGAATTCAACCGGAACCGCCATGGACCTCGCCAACCTCAATGCCTTTATAGCCATCGCCGAGACGGGCAGTTTCTCCGGTGCCGGCGAACGCCTGCACCTGACCCAGCCGGCCATCAGCAAGCGCATTGCCGGCCTTGAGCAACAGCTCAAGGTGCGCCTGTTCGACCGCCTCGGTCGTGAAGTGGGCCTGACCGAGGCCGGCCGGGCCCTGCTGCCACGGGCCTATCAGATCCTCAACGTGCTGGACGACACCCGCCGCGCCCTGACCAACCTGACCGGCGAAGTGACCGGGCGCCTGACACTCGCCACCAGCCACCACATAGGCCTGCACCGCCTGCCGCCGTTATTGCGGGAATTCACCCGACGCTACCCCCAGGTGGCACTGGATATCCAGTTCCTGGATTCGGAAGTGGCCTACGAAGAAATCCTCCATGGACGGGCGGAACTGGCCGTCATCACCCTCGCCCCCGAACCCCACACGCTGGTACGGGCCAAGCCAGTGTGGGACGACCCCCTGGATTTCGTGGTCGCCCCAGAGCATGCGCTGCTGGAAAACGGCGCGGTCAGCCTGGCGGACGTCGCCTTGCATCCGGCGGTTTTCCCGGGGGGCAACACGTTTACCCATCACATCGTGCAACGGCTGTTCGAAGCCCAGGGCCTGACGCCGAACATCGCCATGAGCACGAATTACCTGGAAACCATAAAAATGATGGTCTCCATCGGCCTGGCCTGGAGCGTCTTGCCGCGCACCATGCTCGACGAACAGGTGGCGCGCATTCCTTTGCCGGGCATACAACTCAGTCGCCAGCTAGGCTATATCTTGCACACCGAACGGACGCTATCGAATGCCGCACGGGCTTTCATGGCCTTACTGGACGCACAAATCGATTTGCCAGGGACAAAGGCATAGGTTGTGCCGCGCCTGTAGGGCCCGAACGCTTGTGCTTTATGCCCAAACCCGCTCAAGGCTCGCGAGATAATGCCCAAACCCGCTGACCACCTTCCGCCCTTGCCACGCATCCAGGCGCTCGACCCGAAACGGTCCGAACAAAGCTGGGACAGCGCGCCCCAGTTGCTGGCCGCCCTGAACGGTGCACGGCTGGGGGCCTGGTCGTGGGACATCGACAGCGGCCAGATCAGCTGGTCCCGTGGCACCCAGGCGCTGTTCGGCTTCGATCCGCGCCAGCCATTGCCAGCGGATGTGGATTATCTGGACCTGTTACTACCCGAAGACCGGGCCCGGGCCATGCGCGCCTTTCACGCAGCAGTGACCGGAGCGCCGCTGGAACAGGCCATGCACCACCGCATCGTCTGGCCCGATGGCAGCCTGCACTGGCTGGAGATCAGCGGCAGCGTGCTGCCCGACAAGCACGGGCGCCCGCGCATGATCGGGGTGATCCGCGAAATCACCCATCAGCGCGAGCGGGAACAGGCGCTGCGCAGTTCGGAAAAGCGCTTTGCCACGCTGTTCCACCTGAGCCCGAACATGGTACTGCTGACCCGCCAGGAAGACGGGATGATCAGCGAGGCCAACCAGTATTTCGAAAGCCTGTTCGGCTGGCCGCTGCACGATGTGATTGGCCGGACCACCCTGGAACTGGGCCTGTGGGTCGACCCCGGGCAACGGGTAAAACTGTTGGAAGCCATCAAGGCCAAGGGCGAACTGGCGAGCATGGAGGTGGAACTGCGAGCCAGCAACGGCCAGATCCACACCGGCCTGCTCAGCGCACAGAAAGTCGAGCTGGAGGGCCAGCCCTACCTGTTGAGCACCTTCCTAGACACCACCGAGCGCAAACTCGCCGAACAGGCCCTCAAGGACAGCCAGGAACGCCTGGACCTGGCCCTCGACTCGGCGCAACTGGGCACCTGGGACTGGCACATCCCCAGCGGCATGCTCTACGGCTCGGCCCGGGCCGCGCAGCTCCATGGCCTGGAGCCCAAGCCGTTCCACGAATCCTTCGATGCGTTTTTCGAAGGCGTTCCCACTGAAGAACGCAACAACATGCGCAATGCCTATCGCAGCCTGCGCGAAGGCCCGGCGGGCAACTATCAGTTGACCTACCGCGTGCAACTGCCGGACGGCAGCTCGCGCTACCTGGAAAGCCGCGCCCGCCTCTACCGCAACGACGACGGCAGCCCCTTGCGCATGGCCGGCACCTTGCTCGACATCACCGACCAGGTGGAGCGCGAACAGAGCCTGGCCGCCTCGGAGGAAAAATTCGCCACACTGTTCCAGGTCAGCCCCGACCCCATCTGCGTCACTCACCAGGACAGCGGCCGGTTCCTTGAGATCAATTCCAGTTTCACCCAGACCTTCGGCTGGACCGCCAGCGACGTGATTGGTCTCGACGCCGACGAAATCGGCCTATGGGATGCCTCGGGCAGCAGCCTGCAACGCATCGAACGGGTGATCCGCGAACAATCGCTGAACAATGTCGCCATCGTCGTTCACCATAAGAACGGCCAGCCATTGACCTGTGTGATTTCCAGCCGGCAAATCAACGTCGGCAACCAGCCCTGCATCGTCACGACCTTGCGGGACATCACGCAACAGCAACGCTCCGAAGCCGCCCTCAAGGCCAGTGAAGAGAAATTCGCCAAGGCGTTTCATTCCAGCCCCGACGCCATCACCATCACCGAGCTCGAAAGCGGTCGCTACCTCGAGGTCAACGACGGCTTCTGCCGGCTGACCGGCTACCGCGCCGACGAAGTGATCGGGCACACCGTCTACGAAGTGGGGATCTGGGCCGAAGAAAAACAGCGAGCCGCCTTGCTGGCCGAGCTGCGACTCAAGGGCCGCGTCGTTCACCAGGAGATGCTCGGGCGCAATAAACGGGGGGAAATCCTTACGGTGGAGGTCTCGGTCGAGCCCATCACCCTCAATGAAACGGCGTGCCTGCTGCTGACCGCCCGGGACGTGAGCCTGCTGCGCAATGCCGAAGCCCAGATCCGCCACCTGGCCTACCACGACCCGCTGACCAACCTGCCCAACCGCGCCTTGCTGATGGACCGTCTGAGCCAGCAGATCGCCCTGCTCAAGCGCCACAACTTGCGCGGCGCCCTACTGTTTCTCGATCTGGATCACTTCAAGCACATCAACGACTCCCTCGGTCACCCGGTGGGCGACACCGTGCTGAAGATAATCACCGCACGCCTGGAGGCCAGCGTGCGCCTGGAAGACACCGTCGCCCGGCTGGGTGGCGATGAATTCGTGGTGCTGCTCAGCGGCCTGGAAGGCTCGCGCAGCGATGTCAGCAAGCAAGTGCAGACCCTGGCCAACACCCTGCGCGAATTGCTCTCGGAGCCGATGTTCCTCGATGGCCAGCGACTGCAGGTCACGCCGAGCATCGGTATAGCGCTGATTCCCGACCACGGTTCCACGCCCACCGATTTGCTCAAGCGCGCCGACATCGCGCTGTACCGCGCCAAGGACTCAGGGCGCAACACCTCGCAGATGTTTCACACCACCATGCAAAAAGCCGCCAGCGAACGGCTGCGCATGGAGACCGACCTGCGCCTTGCCCTGGCCCGTGGCGAGTTCAGCGTGCATTTCCAGCCTCAGGTCGATGCCCGGGACAACCGCATCATCGGCGCCGAAGCCCTGGTGCGCTGGCATCACCCGGACCTGGGCGCCCAATCGCCTAACGAATTCATCAAAGTGCTGGAGGACAGTGGCCTGATCCTGGAAGTCGGGACCTGGATCCTCGATGAGGCCTGCGACGGCTTCAAGCAACTGATCGCCAAAGGCAAGATCGATCCCCAGCAATTCAGCCTGTGCGTGAACATCAGCCCACGGCAATTCCGCCAGAGCGACTTTGTCGAACGCATCGAAAATAGCCTCGTCACTCATGGCCTGCCCTTCTCCCTGCTGAAACTGGAGATCACCGAAGGCATCGTGATCCAGAACCTGGACGACACCATTGCCAAGATGCGCCGGCTCAAGAAACTGGGGGTGAGCTTCGCCATGGATGATTTCGGCACCGGTTATTCGTCGCTGACCTACCTCAAGCGCCTGCCGGTGGACACGCTGAAGATCGACCAGTCATTCGTGCGCGACGCCACCAGCGACCCCAACGACGCCGAAATCATCCGCGCCATCGTCGCCATGGCCCGCAGCCTCAACCTGATCATGATTGCCGAAGGCGTGGAGACCCTGGAACAATTGCATTTTTTGCAGGGGCTCGATTGCCATTTGTACCAGGGCTACCTGCACAGCCGGCCGTTGCCGCTGGAGGCGTTTGAGCGGTTGTTGCCGTAATACGCTATGAAACAAACCCTTGTGGCAATGACACTGTGGCGAGGGGATTTATCCCCGTTGGGCTGCGCAGCAGCCCCAAAGAAATTGAACGACACTGACCCACCTGACATACCGAGGCGGCTGGTTTTGGGGCCGCTTCGCAGCCCAGCGGGGATAAATCCCCTCGCCACAATTAATCTTCCACTGATCTGCAAAATGAAAAAGGGCGCCATCTGGCGCCCTTCTTCAACTGCGATGCATCAGTTTTGCAACGCGGGTTGCTGCTGCGCCCCGTTGATCGGGATGCGCTTGGCTTTCGCCTCTTCCGGAACCACTCGCAGCAGGTCAATGCTCAACAGACCGTTGCTCAGGCCGGCGGACTTGATCTCGATATGGTCGGCCAACCGGAAGGACAGCTTGAACGCACGCTGGGCGATGCCCTGGTGCAGGTAGGTGACGCTGTCGTTACTGGCTTCACGTTTGCCACCACTGATGGTCAGCACACCTTTTTCCACCTGCAAGTCCAGGTCTTCTTCCTGGAACCCGGCGGCGGCGACCACGATGCGGTACTCGTCATCACCATGTTTTTCCACATTGTAGGGTGGATAGCTGCTGCCCGGCTCGTTGCGCAGGGCGGTTTCGAACAAGTCGTTGAAACGGTCGAAACCTACCGAGGAACGGAACAGAGGGGCCAGCGAAAATGCAGTACTCATGATTCAAATCTCCTGAAAAATTCAGCAAGTTTTTTTGTCTCCGCGACCCGAATTCGGCATCGCGTAACCCTTATCTAGGGACCGCCAAAAACTTTTCAAGAGCTTTTTCTGAAATTTTTTCAAGCCGCTTCGGTGCGCTGCACACCCAGCAAATGGCCCACCGCGTCCAGGTCGGTTTCCCGGCGCAAAGCGCTAAACAGCGTCACCGCTTCGGGGTAATTGCGAGTCAGCATCGCCAGCCACTGCTTCAACCGGCCCGGGGCCTGGCGCGGCGTCAGCTGCTCGACCACTTGCACCCAGAAGTCGTGGAGCATCGGCTGCAGTTCGACCCAGGACATCTCGACCACCTCCTCACCGGCTCGAGCGGCGGCGATCTGCCGGGCCAGGTCAGGACGGGAAACGAGACCGCGACCGAGCATGATGTCTTCGACACCGCTGATTTCGCGGCAACGGCGCCAATCGTCCACGCTCCAGATATCGCCGTTGGCGAACACCGGCACCTTGACCACTTCCTGCACCCGCGGAATCCACTCCCAGTGGGCCGGAGGCTTGTAGCCGTCGACCTTGGTCCGCGCATGCACCACGATATGCGCCGCGCCACCTTCGGCCAGCGCCGTGGCACAGACCAGCGCACCGTCCGGGCTATCGAAACCCAGGCGCATCTTGGCGGTAACAGGGATATGCCTGGGCACCGCACGACGCACGTGTTCGACGATCTGGTTGAGCAACTCCGGTTCCTTGAGCAACACCGCCCCACCCCGGGATTTGTTCACGGTCTTGGCCGGGCAACCGAAATTCAGATCGATAACTTCCGAACCCAACTCGCACGCCAACGCCGCGTTTTCCGCCAGGCATACCGGATCGGAACCGAGCAACTGCACCCGCAACGGCACGCCGGCAGCCGTCTGGGCACCCGTCAGCAACTCAGGGGCGAGCTTATGGAAATAGGCCGGCGTGAGCAGGCGGTCGTTGACACGGATGAACTCGGTGACACACCAGTCGATCCCGCCAACACGGGTCAGGACATCCCGCAGGATGTTGTCGACCAACCCCTCCATGGGCGCCAGGGCAATTTGCATGAAAAAGACACACTCAAGGAAAAAACGTGCGGCAGTTTACCGGATTTTGCCTGCAAATCTGGCATTCACCACAAATCCTTGTGGGAGCGAGCTTGCTCGCGATAGCGGTGGGTCAGTCTATGCAGAGACCAGATGGATTCAGCGCCACACCATAGCCTTCAATGAATTCCGGCGGCATACGCTTGGGTCGGCCAGTGGACAGTTCAATGCAAACGAAGGTGGTCTGGGCCCGCAGCAACGTGGTGTTGTCGCTTGGCCGAATCAGCTGGAAATGCCGGGTCATCTTCAACCGTTGGTCCCAGTCGACGATCCAGGTCGCCAATTGCAGCTCGTCGCCTTCATAGGCGGCTGCCAGGTAATCGATTTCATGCCGCACCACTGCCATGGCCCGGTCGAGGCGCCGGTACTCCACCAGATCCAGGCCCAGGAGCTGGGAATGACGCCAGGCACAGCGCTCGAGCCAGGTAACGTACACCGCGTTGTTGGCGTGACCCAGCCCGTCGATGTCTTCGGCATTTACCTGAAGATCAATAATGAACGGTGTTGCGCGATCCCAGCCCATGCCCCTCTCCCGGTTGAATGTGGATCGGGGCAGTGTAACGGATGATCAAGCCGATTGCCGCGCTTGCAGGCTGCGCCCGGCCAGCAGTGATAACACACCATCAATGACACGAGGATCGGCCAGCACCCGCTGGTGCCCACCCTCGGGCAATCGCAGCAAGCGGCTGTCGAACCAGGCTTCGTGGATCAGTTGCGATTCCTTGACCGAGACGAATGTGTCGTCCTCGGCATGGACGATCAGCCCGGGCAGATCCAGCTGGTAGTGGGAGACGTCCATCTTTGCGGCCCGCATGCCGACGTCACGCTCCACTTCGCGAATGAAGGCCGAACGTGCCTTGGGTGGTAACCCCATCATTCGGGCAAACCCGCGCAACACGCCAAGAATGCGGCCGGGCGCGGCAACACTGACCAGGGTCTCGGTACGCAACCCCAACTGAACCGCCAGCATGGCACTGGCACCGCCCATGGAATGCCCGATCACGGCTTGCAGCGGCGGTAATTCAGCCGCTGCTTCAAGCATGGCCCTGGCGAACAGCAAGACATTCGCCTCGCGACCAAGAGAGCGACCATGGGCCGGGCCGTCCAGCGCCACCACCATGTAGCCGGCGTCCACCAACGCAGTGATCAACGCCCCGAACTGAGTAGGCCGCCCTTCCCAGCCGTGCATCAGCAGGACGACCGGGCCCCTGCCCCAACGTAACGCCGACAGACCGAAACGCAAGGTGATGCGCTCGGAACTGGCCAGCAGCGGCAACTCCCAGTCGCGGGGCGGCAGGTTCCGGGGCTGCATGAACACCCCACGCATCTTCTTCGCCACCAGGCGCGGAGCCACCCAACCAAGCGTGCCATTGACGCTACGAATCCAGCTCAACCTGTTCATCGCTCATCTCCAGGGCTTGCGCCTTAGCTCATCGCACCGCCGACTTGGCGGCGCGCAGCAAACGATCCGATAACTCTCCAGGGCCCAGTGCTCGCGCCAGGGCCAGGCCGCCCACCATCAAGGCGATATCGGCCAGGGCCTTGTCAGCGTCCTCCGGGCTGGCCGCCAATTGCGCGACCATCAACTCGATATGCTCATTGAGCACTTCACGAAACGCATCCGGCAGCCGGCCGAGCTCGCCGACCGACGCCGGGATCGGACAAGCGTTTTCGGTGGAATCGCGGTGCTTGCGCGACAGATAGAACGCCGCCACCAGGGCGCGCCGCTCTTCGCCTGTCAGCTCGCCGTCCATGTCGGCGATCAGGCCGCGGCGCCGATTGAGCAATTGCTTGAATGCCTCCAGCATCAAGGCATCCTTGCTTTCGAAATGGGCATAAAAACCACCCACCGTCAGGCCGGCCGCGCCCATCACCTCGCCCACACTCGGCTCAGCCGGCCCACGCTGGATCAGCGCATCGCTGGCGGCCTTGAGAATGCGTTCACGGGTTTGTGCCTTTTTATCGCTCATCGTCGCCTCCGAATATTACGACTGAAATATTATTCCTATAATAATTTTCCGCAAGCGGAAATTTTGACCGCCGGTCAGAAGTCTATTTTCAAGGATAAGGGAATTGGCCGAACGCCAGACAAACAAAAGGGCCATTCAAGAATTGAATGACCCTTATAAAATCCCGCAGAGCGGGTAATCGTGGCGTCCCCTAGGGGACTCGAACCCCTGTTACCGCCGTGAAAGGGCGGTGTCCTAGGCCACTAGACGAAGGGGACACAAACCTTCTGACTGATCAGCGCTGAGAGCTGATCGATTCAAGGACGGTGTGGCCAGACCTTGAACCTGTAATTGGTGGAGCTAGACGGGATCGAACCGTCGACCTCTTGCATGCCATGCAAGCGCTCTCCCAGCTGAGCTATAGCCCCGGATTTTTCGCCTCGCGGCGGAGCGACATCTTGCAACATCGCTTCTGTAAAACTGGCGTCCCCTAGGGGACTCGAACCCCTGTTACCGCCGTGAAAGGGCGGTGTCCTAGGCCACTAGACGAAGGGGACGCAAACCCTTCTATACAACTGATCAACGCTGAGTGTTGATCGCTTCAAGACCGGTGTGGCCAGGCCCTGAAGTGTAAATTGGTGGAGCTAGACGGGATCGAACCGTCGACCTCTTGCATGCCATGCAAGCGCTCTCCCAGCTGAGCTATAGCCCCTCATCGCTGAGGACGGGGCGAATCTTAAGGGCGTATCGGAGGGCTGTCAAATTTATTTTCAACAAATTTGAAAATTTTTTGCCGGGATAACAATCACTTACCGACAAACCCCGGAAAACCGGGGTATGTCCTGCCTCATCGAGCGCTTACGCGATCGCGCCCAGCAGTTTTTCCCACTCCTTGTTTTCCTTCTTCGACACACCACCGAGCAGATCGATGGCCTGGCGCAGGCGGAAACGGGTCAGGTCCGGCCCGAGGATTTCCATCGCATCGAGCACCGACACCGAGCTGGCCTGGCCGGTAATGGCGGCGAACATCAGCGGCATGGCATCGCGCAATTTCAACTCCAGCGATTCGACCACGGCCTGGATGGTCGCGGTGATGCTGTCCTTCTCCCACTGACGCAGGCTTTCGAGCTTCCACAGGATCAGTTGCATCAACTGGCGCACCTGGTCACCGGAGAGCTTCTTGGACTCGAACAGCTTCGCATCCGGCGTCACGCCGCCGGCGAAGAAGAAACCGGCCAGAGGGGCGATCTGGCTGAAGGTCTCTACCCTGCCCTGCACATGAGGGGCGATCTTCATCATGTACTCAGGGTTCAATGCCCACTTCTGCACACGTGCGGCGAACTCTTCCACCGGCAGGTCCCGCAGCCACTGGCCGTTGAGCCACGACAGTTTCTCGACGTCGAAGATCGGCCCGCCCAGGGATACGCGCGACAGATCGAAATGCTCGACCATTTCCTGCAGCGAGAACTTCTCGCGCTCGTCCGGCATCGACCAGCCCATGCGTCCCAGGTAGTTGAGCATCGCCTCGGGCATGAAGCCCATGCGCTCGTAGAACGTCACCGAGGTCGGGTTCTTGCGCTTGGACAGCTTGCTCTTGTCCGGGTTGCGCAGCAGCGGCATGTAGCACAGCTGTGGTTGCTCCCAGCCGAAGTATTCGTAGAGCAGGATCAGTTTCGGCGCCGATGGCAGCCACTCTTCACCGCGCAGGACGTGGGTGATGCCCATCAGGTGATCGTCGACCACATTCGCCAGGAAGTACGTTGGCAGGCCATCGGTCTTCATCAGCACTTGCATGTCCATGCGATCCCACGGGATCTCGACATCGCCACGCAGCATGTCCGGCACCACGCAGACGCCTTCGGTGGGCACCTTCATGCGGATAACATGAGGCTCGCCAGCCGCCAGGCGACGGGCGACTTCTTCCTTGGACAGCAGCAGCGCCCGGCCGTCGTAGCGCGGGGTTTCGCCACGGGCCATTTGCTCGGCGCGCATCTGGTCCAGCTCTTCGGCCGTGCAGAAACACGGGAACGCATGCCCCATGTCCACCAATTGCTGGCAATACTGCTGGTAGATGTCACCACGCTCGCTCTGGCGGTACGGACCGTGCGGGCCGCCGACGTCCGGGCCTTCGCTCCAGTCGATCCCCAACCAGCGCAGGGCGTCGAAGATCTGCTGTTCGGACTCGCGGGTCGAACGCAACTGGTCGGTGTCCTCGATCCGCAGAATGAACTCGCCGCCATGCTGCTTGGCAAAGCAATAGTTGAACAAAGCGATGTAGGCGGTGCCGACATGGGGATCGCCAGTGGGCGAAGGCGCGATGCGGGTGCGGACGGTGGTCATGGCATGTCTCGGAAAGAATATAAAAGCGAAGAACAAACAGGGGGCGAATGGTAACAGGCGATGGCGGGCGGGCTCCAGTGAGAGCGGGATTTGTGTCGGCAGTCGCCAGACCGAATCGCCCCCATCGCGGGCAAGCCCGCTCCCGCAAGGGATCATTGGGCGATTCGATCGAACTGTGGGGGCGAGCTTGCTCGCGATGACGCCCTTAAGGTCGCCACACAACCTCAGACAACCAGCAATCGCTCGCGCAACTTGCCAATCTCATCACGCAATTGCGCCGCCGCTTCGAACTCCAGGTCCCGGGCCAACTGGTACATTTTCTCTTCCAACTGGCGTATGCGCTTGGTGATTTCGCTTGGCGAGCGCAGTTCGGCCTCGTAACGAGCGCTCTCTTCGGCCGCCTTGGCCATGCCCTTGCGCTTCTTGCTGCGCGAGCCGGGCACGGTGGCGCCTTCCATGATGTCGGCGACATCCTTGAACACGCCCTTGGGGGTAATGCCGTTGGCCAGGTTGAAGGCGATCTGCTTGTCGCGACGGCGCTCGGTCTCGCCGATGGCCCGCTCCATGGAGCCGGTGATGCGGTCGGCATACAGAATCGCCCGGCCATTGAGGTTACGTGCCGCGCGACCGATGGTCTGGATCAACGAACGCTCGGAACGCAGGAAACCTTCCTTGTCGGCGTCGAGAATCGCCACCAGCGACACTTCCGGCATGTCCAGGCCTTCGCGCAGCAGGTTGATCCCCACCAACACATCGAAGGTCCCCAGGCGCAGGTCGCGAATGATCTCGACCCGCTCCACCGTGTCGATGTCCGAGTGCAGGTAGCGCACCCGCACGCCGTGGTCGGCCAGGTAATCGGTAAGGTCTTCGGCCATGCGCTTGGTCAGCGTGGTGACCAGCACCCGCTCCTCCACCGCCACGCGCTTGGTGATTTCCGAGAGCAGGTCATCGACCTGGGTCAGCGCCGGACGCACTTCGACCTGCGGATCCACCAGCCCGGTCGGCCGCACCACCTGTTCGATCACCCGTCCGGCATGCTCGGCCTCGTAGTTGCCAGGGGTGGCCGAGACAAAAATCGTCTGCGGACTGACGCTTTCCCATTCATCGAAGCGCATCGGCCGGTTGTCCAGGGCCGAGGGCAGGCGAAAACCGTACTCCACCAGGGTTTCCTTGCGCGAACGGTCGCCTTTGTACATGGCGCCGACCTGGGGCACGCTGACGTGGGACTCGTCGATGACCAGCAGGGCATCGGCTGGCAGGTAGTCATACAAGGTAGGGGGTGGCGCGCCCGCCGGACGGCCCGACAGGTAGCGCGAATAGTTTTCGATGCCGTTGCAGTAGCCCAGCTCCAGGATCATCTCCAGGTCAAACCGGGTCCGCTGCTCCAGACGCTGGGCTTCCACCAGCTTGTTGTTCGAACGCAGGTATTCCAGGCGCTCCTGCAACTCGGCCTTGATCCCTTCGATGGCGTCCAGCAGGGTTTCCCGGGGCGTCACATAGTGGCTCTTGGGATAGAACGTGAAGCGTGGCAACTTGCGGATCACTTCACCGGTCAGCGGGTCGAACGCCGAGAGGCTCTCCACTTCATCGTCGAACAGCTCGATGCGAATCGCTTCCAGGTCCGATTCCGCCGGGTAGATGTCGATCACATCGCCACGCACCCGGAACGTCGCCCGGGCGAAATCCATGTCGTTGCGGGTGTACTGCAAGTCCGCCAGGCGCCGCAGCAAGGCGCGTTGGTCGAGTTTGTCGCCACGGTCCACGTGCAGCACCATCTTCAAGTACGTTTCCGGGCTGCCCAGGCCGTAGATGCACGACACCGTGGTGACGATGATCGCGTCCTTGCGCTCGAGCAAGGCCTTGGTCGCCGACAGTCGCATCTGTTCGATGTGATCGTTGATCGAGGCATCCTTCTCGATGAAGGTGTCCGACGACGGCACGTAGGCCTCGGGCTGGTAGTAGTCGTAGTAGGAAACGAAGTATTCCACGGCGTTATTCGGGAAAAACGCCTTGAACTCGCCGTACAGCTGCGCCGCCAGGGTCTTGTTCGGCGCCAGTACCAGGGTCGGGCGCTGAATCTGGGCGATCACGTTGGCGATGCTGAAGGTCTTGCCCGAACCGGTCACACCGAGCAACGTCTGGTGCGCCAGCCCGGCCTCGATGCCTTCGACCATCAGGCGGATGGCTTCCGGCTGATCGCCGGCGGGCTGGAAGCGGGTGACTAGCTGGAATTCAGACATGACATAACCTCTGGATTCACCCCTGTCGGCCAGCCGACAGGAACGAGAAAGACCGAAACGACGGGTGTTGCCCGAGGAAAAAGCTGGGATGCACACAATGTGGAGGTGAATGCCTTCGCTTTCAAGACGAACGTCCTACACGCCTTGAAGACTTTGACGCGGCGAAAGGACTAACGGTCGAAAAAAATCGAAAAAACTTAGCCTGAAAGCCGAATCGCCTGTCGCCGTGCCGAGTGATGGCCTCTATACTAGCTCCCCGTTTGTGCACCGCTCTAGTGCATTCGGCTGGAGCGCCACACCTCCCCTCACTCTCCATTAGAGCCGCGCAATAATGAGCCTGTTTTCCGCTGTCGAATTGGCACCCCGCGACCCCATCCTGGGCCTCAACGAAGCTTTCAACGCCGACACTCGTACCAACAAGGTCAACCTGGGTGTAGGTGTTTACTGCAATGAAGAGGGGCGTATTCCACTCCTGCGCGCCGTTGTCGAGGCCGAGACGGCTCGCGTGGCTCAGCACGTTTCCCGTGGCTACCTGCCGATCGACGGCATTGCCGCCTACGACCAGGCCGTGCAGACCTTGCTGTTCGGCAAGGATTCGCCGCTGATCACCTCCGGTCGCGTCATCACCACCCAGGCCGTGGGCGGCACCGGCGCACTGAAGATCGGTGCCGACTTCCTCAAGCAACTGCTGCCTGACGCCGTCGTCGCCATCAGCGACCCAAGCTGGGAAAACCACCGCGCCCTGTTCGAAACCGCTGGTTTCCCGGTGCAGAACTACCGCTACTACGACGCCGCCACCCACGACGTGAACCGCAGCGGCCTGCTGGAAGACCTCAACGCCCTGCCCGACCGCTCGATCGTTGTGCTGCACGCCTGCTGCCACAACCCGACCGGCGTGGACCTGAGCCCGGAAGACTGGAAAAACGTGCTGGCCGTGGTCAAGGCCAAGAACCACGTTCCGTTCCTGGACATGGCCTACCAGGGCTTTGGCGCCGGTATCGACGAAGACGCGGCAGCCGTGCGCCTGTTCGCCGAGTCGGGCCTGACCTTCTTCGCCTCCAGCTCGTTCTCCAAGTCGTTCTCCCTGTACGGCGAGCGCGTCGGCGCCCTGTCGATCGTCAGCGAATCGAAAGAAGAAAGTGCCCGCGTGCTGTCCCAGGTCAAGCGCGTGATCCGCACCAACTACTCCAACCCACCGACCCACGGCGCCAGCATCGTCGCCGCCGTGCTCAACAGCCCGGAACTGCGGGCCCAGTGGGAAGCCGAGCTGGCCGAAATGCGCCTGCGCATTCGCGGCATGCGCGTCCAGATGGTGGACATGCTGGCCAAGGCCGCCCCGCACCACGACTTCAGCTTCGTCGCACGCCAGAGCGGGATGTTCTCCTACTCCGGCCTGACCGTTGAACAAGTGACGCGCCTGCGCAACGAGTTCGGCATCTACGCCCTGGACACCGGCCGCATCTGCGTGGCCGCGCTGAACCAGAACAACATCGACGCGGTGACCAAGGCTATCGTCCAGGTGATCTGAAGGTCGCTGGAATGAAGAACGGGAAGCCATGGCTTCCCGTTTTTTTGGCTGTCTAAGCCTATGAAAACAGGCACACACCAAAACCTGTGGCGAGGGGATTTTATCCCCACTGGGTTGCGAAGCAGCCCCAAGGTGCTTGAAGTTATTAACCTACTACATCCGTTGCTAATTTCAGGGCTGCTACGCAGCCCAGCGGGGATAAATCCCCTCACCACAAAAAGCATCCAGCCCCCCCGCATTCCCTATACAAGCAAATGCATCGAGACTACAACTCCGTCGCCCGCTGGCTCGCCGCATCGTCATAGATGACATACAGCGACTCGGCCACCTGGCTCTTGATCGCCTTGGTGCTTTCCAACCCCAGGACAAAACCCTCGGCCTTGCCCCCGGCACGGTTCAATTCCTCAGCCGTGCTCGCCTGGGTGATGGCGTCGTACAGTTTCTCGGCATGAGGCCCCACACCCTTGGGCAAGCTGATCTGGGCGGTACTCACAAGAGCACCTCGGCGCGGCGGGCACTGAGAAGAGGTAACAGGTGGTTCATGGCGCATACCTTAGTGTCGGCGAATGGCCGGCAGCGCATCCTGCCACTTCCGGGCGACCATGGTAGTCCTCTCCTGCCCTGACGGTAACTGCCAATCGTTGATTGACCGTCAAAGGCCACCAGGAACGCGCCGTCCGCCAATGGACGCTTGACTTCTCTTTTCCAATCAGTAACATACGCGCCATTCCGCGATAGCTCAGTTGGTAGAGCAAGTGACTGTTAATCACTGGGTCCCTGGTTCGAGTCCAGGTCGTGGAGCCAGATAGCAAGTAATCAAGCCCCTGAATCGAAAGGTTCAGGGGCTTTTTTGTGGGAAAAATAAAGCGCAGCTGGTTGAAAAGACTTGCCGAGGTCGCTACAGGAACAATAATCCGGCGCCAAAAAGGCATTATGGTCTGAATCCTGCTTTCTTTTTTCCAACAACCCAAGCTGTCACGTGAGCGTCATGACAGGGCCGCAAACTGGCTCTGTCCGCCAACAACAGCTTCATAAGAACAAGGACGAAGGTATGCCCACACAAAACCCCCATCGCATCGTCGGCCTGTGCACCTCAAGCAAGGTGTACAACGTGCTGACCGAACTCAAGCAACTCGAAGGCCACCGCAGCGCCAAGTTTCTTTCCCTGTTGGCGGAAAACCTGGTGCGCAAGGGCCTGCTCAACGAGCAGGAAGTGGTGCACATGCTCGATCTGGTCGTCGATTGAGCGGCATCGATTCCTACTATTGAGCCGGTTGATTTTTCGTTACCCCCACTGAGTCGTAAGGTAACCCCCATCGATTGATGGAGGTGTTCCATGCCCAAGGTTCAAATCATGTCTGTCATTGGCAGCGCCGTCCCTGCCCCACTCCGGGAGCTCGGGTTGCTGGCCTGCTGGTATCTGGTGCAAGACGGCGTGACCATCAGCGGCCCGCTGACTTCACTGCCCGCCGCCCAGGCCCTGTCGCAACGCATCGGCCCGTACCTGCTGAGCGCCTAGGGCAACTGCACCCGCGGCGTGGTTTCGACGAACAGGGCCCAACTCGACATGAACAGCGCGGCGATCAGCGGCCCGATCACGAAGCCATTGAGCCCGAACACCGCCAGCCCGCCCAATGTCGAGACCAGCACCATGTAGTCGGGCATCTTGGTGTCCTTGCCCACTAGGATCGGGCGCAGGAAATTGTCCACCAGGCCGATCACGAACACCCCGAACAGCGTCAACACCACGCCCTGCCAGATCGCCCCCGAGAGCAGGAAATACACCGCCACCGGCGCCCAGACGAGGCCCGCCCCCACCGCTGGCAACAACGACAGGAACGCCATCAGCACCGCCCAGGGCAACACCGTCGGAATCCCCAGGATCCAGAAGATCAGCCCACCCAGCGCCCCTTGGCTGATGGCGACCAGCAGGTTGCCCTTCACCGTGGCGCGCACCACTCGATTGAACTTCAACTGCAGGCGGCGCTTTTGGTGTTCCGCCAAGGGAATGGCCATGCGCACCTTGCGCACCAGCTCCGCGCCGTCGCGCAGAAAGAAGAACAGCAGGTAGATCATCACGAAGAAGCTGACCAGGAACTGAAAAGTGCCCTGGCCGAAACTGAAGGCCTGGGTGGCGAAGAACTCGCTGCCTTGCATCGCGCTCTTGACGATCTTGTCGCGCAAGCCGTTCAGGTTGCCCAGGCCGAAGCGGTCCAGCAGGTGCTGGAAGTACGGCGGCAAGGCATCCTTGAAACGGGCCAGGTAATCGGCAATGTCCAGTTCTCCGCTTTCCAGGCTCTTGTACAGCGCCGCGCCTTCCTGGACCAACAACGTACTGATGATGATCACCGGCAAGATCGCGCTGACCACACAGATGCTCAACGTGAACAGCGACGTGACATTGCGGTGCCAGCCGAATTTCAACTGCAGGCGGCGCTGCATCGGCGCAAAGACGATGCCCAGGATCACCGCCCAGAACACCGCGCCGTAAAACGGCAGCAGAATCCAGATGAACGCGATGGTGACCAGCACCAGGAGCAGCATCTGGGCTTTGTTTTGCAGCATCTTTCGATTCATCAGCTTTCCATGTCCAAAGGCGGGATAAACGTTAGTCAGCCAGGACTCGTGGGAGTGCCTTCTCGTTTGCGTCGTGCATTGATTCAGATCAATAAAGCCTGGCCGACCATGGGCTACCCTCGCCGCCTTTTGCGATCCGACGCCATCATGACCCTCGCCGCCCCCGAACTGCTGGCTCCCGCCGGCACCCTGAAAAACATGCGCTATGCCTTCGCCTACGGTGCCGATGCGGTGTATGCCGGCCAACCGCGCTACAGCCTGCGGGTGCGCAACAACGAGTTCGACCATGCGAATCTGGCCTTGGGTATTGCCGAGGCCCAGGCCATGGGCAAGCGCTTCTACGTGGTGGTGAACATTGCCCCGCACAACGCCAAGCTGCGCACCTTCCTCAAAGACCTTGAACCGGTGATCGCCATGGCGCCGGACGCGCTGATCATGTCCGACCCGGGGCTGATCATGCTGGTGCGCCGGCATTTCCCCCAGATGCCGATTCACCTGTCGGTGCAGGCCAACACGGTGAACTGGGCGAGCGTCGAGTTCTGGCAGCAACAGGGCTTGAACCGGATCATCCTGTCCCGGGAACTGTCCCTGGAGGAAATCGCCGAGATCCGCGAACAGGTGCCGGCCATGGAACTGGAAGTGTTCGTCCACGGAGCGCTGTGCATGGCCTATTCCGGGCGTTGCCTGCTGTCCGGCTATTTGAACAAGCGCGACGCCAACCAGGGCAGTTGCACCAATGCCTGTCGTTGGAAATATGCGGCACAACCGGCGGTGGAAAATGCCGTGGGCGACATTGTGCAGAGCTATCAGCCCGAGCCGACCCTGGGCCTCGGCGCGCCCACCGACCAAGTGTTTTTGCTCCAGGAAGCCAACCGCCCGGAGGAATCCATGCCGGCCTTCGAGGACGAACACGGCACCTACATCATGAATGCCAAGGACCTGCGCGCCGTACAACACGTCGAGCGCCTGGCGCGCATGGGCGTGCACTCGCTGAAGATCGAAGGCCGGACCAAGTCGCACTTCTATTGCGCGCGCACCACCCAGGTGTATCGCCGGGCTATCGATGACGCGGTGGCCGGGCGGGAATTCGATCGTGGCCTGATGACCGACCTGGAGTCCCTGGCCCAGCGCGGCTACACCGAAGGTTTTCTGAGGCGCCACGTGCACGACGAATACCAGAACTACCAAAACGGCAGCTCGGTGTCGGAGCGCCAGCAGTTCGTCGGTGAACTGACCGGCGAACGGCGCGAACGCCTGGCCGAAGTGCGGGTGAAGAACCGCTTTGGCCTGGGGGATCACATGGAACTGATGACCCCCAAGGGCAATTTCCACTTCGACCTGCATCAGTTGCAGAATGCCAAAGGCCAGGGCATCGAGGTGGCACCGGGGGATGGACACGTGGTGTACCTGCCCATCCCGGATGCGGTGGACCTGCGGTTTGGGTTGTTGATGCGCGATGTGCGTGAGTTGCCTGCCGGATCATGAAACTGTGGTGAGGGGATTTATCCCCGTTGGGCTGCGAAGCAGCCCCAAAAAAATCAAATACTGCTTACCTGAGGTACCACGCTATCTACCTTGGGGCTACTTCGTAGCCCAACGGGGATAAATCCCCTCGCCACAACGGTGTATGACTTGAGTAGGCGGAACGGCTTACGCGGCAGGAACTGCCGAAGGCTGCGATCCTTCTTTCTCGATAAGACCCGGTTGCCCGGGTGAAAACATCTGGATCGAGAGCAAAAGATCGCAGCCTTCGGCAGCTCCTGCTGCGATGGGATCAGATCCGGAACTGCCCCACCAGCTTGCCCAGGCGCTGGCCCAGGTCGGCCAGGCTGCGGGAGGTCTGGGCGCCGAGTTGGGTTTCGTCGGCGACGCTGTCCACGGCCACGGCGATCTGATGCACGCTGCGGTTGATTTCCTCGGCCACCGCGGTCTGTTCTTCGGCAGCGCTGGCGATCTGGGCGTTCATCGAGTTGATGGTGCCGATCAGTTGCGCCATGGTGTCCAGGGACGCCCCGGCTTCGTTGGCCTGCGCCGAGGTGCCGTCGCCCGCTTCGCTGGAGCGACGCATGGCCTCCACCGCGGCGTGGGTGCCGGATTGCAGGCGGTCGATCATGCCCTGGATTTCCTGGGTACTTTGCTGGGTCCGGCTGGCCAGGGCCCGCACTTCATCGGCCACCACGGCAAACCCACGCCCTGCCTCGCCAGCACGCGCGGCCTCGATGGCGGCGTTGAGGGCCAGCAGGTTGGTCTGCTCGGCGATCGAACGAATCACCCCGAGCACGCTGACGATCGAGGCCACGTCCTGCTGCAGGCTGTCCAGGGACACGCCGCTGCTGCGAATATCGTTCACCAACGCATGAATCTGCTGGATGCTGCCGGCCACCACGCGCTTGGCCGATTGTCCCTCCTCGTCGGTCTGCTGGGCCGCGACGGCGGCACCTTGGGCACTGCGGGCGACTTCCTGGGCGGCCGAGGACATCTCGTTGATCGCCGTGGCGACCTGATCGGTTTCGTGGCGCTGGCGTTCCATGGCCTGCTCGGAGCGCTGGGCCTGCTCGGAGACTTGCGTCACCAGCCCGGTCAGTTGCGAGGTCATGTCGGTGATCTGCCGCACCAGGCCGTGGATCTTGTCGACGAAGCGGTTGAACGAACCGGCCAGTTGGCCGAGTTCGTCCTGGCTGGTGATGGTCAGCCGACGGGTCAGGTCACCCTCGCCTGCCGCGATATCGTCGAGGTTGTCCTTCATCAGGTGCAGGGGACGCAGGATCGCATTGGCCAGCAACAGGCCCACGACCGCGATCACCAGCAACACCACGGCGGCGATCCCGACGATACTCAATATCACGCCTTGTACACGATCGTGGACCTTGGCTTCCACCAGGGCCACCTGGGCCTCGATGCCGTCCAGGTTGACTGAGCTACCGACTGCCAGGTCCCACTTGGACAGGTACTCGGTGTAGCCGAGCTTGGGCACCAGGTCCTGGCTGCCGGGCAGTGGCGAGCTGTATTCCAGATAATGCGTTCCGTCCTTGGCGACTTTCACCAGGTCGCGGTTGACGTAGACACCGTTAGGGTCGCGGTTGTCCTTGAAACTCTTGCCAACGCCATCGGGGCTGTTGGCCTTGAACAGACGAATGGTCTCGGAGTCGTAGCCGAAGAAATAGCCGTCCTTGCCATAGCTGATGTTCGACAGCAACTTGATCGCCTGGGCACGCGCTTCATTATCGCCAGGCGCAGCGGCATCGTAGAGCGGCTTGATCGCGGTCAGGCCCACTGCCACATAGTTCTGCAGCGTGGCCTTGGCCTCGCTGAGCAGGCGTTCGCGGGTCTGCTGGACCTCTTTGCTAGCTTGCTCCTTCAAGATGAAAGCCGTGGTCAGGCTGATGATCATCGCGGACAGCAATACAGGCAGTATTGCCAGGGACAGGACTTTAGCCTTCAGGCTCAGGCGCATGCTGTTCACTCTTGTAGGTGTTATTGGCGTGGTTAGCTGTATTAACGGCACCGCACGGAAAAACTGTAGGACAAGGTGAGCGGTCCGTCGGCAGGGTTGCCCTGCAACATGGAATCTCCCACAGTGAATCGGTATGAACACAAACATTGTGGACACCGCCGAACCCTGTGGGAGCGAGCTTGCTCGCGATGCAGGCGACTCGGTCTTGCGTTACAACACCATCGCCGCCACCCAACCAAACACCAGCAGCGGCAGGTTGTAGTGGATGAAGGTCGGGACCACGGTGTCCCAGATGTGATGGTGCTGGCCGTCGATGTTCAGGCCGGAGGTCGGGCCCAGGGTCGAGTCCGAAGCTGGCGAACCGGCATCGCCCAGGGCGCCGGCGGTACCGACAATGCAGACGATCGCCAACGGACTGAAGCCCAGTTGCAGGCACAGCGGCACGAAAATCGTCGCCAGGATCGGCACCGTGGAAAACGACGAGCCGATGCCCATGGTCACCAGCAATCCCACCAGCAGCATCAGCAGCGCGCCGACGCCCTTGTTGTGGCCGATCCAGGCCGCCGAAGACTCCACCAGGCTCTGGACTTCGCCGGTGGCCTTCATCACTTCGGCAAAGCCCGAGGCCGCGATCATGATGAAGCCGATCATCGCCATCATCTTCATGCCTTCGGTGAACAGGTCGTCAGTCTCGCGCCAGCGCACCACACCCGATACCGAGAAAATCAGGAAGCCGACCAAGGCGCCAATGATCATCGAGTCGACCAGGAGCTGGATGGCGAACGCCGCGACAATCGCCAGCCCCGCCACCAGTAAGGTCATGGGGTTGTAGCGCACCGCCACTTGCTCGACCCGGGCGATCTTCTTCAGGTCATAGACGCGCTTCTTGCGGTAGGAAAACAACGACAACAGCAGACCAAACACCATGCCCAGCGCCGGAATGCCCATGGCATGGGTGACGTTGATGCCGCTGACGTCCACACCGCTGCGGGCGATGTTGGCCAGGAGGATTTCGTTGAGGAAGATATTGCCGAAACCAACCGGTAGGAACATGTAGGGCGTGATCAGGCCGAAGGTCATGACGCAGGCGATCAACCGGCGGTCCAGCTGCAACTTGGTCAGCACATAGAGCAGCGGCGGCACCAGCAGCGGAATGAAAGCGATATGGATCGGCAAAATGTTCTGGGAGGCGACCGCGACCGTTCCCAGCAAACCGATCAGCACCCATTTGACGCCCCTGCCGCCGGCAGTGTCCTGGCGATCCACCAGGGCCAGGGCTTTGTCCGCCAGGGCGTGGGCCATGCCGGACTTGGCAATCGCCACGGCGAAAGCGCCGAGCAAGGCGTAGGACAGCGCCACCGTCGCACCACCACCCAGGCCGGCGTTGAACGCCTTGAGCGTCGCCTCGATGCCCAGGCCGCCGACCAGGCCACCCACCAATGCGCCGACAATCAGCGCGATTACCACATGCACGCGGGACAGGCTGAGCACCAGCATGACGCCAACCGCGGCAATTACTGCATTTATCATCGTTACCTCAAAGCACAGCGATGGAAAGCCACCGGACAAAAAGGTCGCGACTTTGCAGCAAGCGGCGGCAAGCTGCAAGGGCCGTGGGGCGGGTTTTCAAATCTCGCAATATTGACGACCACCACCGCCCCCACAGGAGGGGCGGCGCCATGCGATAGAGGTCAGCGCTTGGGCAACTCAATCACGACCTTCAATCCACCCCACTCGCTGTCGTCCAACGCCAGCAGGCCGCCCCAGGTGTCGACGATGTCCCGCACGATGCCCAGGCCCAGGCCGTGTCCATCGGTCTGTTCATCCAGCCGCGTGCCGCGGCTGAACACCTGGTCGCGGCGATCCCTGGGGATGCCCGGGCCGTCGTCTTCCACGGCCAGACTGAATCCGTCGGCTGTCTCGGTCATGGTCAGGCGCACTTCGGCGTCAGCCCATTTGCAAGCGTTGTCCAGCAGGTTGCCCAACAGTTCCAGCAGGTCTTCACGATCCCACGGCAGGTGCAGGCCCGGCGGGGCGGCGTAGCTCAGGTGCAGGTGTTCGCCGTGGATCATGTTCAGTGTGGCCAGCAAGCCCGGCAGCTCGGCATCGCAGTCCAGGTGCGCGCCGGGCAAGGCATCGCCGGACAAGCGGGCGCGGTTGAGTTCCCGGTTCAGGCGCTGGCGGACCTGCTCCAGTTGCTCAAGCAGCAGCTTGCGCAACTCGGGATACGGATCGAGCTTCTCGTTCGAAGCCAGGCTTTGCAGCACCGCCAGCGGGGTCTTCAAGGCATGGCCGAGGTTGCCCAATGCGTTGCGCGAACGCTTGAGGCTGTCCTCGGTGTGGGCCAGCAGATGGTTGATTTGCGCCACCAGCGGTTCCAGCTCCCGTGGCACCTGTTCGTCGAGTTGCGAACGCTGCCCGCGCTGCAACTGGGCAATCTGCTCCCGCGCCCGGTCCAGCGGACGCAAGGCGCGGCGCACCGTGATGCGTTGCAGCAACAGAATCAACAGCAGCCCCGCCAACCCGAGCCCCAGGCCGATCTGCTGCATTCGGCGGAAGCTGTCACGCACCGGCGTGTAATCCTGGGCCACGCTGATGGAGATCGCCTGGCCCAACCGTCGATAGTCGGTGCGCAGCACCAGCAGTTTCTGGCCCTCGGGCCCCAGTTGCAGGTTGCTGTGCAGGCCCGGGTGATCGAGCCGGGGCAATTCCTGGTCCCACAGGGAGCGGGAGCGCCAGTGCACGTCGGCAAAGTCGATACGGAAATAATGCCCGGAAAACGGCCGCTGATAGGCCGGCGACAAGCGTCGTTCATCCAGTTGCAAGCCCTGCGGGCCGCGCACCAGGGCCACCAGCAGGTTTTCGCTGTCGTTGCGCAGCCCGGCTTCCAGGTAACGCTGCAGGCCCAGTTCGAACAACCACAGGCTGGTCTGAGCGAGGACCAGGCCGACCACCACCATCACACCGATCAACCCCAGGCTCAGGCGCCGCTGGATGGATCTCACTGCGCCTGCCCACCGAACAGGTAACCCTGGCCGCGACGGGTTTCGATCACGCTGCGTCCCAGCTTGCGCCGCAGGTGATTGACGTGGACTTCGAGCACGTTGGAATCGCGCTCGGTCTCACCGTCGTACAGGTGTTCGGCGAGATGGCTTTTGGAAAGGATCTGCTCGGGATGCAGCATGAAATAGCGCAACAGGCGGAACTCGGCCGCCGTGAGCTGGATGTCGGTGCCGTCGCGGACCACGCACTGGCGACTCTCATCCAGGTGCAACCCGGCCGATTTCAGCGTCGGCTGGTTGACCTGGCCGTGGGAGCGGCGCAGCAACGCCTGGATCCGCAACTGCAGCTCTTCAGGATGAAAAGGTTTGGTCAGGTAATCGTCGGCCCCGGCCTTGAGGCCTTCGATGCGCTCGGCCCAGGAACCGCGCGCGGTAAGGATCAACACTGGCGTGCTCAAGCCACCGGCACGCCATTGGGCGAGCACCTCAAGCCCCGGCACGCCCGGCAGGCCGAGATCGAGGATGATCAGGTCGTAGGGTTCGCTGCTGCCCTGGTACACCGCGTCGCGACCATCGGCGAGCCAGTCGACGGCGTAGCCCTGGCGTGCAAGCCCGGCCATCAGTTCGTCGGCCAGGGGCACATGATCTTCCACCAGAAGCAGGCGCATCAGTCTTCCTTATCTTTGAGTAAGCGGCCGGTCGCGGCCTCCAGGTCCAATTCGCGCACGACGCCGTCGGTGTCCAGCAGCTCGACCTCATAAATATAGACGCCGTGTTTCTCCTCCAGCTCGGCTTCCAGCAGTTTGGCGCCGGGGTGCAGGTCCAGCGCCTGTTGCAGCAGTTGCTCCAGCGGCAAGATCACACCCTGCTGGCGCAGTTGCAGGGCCTCGTCCTGATCCAGGTCCCGGGCCACGGCCAGCGAACAAAACGCCAGCAGCGCCAGCGCCCATCGATTATGGGCGCGCAGATTAAGCTTCATTACGTATCCTGATGATTCTTGAGCACCTTGCCGTTGGTGGCGTCCAATTCCAGATCCCACTCAATGCCCTTCGTATCGCGCAAATCCACCTGGTAAATGTACTTGCCGTACTCTTCGTCCAGCTCGGTATCGGTCAAGGTGGCGCCAGGGTGTTCGGCCAGGGCAGCGGCGTTGAGTTTTTCAAAGGAAAGGATGGTACCAGCGTCTTGCAGTTTGCGGGCTTCGTCCGTGCCCAGGTCTCGTGCGTGAACCAGGCTGGTTCCCAGTGCCATGAGGGTCGCGATGAAAAAGGCAGTCAGGCGGTTCATGGGGTATCTCCTTCTTATAATCTTTACCGGGGGGACTGTATCGGGGTGAACTTAACTGAAACTGAATGGCCATCATGGGACCCACATCAATAACAAGGTCTTGTATCGTTATAATCAGCCGCTTACCCGCATTCGAGACCGGTATGACCGCCATCCACATCAAGTTTCCCGCCCTCACCCTCAAGGCCGGCCCCCGTGCGTTCGCGCGGATTCGCCAGGCCGGCTTGAGCGCCGCCGACGTCGGCATCCTGCCGGGCGCTGCCGGTGGTCCCAAGGCCCTGGGCATCCAGGGGCTGGACCTGGCGCTGTTCGCCGAATGGCTGCCCGCCGCGCCCCGGGAGCGCTCGCTGATCGGGGCCTCGGTGGGTGCCTGGCGCTTCGCCAGCGCCTGCCTGCCGGACGCCGTCGAGGGGATCCGGCGCCTGGGCACCTTGTACAACGAACAAAGCTTCGCCAAAGGCGTGACCATGGCCGGTGTCAGCCAGAGCTCGCAGCGCATGCTCGATGATTTGCTCGACGGCCGCGACGCTTCGATCCTCGATAACCCGCGATACCGGCTCAACATCATGGTGGTCAAGAGCCACGGCCTGCTGGCCCAGGATCATCGCGGTCGACTGGGCCTGGGCTTGTCGTCGGTGATCGCCGACAACCTGCGAGGTCGGGCGCGGCTGTCGCGGCATTTCGAACGGCTGATCATCCATGACCCGCGCCTGGCCCCGCCCCTGCACCCGTTGACTGACTTTCCGTCACGCTTCGTTCCGCTGGCGGCCGGCAACCTGCGCCAGGCCCTGCTGGCCTCGGGCTCGATCCCGATGGTGATGGAAGGCGTGCGCGACCTGCCGGGCGCCGGTGCCGGCACCTACCGCGACGGCGGTCTGCTGGACTACCACCTCGACCTGCCCTACAGCGGCGAGGACATCGTGCTCTACCCGCATTTCACCGACCGGGTCATTCCCGGCTGGTTCGACAAGGGCCTGCCGTGGCGCCGTGGCAACGTCGACCGCCTGCAAGACGTGCTGCTGCTGGCACCGTCCCGTGAATACCTGGCGCGCCTGCCCTACGGCAAACTGCCAGACCGCAACGACTTCAAGCGCTTCATGGGTGATGACCCGAGCCGCCGCCAGTACTGGCGCACGGCGATGGATGAGAGCCGCCGGCTCGGTGACGAGTTCCTGGAGCTGACGGCCAACGGTGGCTTGGGCGAGCGTTTGCTGACCCTTTAGTCAGCACGGTCGCGCAACACCGTTATCAAACTGATAAACTCCGCCGCCTGCCTTGCGACCGCTACCTTCAAAGAGCCCGAACCTGTGGAAATCTTCAAAGAATTTACCTTCGAATCCGCCCACCGCCTGCCCCACGTGCCGGACGGCCACAAGTGCGGCCGCCTCCATGGCCACTCGTTCAAAGTGGCGATCCACCTGAGCGGCGACATCGATCCGCACACGGGCTGGATTCGCGACTTCTCGGAAATCAAGGCGATCTTCAAGCCGCTCTACGAGCGCCTGGACCACAACTACCTCAACGACATTCCTGGCCTGGAAAACCCCACCAGCGAAGTCTTGGCCAAGTGGATCTGGAATGAATTGAAGCCATTGCTGCCGGAACTCAGCGCCATCCGCATCCATGAAACGTGCACCAGCGGTTGCATCTATCACGGCGAATAACCGAATCCCTTGTGGCGAGGGGATTTATCCCCGCTGGGCTGCGCAGCAGTCCCCAAACCGCCACTCGGTGTGTCAGGCAGATTGAGTCCATTGCTTTGGGTCTGCTGCGCAGCCCAGCGGGGATAAATCCCCTCGCCACAGGTTCCTGTTTGCTGACTGACATTAGCTTTTTGTGTCTATGCTCTTTGGCTCGAACATGCCGAGAGGACACGATCATGACCCACTGGCCGCTGGATCAAACATACGACTTCAACGGGCACTGCATCCGCTACGCCATCCACGGCGATGGCCCGCCGTTGGTGTTTGTCCACGGCACGCCCTTCTCTTCCTACGTGTGGCACCGGATCGCCCCGCTGTTCTTCGCCACCCACCGGGTGCATTACTTCGACCTGCTGGGGTATGGCCAATCCGCGCAACCCGATGCCGACGTGTCCCTCGGCGTGCAAAACCTGTTGTTCGCACAATTGCTGGAGCATTGGCGCCTGGATTGCCCGGACGTGGTGGCCCATGACTTTGGCGGTGCCACGGCCCTGCGCACGCACCTGCTAAACGGCAAGGATTACCGCAGCCTGACCCTGATCGACCCCGTGGCGCTGTCGCCCTGGGGTTCGCCCTTTGTGCAGCATGTCCGCCAGCATGAAGCGGCCTTCAGCGGCCTGCCCGACTACATTCAACGGGCCATCGTACCGACCTATGTCCGCGGCGCGATCAAACGGGACATCCCGGACGCGGAACTGGCGCCCTACGTGCAGCCGTGGCTTGGCGAGCCGGGCCAGGCGGCGTTCTACCGGCAGATCGCGCAGATGGACGAACGCTACACCCGTGAAGCCGAGGGCCTGTATCCGAACGTGCGCTGCCCGACCCAGATCCTGTGGGGCGAGGATGATCAGTGGATTCCCATCGAGCGCGGCCGGGCTCTGCAACGGATGATCCCGGGGGCACAATTTCACCCCGTTCCAAATGCCGGGCACCTGGTCCAGGAAGACGCGCCGGAAGCCATCGTCGCGGCGATGTTGCGGTTCCTGCCATTGCATCTTGGTCCCTGAAGAAACCGCATCCACAGGGGATTCCCTGCGAGTGAGATCCGTGTTCCAACTTGAATCACTTGCGCACCGCTTTTGGTCCCTGCGCCCACCCAATCCCCAGGATTGTCTATAAATAACCTCGCGATCACTCGCTTGGCACGGGCGCTGCACGTTTGCGATATCCCCCTCATCCGCAAGGACCGCCACATGACTCAGAACGATCCGGGCAATGACTATCCCTTGAGCGAAGTCCCGATGCACGCTCGCAAGGGCCTGGCCTCCACGGCCATGGTGCTGCTGGGTTTCACCTTTTTCACCGCCACCATGTTTGCCGGCGGCAAGCTGGGGGTAGCGTTCGGTTTTGCCGAAATGCTCACGGTTATCGTCATCGGCAATCTGCTGCTGGGCCTCTACGCCGCCGGCCTGGGCTACATCGCCTTCAAGAGCGGGCTCAATTCGGTGTTGATGGGGCGTTTCTGTTTCGGCGAGGTGGGCAGCAAGCTCAGTGACTTGATCCTGGGGTTCACCCAGATCGGCTGGTACGCCTGGGGCACGGCGACTGCCGCGGTGGTGCTGGGCAAGTATTTCGAGTTGAGCGAGAGCACCGTGCTCGGGTTGATGGTGCTATTCGGCCTGGGGTTCTGCGCCACGGCCTACATTGGTTATCGCGGCTTGGAAATCCTCTCCTACATTGCCGTGCCGGCCATGATGTTGCTGCTGATGCTGTCGATGTGGGTCGCGACGGTGAAGGTCGGCGGCTTCGAAGGCTTGTTGGCGGTGGTGCCGACGGGCAGCCTCGACTGGTCCACCGCCATCACGTTGGTGTTCGGCACCTTCGTCAGCGGCGCGACCCAGGCCACCAATTGGACGCGGTTCTCCCGATCAGCGAAGGTCGCGGTGCTGGCGAGCCTGATCGGCTTCTTCCTGGGTAACGGCCTGATGGTGCTGATCGGCGCCTACGGGGCCATCGTCTATCAGCAACCGGACGTGGTCGAAGTGTTGCTGCTGCAGGGCTTCGCCATGGCGGCGATGGCGATGCTGCTGCTCAACATCTGGAGCACCCAGGACAACACCATCTACAACTTCGCCGTGGCCGGTTGCAACCTGCTGCGCACCCGTCGGCGCAAGACCGTAACCCTCGGCGGCGCGGTGATCGGCACGTTGCTGGCGCTGCTGGGCATGTACGATCTGCTGGTGCCATACCTGATCCTGCTGGGCACCGTCATCCCACCCATCGGCGGGGTCATCATGGCCGATTTCTTCTTCCGCTGGCGTGGTCGTTATCCGCGCCTGGCCGAGGCGCAACTGCCGGCGTTCAACTGGCCCGGGCTGTTGGCCTATGGGGTTGGCACCGTCGCGGCGTTCAATTCACCCTGGGTCGCGCCACTGGTAGGAATCGCTGCCGGCGCGCTAACGTATGTGCTATTGATCAGCGTAATGGGTACTCGCACCGCTGATGCGTCCCTACAAAACCTCTAAAGGATTCGCCTGATGCACATCATCAACGCCCGTCTGCGTAACCGTGAAGGCTTGCATGAACTGCACCTGGAAAACGGCTTGATCGCCAACATCGCCCGCCAGACCGAGGCACCCAGCCTCGGCCCGGAAGACCTCGATGCCGGCGGCAACCTGGTGGTCCCGCCCTTCGTCGAACCACACATCCACCTGGACGCCACGCTCACCGCCGGTGAACCGCGCTGGAACATGAGCGGCACGCTGTTCGAAGGCATCGAGTGTTGGGGCGAACGCAAGGCCACCATCACCGAGGAAGACACCAAGACCCGCGCCAAGAAAACCATCCAGGCCCTCGCCGCCCATGGCATCCAGCATGTGCGCACCCACGTCGACGTGACGGACCCCGAGCTCACGGCGCTCAAGGCGCTGCTGCAAGTGCGCGAGGAAAGCCGTCACCTGATCGACATGCAAATCGTCGCGTTTCCCCAGGAAGGCATCGAGTCCTATCGCAACGGCCGCGAGCTGATGGAAGAGGCGATCCGCATGGGCGCCGACGTGGTGGGCGGCATTCCCCACTTCGAGTACACCCGCGACCAGGGCGTCAGCTCGGTGAAATTCCTCATGGACCTGGCCGAACGCACCGGTTGCCTGGTGGATGTGCATTGCGACGAAACCGATGACCCGCACTCACGTTTCCTCGAAGTGCTCGCCGAAGAAGCCCGCAGCCGCGACATGGGCGCGCGTGTCACCGCCAGCCACACCACGGCCATGGGCTCCTACGACAACGCCTACTGCGCCAAGCTGTTCCGCCTGCTCGGGCATTCGGGCATCAGCTTTGTCTCGTGCCCGACCGAAAGCATTCACCTGCAAGGGCGCTTCGATAACTTTCCCAAACGCCGCGGTGTCACCCGGGTCAATGAACTGCTCGAGGCCGGGATGAATGTGTGCTTCGGCCAGGACTCCATCGTCGACCCGTGGTACCCGCTGGGCAACGGCAATATCTTGCGAGTCCTCGAAGCCGGCCTGCACATCTGCCACATGCTCGGCTACCGCAACCTGCAAAGCGCCCTCGACCTGGTCACCGACAACAGCGCCAAGGCCATGGCCCTGGGCGAGCGCTATGGCCTGGAACCCGGGCGTCCGGCTAACCTGCTGATCCTGTCGGCGGACAGTGACTACGAAGTGATCCGCAGCCAGGGCTTGCCGCTCTATTCGATTCGCAACGGTGAAGTGCTGATGAAGCGCCAGATGCCGGTGGTGGAGTTTGCGCACCAGCCAGGCTGATTTCCCTGCGGGAGCGGGCGTGCTTCGCGGTGAAAACCATCAGAAAGCTCTAGGGCACAGACCGCGCCGCCCCAAACAACCTGACCCGCAACCACTCACCCGCCTCTTCTTCCAGCAAAATCGGCGCAGTCCCCCCTGGCATCATCACACTCACCAGCCCTGCCTTCACCCACCCCGCCCGCCACGCCGCGCAGGCCACGGCGCTGGCGCTGGTGCCCGAGGATGCGGTGGGACCTTCGCCCCGCTCGAACACCCGGGCGGCGATTCGCCCTTCGGCTTCGAGCCAGGCCCATTGCAGGTTCACCCCCATAGGGCACGGCATTCCAGCCCCACCCGGCGGAGCATAGGCGATGCGGGTCAGGCTCTGGCACAGCGCCGGCGCACGCATCTGCCGATTGCTCGGCAGCGCCTCGGCACTGTCCACCAGCGTCACGCAATGCGGGTTGCCAATGTTCACGAACTGGCTGTTGCCCCACGCCGGGTTCAACCGTTCAAGCGCCGCCACACGGCTGACATCGCACTGGTTGAACATCACACGCTCGACGTTCTGGGCACCGACGGCGCCGGGCCCGAACAGCGGTTTGCCCAGGTCCAGCCAGAAGCCTTGGGCGCCTTCGAATTCAGCAGCGCGAACCGAGGTTTGCAGCGGCGACAAGCCGTCGGGTTTATCGTGATAGACCTGCAGCAGGCAATCACCCGTCCCTGCCATCAAGCCCTGCTCTTGCAAGGCCTGGGAGAAAATCGTCAAGCCGTTGCCACTGCGCTCGGCCAGGGTGCCGTCGGTATTGACGATCAACAGATCAAAGGGCGGTTCGTTCTGGAACGGGCCGATCAGCAAACCGTCACTGCGATGAGCCTTGGCGTCCGGCGGCGCTTCGCCCGGCGCCCAGGCGCAGAACGCGTGCACGGCAGCCGTTGCCCAAGACTCGCGTGTCTGTGCAGCCTGGGCAGCCGACTGAGGCAGCGCGATGCCGTGGTCTCGGACCTGCCGAGGGGAAATGACGCCATAGATATTGCCGCGCGCGTCATAAAACTTCGTCATGGATCAGTCCGGTATCAGCCAACGAGGCCCGCTACTTTATGCCGGCAAAGGCCAGGGAGCAAAGCTTGCTGGCAACCGGATATTCGCGTCGGCACCTTGGGGTCGCGGTGCGGTCAGTGGATATGCAAGCATAGGCTCCTGCCTGCACCACCGCACCGCACGTAAGCCAAGGACGTTTCATGACAGCCATTACGCCCCCGCCCACCTTTATCCCCGGACGCCTGGAACAGATGTCCACCCGCATCGCCTATCTCATCGCCGGCATCGGCATCGCCGCCTGGGCGCCGCTGGTGCCTTACGCCAAGGTGCGGGCGAACCTGGATGAAGGCACCCTCGGGTTGCTGCTGTTGTGCCTGGGGGTCGGGTCGATCCTGGCGATGCCGATTTCCGGTGCGCTGGCGGCGCGGTTCGGCTGCCGGCGGGTGCTCAGCGGCGGCACGATTCTGATCTGCCTGGCGTTGCCGTTGCTGGCGACGATGACCTCCCTGCC
This sequence comes from Pseudomonas sp. NFACC16-2, assembly GCF_900119205.1. Classification (NCBI taxonomy): domain Bacteria; kingdom Pseudomonadati; phylum Pseudomonadota; class Gammaproteobacteria; order Pseudomonadales; family Pseudomonadaceae; genus Pseudomonas; species Pseudomonas sp. NFACC16-2. The sequence goes on along the minus strand of NZ_FPIX01000020.1, from coordinate 66,044 downwards.
CTGGCTGGTGGCCGCATTGTTCCTGTTTGGCGCCGGGCTCGGCACCGTGGACTCGACCGTGAACCTGCAAGCGGTGATTGTCGAACGGGCCAGTGGCAAGACCATGATGTCGGGTTTCCACGGCATGTTCAGTCTCGGTGGGATCATTGGCGCGGCGGGTGTCAGTGCCCTGCTTGGCCTGGGGCTTTCGCCGCTGGGGGCGACGCTGGTGGTCAATGGCGTGCTGCTGGTAGCGTTGTTCAAGGCTGCGCCGCACCTGCTGCCCTACGGCAGTGAAAGCTCGGGACCGGCGTTCGCCATTCCCCACGGCGTGGTGCTGTTTATCGGCATCCTGTGTTTCATCGTATTCCTGGCCGAAGGCGCGGTGCTGGACTGGAGCGCCGTATTCCTGACCACCGAACGCGCGGTGGATACCGCCTATGCCGGGCTGGGTTATGCCGCCTTTGCGCTGACCATGACCGTCGGCCGGCTGACTGGCGATTCAGTGGTACATCGCCTCGGAGCCAAACGCGTGATCATCTATGGCGGATCGATCGCGGCAGCCGGGTTCCTGTTGGCGACCCTCGCACCGATGTGGCAAGCCGCGCTACTGGGCTATGGGTTGGTGGGCGCCGGGTGTTCGAACATCGTGCCGGTGCTGTACACCGCCGTCGGCAAACAGACCCTGATGCCGGAAGCGATCGCCGTACCGGCCATCACCACTATCGGCTATGCCGGTATCCTCGCCGGCCCGGCGCTGATTGGTTTCGTCGCCCATGGCAGCAGCCTGAGCTTTGCGTTTGGGTTGATTGCGGTGTCGCTGGTGATAGTGGCCGTCAGCGGGAAAGTGTTGAAGGTCTGATGCCTCAACACAACTCTTTGTGGGGAGGAGATTTATCTGTGGCGAGGGGATTTATCTGTGGCGAGGGGATTTATCTGTGGCGAGGGGATTTATCCCCGCTGGGCTGCGCAGCAGCCCTGACACCAGCCACCTCTGTATGCCAGACAGACCGCATCGGCAGGATTTGGGGCTGCTTCGCAGCCCAGCGGGGATAAATCCCCTCGCCACAGGATTGGGTTCCAAGCCACAGAATCTTGCTTGACTCTCGATCAGAACCCCACACTCGCCTGCACAAAGAACGTACGCGGTGCGCCCACGTACATGCCCGAGTTGTTGTCACTGGAACGGGTGTAGTACTGATGGTCAAACAGGTTCTTCACCCCGGCGCCGACTTTCAGGTTCGACAGCTGCGCGCCAAAGTCATAACCGGCGCGTACGTTCCAGAGCACGTAGCCCGGCATGTCGCCGTACTGCCCATCGGCGCTGCCATCGGTGATGTAGTCGCCGCTGAAGCTGCCATCGGCGTTCACACTGTTGCCCGGTGAGCGCTGCTTGGACTGGGCAAAGGCGTCGAGGTTGTAGGTCCAGCGATTGACGTCGTAGCGCAGGCCCAGGTTGGCCACCTGACGGGAATAGAACGGCAGGTCGCGGCCCTTGAAGCTGGGGATCTCGCCTTCATAGGTCGCACGGGTGTAGGTGAAACCGGCATTGGCGGTGAGGCCTTCGAGGCGTGGGTCGAGCGCGGCCATGTCGTAATGCACCGAAGCCTCCAGCCCCTGGTGCTTGGTCGCGCCCATGTTGGTCCAGCCCACGTCGTTGCTGATGTACTGCAATTCGTCGTCGAAGTCGATGTAGAACAGCGTCACTTCCCCGCCCCACACGTCATCGTTGTAGCGCGTGCCGATCTCGTAGGTCTTGGCCTTTTCCGGGCTCAGGCCATTGGCGGTGTTGTTGCCGTCACCGCCCTGGCCGAGCTGGAAATACTGCAGGCTGCCGAACGAGGTCTCGTAGTTGGCGAACAGCTTCCAGGCATCGGACAGGTGATACATCACGCTCAGGGCCGGCAACGGTTCGTTGCTGTCGATGCTGCGGCGTTTTTCCTGCACCGGGCGACCGGCTGTGTCGAGCACCGGGCGGTCATGCCATTCGGTGCTGATGCTTTCGAAGCGGATGCCCGGGGTGATGGTCCACTTGCCGACATCGATCTTGTCATCGATATACACCGCGTGGGCTTCAGTGCCACCGGTACGGTCCTGGTAGACGTGACCGTCGGCCCCCGGACGCACCACTGGTTCGTTATTACGCAACGCCAGGCGACTGGCCTCTTCGTGCATGCCTTCCTTGAGGTAGCGATAACCCACGCTGGCCTCCTGGGTGGTGGGGCCCAGGTCGAACACATGGGACACCCGCGGCTCGATGCCGAAGGTGTAATAGGTGCGCGGGTAGGACACCAGGTTGCGCTGGTCCCGGGAAGCGATGGTGCTGCCACGGTAGCTGTCGGAGTAATAGGTCAGCACTTCGGCCTGGGTGCGGTCGTCGATCTGGCGCAACCATTTGAACGACACGTCCTTGCGCCGGCCGCTGAAGTTGTCCCAGTCGCGGTCGGACTGGTACGGATCGGCGTCGTATTGCTTCTGGGTCAGGCCACCGGGCATGTCGGCCTTGGCGTCGTAGTAATGGAAGTTCAGCGAGAAGTCGTCCACCTCGGTGGGTGCCCAATGGGTCTTGAGGATGACGTCGTCGATGTCGTTGTCGTTGTTGCTCCGGCGATAACCGTTGCCGTTGACGCCGGAATACAACAGCGCCACGCCCAGGCCATTGTCCGCCGTGCCGCCGAGGAACGCCGTGTCGATGTGCTTCCAGCCGCCGCGCTGGGAAGTTTCCAGGGTGCTGCCGATTTCACCGGTGGCTTTTTCCGGAATCGCACGGGTCACGAAGTTGATCACCCCGCCGACGTTCTGCGGCCCGTAGCGCACGGAACCGGCGCCGCGCACCACGTCGATACTGTCCAGATTGCCCGAGGAAATCGGCGCCATGGACAGTTGCGGTTGGCCGTAGGGCGCGAACGCTGCGGGCACGCCGTCGATCAACACCGTGGAGCGTGGCGACAAGCGCGAAGTCAGGCCGCGCACGCCGACGTTCAGGGAGATGTCACTGCCGCCTGTGCCGTTGGCGTCCTGCACCTGCACCCCCGGCACACGCCGCAGCACGTCGCCGACGTTCATCGCGCCCTGCTCCACCATCGCTTCGCGGCGGATCACCGTCCGCGCACCGGGGTGGTTCTGCACCACCTCGGCGTTGGCATCGCCGAGCCAGTCACCGACCACCTGGATTTCAGTAGCGCCGAGCTCCAGCGGGCCGGTGCTGGAGGCCGAAGGCGCCGGCAATATAGTCGCCGAACCCTCATCAATCTGGTATCGCAGGCCACTGCCCTGCAGCAGTTGCTGCAAGGCCGCTTCCGGGGACAGGGTGCCGTCCACGGTCGGCGCTTGTTTACCGGCCACCAGTTCGGGGCTGAAGAACACCTGCAACGCGGTTTGCTGGCCGAGCTGGCTCAAGGCTTGCCCCAACGGCTGCGCCTGGATGTGAATGGCGGTGGTAGCCTGATCGGCGTACACCGGGGGCACAGCGGCGCTGACCGCCAGGGTCAGGGCCAGGGGCAGCCAGCGTACGTGGGTACGGTTGTTGTTTTTGGCGGTTGTTTTCACGTCGAACCTTGTCCTGTCGAATCGCAAGAATACGCGTCTGTTAATGCAAACCAGTTGCAGTTGGACAAGAAGACGAAGAACTCGAAAAAAACCTGAATTTATCGCGCAATTATTTCCTGGCTGCCGTCATCCAGGTTGCGCACGGCCACCGGCAGAATGCTCGGCAGCGCCTTGAGCAGTGCCTCGGGATCGTCGGCGCGGAACACGCTGGTCAGGCGCAGGTTGCCCACCGCCGCGCTGCCGACCCGCAGGGGTTGAGTGCGATAACGGGAAACCTCTTCGGCCACTTCCTTGAGCGGCGCGTTGTCGAACACCAGTTTGCCGTTGCGCCAGGCGGTGAGCGCCTCGGCGTTGACCGCGTAAGGTGTGGCGACTTTGCCCTGGGCATCGATCTGAGTACCGAGGCCCGGCGTAAGGCTGACGAACTGGGCTCGCGACGCATCGCGTCCCTGGACCTTGACGCTGCCCTGCGCCACCGCCACCCGGGTCTTGTCGGCATCGCGACGCACGTCGAAGCGCGTCCCAGTCACCGTCACCTGGCCGTTGCCCGCATCGACGGTGAAGGGTCGGCCGGCATCATGCTCGACCGTGAACAAGGCCTCGCCTTCGGCCAGCTCCACCCGGCGCTGATGGTGCGCGAATTCAATACGCACCCGGCTGCGGCTGTTGAGGTCGATCACCGAGCCGTCCGGCAAGGCGATGTGCCGACGCTCGCCGAGGGCGGTGGCGTATTCGCCGCGGTAGTCGGTGGAAGAACTCAAACCGCTGAACAGCCCCAACCCCAGCGCCACCGCGAACAGTCCGGCGGCGACGGCATAGCGCAGCAGCGGCCGACGCTTGGGACGTTCGGCAGGAGGTTCGCACAGCGCTCGCAGGCGTTCCTTGGGCAGCAGGTCCGTGGCGCTCCAGATACCCTGGAGCAATTGAATTTCGTCACGGTGGTTGGCATGTTCGTCCAGCCAGGCTTCGAAACGCTGGCGCTCCTCGACACTCATGGCGGGCGCTTGCAGGCGCACGAACCATTGCGCCGCCGCGTCGCGAACCCTGTCCTGCCCGCACGGGCATTCACGGCTATCCATCATGGAAGGTCCTGTGGCTCAGGTGGAAGAGGACGACGGATCATTGGCCAGGCCCGTCCAGGCAATCGCGCAGATGCCGCAGGGTGCGGATCATATATTTTTCCACCATGTTTTTGGACAGGCCCAAACGCTCGGCGATTTCCGCCTGGGTCAGGCCTTCGATCTTCTGCCAGACAAACACCGTACGGCAGTTGGCCGGCAGCTCGGCAAGCGCTCGCTCGATGGAGTCTGCCAGCTGGATCGCGTGCATGTAGTGCTCCGGGTCGCCCGACAGCGACTGGCTATGGTCGACGGCCGCCTCTTCCATGGCCCCCCGTCGATCTTCGCGCCGATAGCCATCCACTGCAATGTTGCGCGCCGTCTGATGCAAATAGGCCCGTGGCTGCTCGACCCCACTCGAATCGGACTCAAGCACCCGCACGAAGGTGTCATGGGCCAGGTCCTCGGCCTGCTGGCGATTGCGCAGGCGACGGGTCCAGGTGCCGATCAACTCTTCATAATGCTCGAAAAAGCCGGGTCTGCGGGGCAGCTTGGAGGTCATCGCGGCGCGCTGTGGAAACGGGGCGTGAATAGTAATGGTTACTATTCATGTAACGCAAACCTATTACGGTGCCTGTCGTCCGAAGCTGTCCCAGGCGAAGACGGACTCCTATGGGAGCGAGCTTGCTCCCACAGGGCGGGTGTTTCTATTGAGGACGGTGGGCGCATGCCCTGTCCGTATAGAGGGGGGCAATATCAGGCCTCAGGCATCTTGCGAAAGCCCACCGCCAAACGGTTCCAGCCATTGATGGCGTTGATCGCCACGGTCAGGTCGACCATTTCCTTGGGGCTGAACTGCTCGCTCAGCAGGGCATAGTCGGCGTCCGGTGCGTGGGTGTCGCTCAGGCGGGTCAGGGCTTCGGTCCAGGCCAGTGCGGCGCGCTCGCGTGGGGTGAAAAACGGTGCTTCGCGCCAGGCGGTCACGGCGTACAGGCGACGTTCGGTCTCGCCGTCCTTGCGGGCGTCGGCGGTGTGCATGTCGATGCAGAAGGCGCAGCCGTTGATTTGCGAGGAACGCAGCTTGACCAGCTCCAGCAGGGATTTTTCCAGGCCCAGTTTCGAGACGGCATTTTCCAGGGCCAGCATGGCTTTGAAGGCGTCGGGGGAAGCGGTGTAGAAATCGATACGCGGTTGCATGGTGAACTCCAGAACAATTGGGTGTAGCGCTACGTTAGTCGTGCAGTGGCGCGGTACAAATAGCCAATTGTTGGGAAGTTCGGGTGGCCAATGGGTGACGGATGCCTATCCCTTGTAAATGAACATCGCACCACTGTGGCGAGGGGATTTATCCTCGCTGGGCTGCGAAGCAGCCCCAAAAAAGCTGACAACTCGGTATGTCAGGTTGATTGGGGTTGTTCTCTTGAGGGGCTGCTGCGCAGCCCAACGGGGATAAATCCCCTCGCCACAGGGTGCACACTTCAAGAGATGATTCAGGCCCGGCTGCGCAGCCACTGCAGGAAGCGCTTCTTGGCCACTGGCTTGGGCAGCTCGCGGGTGAGGTTCTGGGCGAGGTGGATGCGCACGTCCAACAGGTTTTTCATGGCGTCGTTGATGTCGTGACGGGCGTCGAGGCAAGGCTTGAGGTAGCTGTTCTCGATGCGATAAAGGGTGCAGAAGGTCTTGGCCGAAAAGCTCGCCAGCGCGGCCTGTTCGGAAACGATCCCGGCTTCGCCGATCACCTCTCCGGGCCCCATGCGCCCGGCCTCGAATGGCTGGCCGTTACGTACAAGGGTCACGCTGACCACGCCGGATTCAATGATGAATAAATGATCGCTGACCTCCCCCGCCGGCAAAATCATGTCGCCGGCGCGGAAGGTCTGCAGGGTCATGTTCTGGCTGAAGGTATCTTTCTCGTCCTGGCGCAAGGTAGAGAAGATGTTCGAGCTTTCCAACAACGCCCGGGGCCGCGACGCATCCTTGGTGGTGGCGCTTTCACTGTTGGACAACAGGCTCACGCCCGATGCCTGCAAATGCCGGAACGCCAGGTCGAACAGCTGGTTGCGCACCTCGCGCTTCTGGGCCCTGGAGGCGACGAACCCGCTGATCTCGTATTCCGCCCCGTCACTGCTGCTGCTTTTGAGCGTCACGCAGGGTGCCGGGTTGGCGAGCAAGGTCCGACAGCCGATCATCGCTCGCTCCAGCGCGTCGATCACGGTTTGCGGCCGCGCGTGAGGGCTGACCTGGACGCTGATGGACAACCCATGGACATCGCTGGGTCGACTGAAGTTGATGACCTTGGCTTTTGCCGCCAACGAGTTGGGAATCACCGCCATACTGCCTTGGGCGGTTTGCAACCGCGTGGCCCGCCAGTCAATGTCGGTGACCCGGCCTTCGGTGCCGTCGATGGAAATCCAGTCATCGAGCTGATAAGGCTTGGTGGTGTTGAGCACGATCCCGGAGAACACGTCGCTGAGGGTGCTCTGCAACGCCAGGCCGACAATGATCGCCATCGCGCCGGACGTCGCCAGCACGCCCTTGACTGGGAGGTCCAGCACATAGGCCAGCGCTGCGATGACGGCGATCAGGAAAATCACCGCGCCGAGCAAATCCTGCAACAAGCGCCCGGTGTGACCGACCCGCTGCATCATCACCGCGCCCATCATTACCGTCAGGGTTCGCGCGGCGAGCAGCCACCAGGCGATCTGCAACCCGGTGGCCGCCAGGTGCCGTGGCACGTCGTCGACCCACTGCGCCGGCTCCATGGGGTTGAGGCCCTCGTTGAACAGCAACATGCTGAACAAGGAAAAAATCACCAGCCGCGCGCCGATTTTCCAGTAGGTCCGATCCGCACTCACCAGCCGCCATATCAGGATGTCGAGCACAAGCAGCGCCAGGGCACAGAGCAGCGGGTGCTCGGAGATCAGAGACAGCATCGGACGGCTCCAGAAAGATCAATGAGGCGAAGATTGGCACAGAATGACCAAGCTGTAGAGATCCCCGCAGATCTCCATGTGGGAGCGGCGTGGCTGTTGTTTTCGCATTCAATCGTCCATTTGGCCAAAACGCCCCGAGTGGAAATCGTTGAAGGCCTGGTGGATTTCCTGCTCGCTGTTCATCACGAACGGGCCATGGCCAACGATGGGTTCGTCGATCGGCTCGCCACTGAGCAGCAGCACAACGGCATCGTTATTGGCTTGCAGGCTCAATTGGTCGCCAGCCCGGTCGAACAGCGCGAGCTGGCCGGCCTCGACCCGTTCGCGACCATTGACCTGGACCGAGCCATGCAGCACCACCAAGGCGGTGTTGTGGCCTTCATGCAGGTCAAGGACCAGGTCTTTACCGGCCTTCAAGCGAATGTCCCAGACGTCGATGGGGGTGAAAGTCTTCGCGGGCCCTTGATGCCCTTCGAAGCGCCCGGCGATCAACCGCAGGCTGCCGGCATCGTCCTTCAGCGCAATGTTCGGAATGTCGCCTTTGAGCAGTGTCTGGTAGCCGGCCGGGGCCATCTTGTCCTTGGCAGGCAGGTTGACCCACAACTGGACCATTTCCATGAACCCGCCCTGCCGGGCGAAGGCTTCGGAGTGGAACTCTTCGTGGATGATGCCGGACGCAGCGGTCATCCATTGCACGTCGCCGGGACCGATCTTGCCGCCGCTGCCGGTGGAGTCTCGGTGCTCCAGTTCGCCCTGGTAGACGATGGTCACCGTTTCGAAACCGCGATGCGGGTGCTGGCCGACGCCACGACGCTCGGTGGTGGCCGTGAATTCAGTCGGGGCGGCGTGGTCCAGCAGCAGGAACGGGCTGACGTGCTTGCCCAGGTTGTCGTAGGAAAACAGCGTGCGCACCTGGAAGCCATCGCCAACCCAATGGGGCCGTGGGCTGGTGTAGAGGCCGATGATGTTTTTCATGCTGTGTCTCCAAAATCAGTACTGCGATTCAATGGGCACAGCTTAGAACCGACACCTTTGCAGCACTAGACTGCAAAAATCGGCTTTAGCGTTCTATTTAGAGAACGACTGAAAAACCTGTAGGAGCTCGCTCCTACAGGTTCTGGTGTCATTCAAAGGTGATTGCGCTTGGCAAACTCCGACAGCCCCACCAAGGATTGCAGGCCAAGCTTTTCCAGCAGCCGAGTCTTGTAGGTGCTGACGGTTTTTGGACTCAGGAACAGGCTTTCGGCGATGTCCTTGCCGCGCATGCCCATGGCCAGCATGCGCAGGATGGACAGCTCGCGGGTGGAGAGGCTTTCCAGCGCCTGCTGTTCGCTGCGCTGCTGAAAATCCAGCCTGACGGACATCTGCGGAAAATAGGCATAACCGGACTTCAAGGCCTGGATGGCCTTGGTCAGTTCCTTGAGGTCGCTTTTCTTGGTCACAAAACCCCGGGCCCCGGCCGAGATGCAGCGGTTGCAGAAGTGCTGCGCATCCTGGGAAGTGAACACCAGCACACTGCACTCAGGGAATTGGGCCATGATCCAGACCAGCAGGTCCAGGCCATCAAAACCGTTCATCACCAGGTCGAGGATCACCAGGTCTGGCACGCACTCCTTGATGAGGGCCCTGGCATCGGCCACGCCGCTGGCGTCTCGGATGTGGGTGAACGCCTCATTCTGGCAAATAAGCCGCAGCGCCCCTCGTATGACAGGGTGGTCATCCACGATCAACACGTCTTTCAAGGCAATTCCCCAGGTCATTACAAACGGCACCGGCGCCATGACTGCACCGGACTCTTGCATAAGCGCCAGGTCTAGCCACCTGTCAGATCCGACAGTGCAGACCAACGGTCTTTCTCAGCGTCCATGGCCCTGCCTGAGGGCGCGCGTCCACGGTTGCAGCGACTCACGGGCTTGAGGGTCGACCAGCTCCATCAAGCGCTGCAGGGAGGCAAGGTCAGGCAGTGGCGCCTGGCTCAGGTGCATGCTCGATCGGCGCGCGACCGGCACCGGCGACAGGCTGGCCGGTTGCGCGTTGTAAATCATCCCGTGACGAACCTGTGGGTTATAGATAACAAAATCGTGCAAGTCCAACGCCCCGCTTGTCAGCCCGGCATTGACGACGATCAGGTCGAAGGGCTCGCTGCCGTACTCCACCAGCGTCAGCAACTCTTGCACATGGCTCACGGGGACAATCCGGAAATAGCCCTGTTGATTGAACAGGCGCTCCAGCACGATTCGATGAGCATGGTGTGGGTCGGCAATCAGGATACGGAGTGCTTTGTTCGGCATGGCAAGCTTTCCAATAGCAACGCGCCAGGTAGAAACCGGCTCAGAACATTAAAGGCCGTCAGGCTAGAGGAAGCGCTTGAAAGACGATGTAGGATTATTCCCAAAATGAAGCCAGACGAAGCCCTTGTTAGGTCTTCAGTTGCTCCGCCACGTGCTCGATGGCTTGGCGAATATCTTCCACGGCTTGGGCGAGCAGCGACGTATCGCCGCCCCGACAAGCGCTTTCCAGCGCCTCGCAGGCGGCGATCAGCCGTTGCGCCTGGACGATCCGCGCCCCACCCTTGATCCGGTGCGCCAGGTCCGCCAGGCCCGGCAAGTCTTGTCGGCTGGACAAGTGCAACAGTCGCGCTTGATCGTCGGCATTGCTGCTGACCAGTTCCTCCAGCAGTGCCCTGATGGCGGCCGTGTCGCCACCGGTCAGTTGTTCCAGGCTGGTCAAGTCGATGCCATCGTCGGGCTGAGGCGCCCCCACGTCCGGCGTGACCGAAACCAGGCACGCATTGAGCGCCCGAAGGCTGATGGGTTTGAACAGGCAATCGTCCATCCCGGCCTCGGCGCAGCGGTCCTTTTCCTCGGGCTGGGCGTTGGCCGTGAACCCCAGGATCAGCCCGGGCGACAGGTTTTGCGCATGCTCTTCGTCGCGAATGGCCCGCGCGAGTTCGTAGCCGCTCATCAAGGGCATGTTGCAATCGGTGATGACCACATCGAAGTGCTCGCTGCGCCAGGCGTGCAGACCTTCGACACCGTTCTGCGCCTCCTGGACACGATGGCCCAGGTAGCCCAGTTGCTGGGACAGCAGCAAGCGATTGGCCGGGTAGTCATCGACCACCAGGATACTCAGCGCCGGGCCCGGCACCAGCGCCTCAGCCTCGACAGGCGGCGAGGTCGGCAAGGCGTCGAGCAGGGGCAGGTCCAGCAGGATCTCGACCTGCGTGCCCGCCCCCGCCACGCTGCGCAACGTCAGGGTGCCGCCCATCATTTCGCACAAGGTGCGGCTGATGACCAGCCCCAGCCCGGAACCGCTGCGGGCCGACTGGGTCGTGTGGCTGGCCTGGGTAAAGGGGCTGAACAGGCGGCGCTGGTCCTCAGGCGAAATCCCGCAGCCGGTGTCCTCGACTCGCAGGCAAATGCCCAGGCGCCCGTGTTCAATGTCCGGCTCGCCGCGCACACTCAGGCGCACCTCGCCTTGGTCGGTGAACTTGATGGCGTTGCTCAACAGGTTCGAGACGATCTGCTTGAAGCGCAACGGGTCGATCGACACGTCATGGTTGACCCCGGTGTCCAGCACCCGTTGCAGGCGCAGGTGTTTCTGCCGGGCCAGGCCCTCGAAAATCCGCGTCACCGACTCGATCAATTCATGCAGATTGGCCCGTTGCGGTGCCAGCGACAGCTTGCCCGACTCGATGCGGGCGATGTCGAGGATGTCGCCGATCAAGTCCAGCATGCCATGGGCGGCCCCCGACGCGACTTCGATGGCGACCCGGTCCACGATGCCTTGGTCGGCTTTTTTCAGGGCCAGTTCCAGCAGGCCGATCACCGCGTTCATCGGTGTGCGGATCTCATGGCTCATGGTCGCCACGAAGGTGGTCTTGGCCCGGTTGGCGTCGTCAGCGCTTTCCTTGGCGACGCGCAATTGCTCCAGCAGGCGCCGCAAGTAAATGACCCAGCCCAAGGTCACCAGCAATAGCAGCGCAGCGACGGTGAACCCCTGGAGAATGGTGGTGCGGTTGCGCAGCCAGTAACTGTCGTCGATTACCACCTCACTGCGCCAGCGGTTGGTCAGCTCGTCCATCTCTTCGGGAGAAATACTCAACAGCGCCTTGTCGAGAATCGAGTAAAGCTCCAATGCGCCCCGGTTCGTCGCCAACGCAACGCGCGCGGGCAAGGTGCCGACGGTACTGGTGACCTGCAGCGTGTCGCGGTACTGGCGGGAGATCATGTAGCGGGCGCTGATCAGCGGATTGACAGCAGCGTCCGCCCTGCCGGCGGCGACCATGGCCATGGCATCGGCGGTGTTTCGTGCCGTCACCAACTGCACGCGGGGGAACTGCTCCAGCAGGAACTCGCGCAACACGTTGCCACGCACCAGCGCCAGGCGCTTGCCGGCCATCTGGTCCAGGGTCAGCGGGCCCTTGGCCCGCGCGGGCACCACCAGCACGAACGGATTCGTCAGGTACGGTCGGGTAAAGCGCAACTCGTCTTCGAGTTCGGTGCTGGGTATGGCGGTCGCCAGGACGTCGGCCTTGCCGCTCTTGATCTGCCCGATCAAATCATCAACCGAGTCGCCACGCTGCACATCGAATTTCAAACCGGTGCGCAAACTGATCCTCGCCAGCACATCGGCGCCGATGCCGTGCAAATGGCCTTGTTCATCGAAGAACGTCAGCGGCAAGAAATTTTCGTTGGCAGCGACTTTGATCCGTGGGTGGGCATCCAGCCAGCGCTGCTCCTTGACGCTGAAGTGCAGCGCCTGCTGACCCGGCATGCTCGCGCCGCCGGCACTCCAGCGCCTCAGGATGCTCATCTGTTCGCTGGCGGGAATGGCTTGCAGCGCGGCGTTGATGATGCGCAACAGGCGCACGTTGTCGCGGCTGACCGCGAAGGCGAACGGCTGCACTTCCATGCGCGAAAAATCGGCCAGTTGAATATTGTTCAGGTAATTCTTGCTGATCAGGTAGTTGGAACTGATCGAATCCCCCAGATAAACGTCGGCCTGACCAAACGCCACGGCACCGATGGCACTCAAGGTCGAGGGGAACAGCTGCAAGGAGGCTTCGGGGTAAAACGCCTCGACCGTCTCCGGCGGCAAGTAGTGATACAGCATCGCCACGCGCTTGCCCGCCAGGTCGCTGGGCAAGTCCTGGCTGTCGTTGATGCGGGCCACGAGGGTGGGCAGGTCATCGGCATAGGCCTGGGACATCGCCAGGTCCGGGTCGCTGGCTTCGAAGCCGTTGGCGGTGCCGAGCAGATCGATCTCACCGCCGCGCAGGGCCTGGAGCGATTCGGCACGGGATGGGTAGCGCTGGACCTGCACCTTGATGTGAAGGAGTTGCCCGAGCAATTGCGCATAATCGGCGGTCAGGCCTTCATAGTCGCGACCATTGCCGGTGATGCTGAACGGCGCGTAGTCCGGCGCCGAGGCGCCCAACTGCAACGTGCCCTTTTGGCGCAGCCAGGTCCAGTCGGCGTCGTCCAGGGACACCGAATAATCGCTCACATTGGAGCGCCCGAGTACCCGCAGCGCCTCGGGAGCCGCGCCCACCGATGGCACCACACTCAATGAGCCCAGCAACAGCGCCACCAGGCCTGTGCGTAAAAGCAACATCATCTGGTCAGGGTGTTTCGCTTGGCGTAGTCGGCCCGGCTCACACCGACTGCACATACAGTCAGGGTGGACCGGCTGAGGGGTTCAGACTGCCAATACGAGGGAACAGCGAACCGAGCCTTTCAAACAGCAGGAGGCTGTGAAGTGAGTGTAGGAAATTTCTGAAGAATTTCCTGCGAGTGACCGCGCCTATGGCCTGTGGGAGTTTGCTCGCTCCCACAGGGTTGCGTTGGCTGATAGATTTCCTGCGAGTGACTCGCTCCCACAGGACCTATACGGCGGCGAGCAACTGATCGCGCACCGGACGCGCCTGCCCGCGATTATTCCCGTGCTCATACAGCGAGCCGGCAATTTCATCGGCACGCACCGGCAGGATCGACAGCAAGGTATCGCTCAGGCCATGGCTGGCCTGGCAGAAGCCCTGCATGTAGATCGCCGCCTTGCAACGCTCGTCGGTGATCAGCTTGTAGTTGCGATCCACCTCGAAATCCCCCAGGTATTGCGCCAGCGGCTCCAGCAAGGTGCGGTGCAGCTGCCGCTCGTATCCGGTGGCCAGCACCACCGCGTCATAGCGGCGCACGGTCAACTCGCCAGTAGCGTTGTTGCGCACCGCCAGTTCCACGCCGGCATCGGTGGCCGTGGCCTTCTCCACCGTAGTGAGGGTGCGGAACGCATGACGGGCGATGCCAGAGACTTTCTGGCGATAGAAAATCCCGTAGATGCGCTCGATCAGGTCGATGTCCACCACCGAATAGTTGGTGTTGTGGTACTCGTTGACCAGGCGCTCGCGCTCGCTGTGGGGTTGCTGGAACACCAGGTCGGTGAACTCCGGCGAGAACACTTCGTTGACGAATGGGCTGTCGTCCGCAGGCTTGAGGGCCGAGCCGCGCAGGATCATGTCGACCTGCACCGAAGGGAAGCTGTCGTTGAGGTCGATGAAGGCCTCCGCCGCGCTCTGCCCACCGCCGATGATCGCGATCTTCATCGGCTGGCCCTTCACGCACGGCTGGCCCGCCATGCGCTCCAGGTACTGGGAATGGTGGAACACCCGCGCGTCGTCCTTGAACACCTTGAACGCCTCGGGAATCCGCGGCGTACCACCGGCACTGACCACCACCGAACGGGTGGTACGTACGAATTCTTCGCCCTGGCGGCCGCGGGAAATCACCCGCAGCGCCTCGACCTGCTGGTTGTGCAGCAGCGGTTCGATGCGCAGCACTTCTTCGCCATAGCGACTCTGTTGGGTGAAATGCCCGGCCACCCAGCGCAGGTAGTCATTGAACTCCATGCGGCACGGGTAGAAGGTGCCGAGGTTGATGAAGTCCACCAGGCGGCCATGGTGCTTGAGGTAATTGACGAACGAATACGGGCTGGTGGGGTTGCGCAGGGTCACCAGGTCCTTGAGAAAGGAAATCTGCAACTCGCTCTGGGTCACCAGGGTGTTGCCGTGCCAGCGGTAGTCGACCTGCTTGTCGAGGAACAGCACGTCCAGTTCACCCTGGACCGGCCCGCGCTCCTGCAAGGCGATGGCCAGCGCCAGGTTCGAGGGGCCGAAACCGATGCCGATCAAGTCGTGAACGATGGGCGATGCAATTGCCTGTGTCATGTCCAGTGTCCTCTGGAAAAGCCCTCAACAGGGCGCGAAAAGCCTGGGGTGACCTGCCCAGCGTTTAGGGGGCCAACAAGTCGTGTGTTGAGAGGAACGAGGACAATGAAAAAAAATTTACCGCGAGACGACCGGCGTAAGCAGATTAATGCGCGTCCCACTGCCGCACGCGAACGCGGCAGTGCTTCATGGCGTTGACGATGTGTTTTTCCACCAGTGCCCGGGAAATGCCCAGGCGCTCGGCGATTTGCGGGTGGGACAGGCCTTCGAGCTTGCGCAGCAGGAAGCTCTCGCGGCACAGCGGTGGCAGCTCGGCCAGGGCACGCTGGAGCATGTCCAGGCGCTGGCCGTGGTCGAGGCAGGTCTGGGGCGACGGAGTGAAAAAGCGCTCTTCGCTGTCCAGCACCTCCAGGGATTCGACCTGGCGCAAGGTATTGCGCCGATGCCCGTCGATCACCAGGTTCAATGCCGTGCGATACAGGAACGCCCGGGGCTGTTCGATGGGCGTGTCGCTGGCGCGCTCCAGCACCCGCACATAGGCGTCATGCACCACATCCTCGGCCGCCTGGCGGTTGCCTAGCCTGGCGTTCAGGAAACACACCAGCTCGCGATAGTAGTTTTCCAACATGACTCCCGTGCGCAATCGCTGCGCCAGCTATCCCTGTGCCCACTCGGCATGCCCGGGAAAGGCAATGGCACGATAGTGGCAGATTCAATCGCGTAATTTATAGTAATTCTCATATAGATTTAAAGCTTTGGTTTGCATCAGAGCTGATTCGCTCATCCCAACCCAGGCGGAGCACGGCTTTTGTTGGTGAGGTGATGTATCTGTGGCGAGGGGATTTATCTGTGGCGAGGGGATTTATCCCCGCTGGGCTGCGCAGCAGCCCCCCCCCAAAGCAGCACCTCTGTGTATCAGGTGTATTGAGTGGGCTGGTTTGGGGCCGCTTCGCAGCCCAGCGGGGATAAATCCCCTCGCCACAGATAAAGCCACCCGCCACAACATCATGGCCTGGCTGTTGAATCGCCTTCCCCTCAACCTGCTACCAAGTGTTTCAACCCAGTAAATTCCCGCCCCAAGCGCTCGTTTACCAGAACAGCCTCCCGTCCCTGCCCTGCCTGCGACGGACCCGATATCACCGGCCGGAACCCTGCATGAAACGTCCCCGTCCTACCCGACGCGCCTGGCTTCTCACCTTCGCCCTGCTTCCAGCCGTGGCCTTCGCCGCGTGGCAAGCGGTCGCGCCAAGCCGGGCGCCCCTGGTCACCGCGCCCGTCACCCGTGGCGACATCGAAAACAGCGTCACCGCCCTGGGCACCCTGCAACCGCGGCGTTATGTCGACGTCGGCGCCCAGGCGTCCGGGCAGATCCAGAAGATTCACGTGGAAGCCGGCGACGAAGTGCGCGAAGGCCAGCTCCTGGTGGAAATCGACCCTTCCACACAAAAGGCCCGGCTGGACGCCGGACGCTTCTCGATTGAAAACCTCAAGGCCCAGCTCCAGGAACAGCGCGCCCAGCACGACCTGGCGCAGCAGAAATTCCGCCGCCAGCAGCAACTCAAGGCCGGCGGCGCCACCCGCGAGGAAGACGTGCAGACCGCCCAGGCCGAAGTGCGGGCGACCCAGGCGCGGATCGACATGTTCCAGGCCCAGATCCGCCAGGCCCAGGCCAGCCTGCGCAGCGACGAGGCCGAGCTGGGCTACACGCGGATCTATGCGCCCATGAGCGGCACCGTGGTCGCCGTCGGCGCGCGGGAAGGCCAGACCCTCAACGCCCAGCAGCAAACCCCATTGATTTTGCGCATCGCCCGGCTGTCGCCGATGACGGTCTGGGCCGAAGTCTCGGAGGCCGACATCGACCACGTCAAACCGGGCATGACCGCCTACTTCACCACCCTGGCCGGTGGCAGCCGGCGCTGGAGCAGCACCGTTCGCCAGATCCTCCCGGTGCCGCCACGCCCGCTGGAAGCCAGCCAGGGCGGCAGCCCCAGCGGTGGGCGCAGCGGCAGCGAACGGGTGGTGCTCTACACCGTGCTGCTCGACGTAGACAACGCCGACCGCAGCCTGATGACCGACATGACTGCCCAGGTATTTTTCGTCGCGGCCCAGGCCCAGAACGTGCTGACCGTGCCCACCGCTGCGTTACAGGACAACGCCGGCCAGGTGCGGGTGCTGGCCGACAATGGCGATGTCCAGTCGCGGACCGTTCGCACCGGCGTCAGCGATCGACTGCACATCCAGATCGTCGACGGCCTGAGCGAAGGCGAACAGGTGCTGATCGGTCCGGCCACCGGCAGCGGAGGCTGAATGAACACGCCCCTGATCGAACTGCGGGACATTCGCAAGGCCTACGGCGGTGGCGACAGCCCTCGGGTGGAGGTGCTGCGCGGCATCGACTTATCCATTCACGCCGGGGAATTCCTGGCGATAGTCGGCGCGTCCGGCTCCGGCAAATCCACCTTGATGAACATCCTCGGCTGCCTCGACCGCCCCACCAGCGGCGAGTACCGTTTTGCCGGCGAAGACGTCGCCAATCTGGGCAGCGATGAACTGGCCTGGTTGCGGCGCGAAGCGTTCGGCTTCGTGTTCCAGGGCTATCACCTGATCCCGTCCGGCACCGCCCAGGAAAACGTCGAAATGCCGGCCATCTATGCCGGCACCTCGGCCGCCGAACGCCACGCCCGCGCCAGCGCCCTGCTCGAACGCCTGGGCCTGGCCAGCCGCACTGGCAACCGTCCGCATCAGTTGTCCGGCGGCCAGCAACAACGAGTGTCGATTGCCCGGGCCTTGATGAACGGCGGCCACATCATCCTCGCCGACGAACCCACTGGCGCCCTCGACAGCCAGAGCGGCATCGAAGTCATGGCCTTGCTCGACGAACTGGCGAGCCAGGGTCATGTGGTGATCCTGATCACCCACGACCGCGAAGTGGCGGCCCGGGCCAAGCGCATCATCGAGATCCGCGATGGGCTGATCATCAGTGACAGCGCCGGCCCCGAGTCGGCCACGCCCCATGCCCATCCAAAGGCATTGCAGGCCGTGGACCTGCGCCAGCGCCTGAGCGCCGGCAGCGAACACAACGGCGCCTGGAAAGGCGAGTTGCTCGACGCCGTGCAGGCCGCGTGGCGGGTGATGTGGATCAACCGTTTCCGCACCGCCCTGACCCTGCTCGGCATTGTCATCGGCGTGGCGTCGGTGGTGGTGATGCTGGCCGTGGGCGAAGGCAGCAAGCGCCAGGTCATGGCCCAGATGGGCGCCTTCGGCTCCAACATCATCTACCTCAATGGCAGCGCACCCAGCCCGCGCGCGGCCAAGGGCATCATCAGTGAATACGACTTGGCCGCCCTGGCCGCCCTGCCCGAAGTGCAGCGGATCATGCCGGTCAACGGCGCCGACGCCAGCGTGCGTTTCGGCAACCTCGACCACACCAGCTACGTCGGCGGTAACGACACGAATTTCCCGATCATCTTCAATTGGCCGGTGGCCCAGGGCAGTTACTTCAGCGAGGCCGATGAGCGTAGCGCTGCCGCAGTGGCGGTGATCGGCTACCGGGTCCGGCAGAAACTGTTCAAGGACGTCGCCGACCCCGTCGGCCGCTACATCCTGATCGAGAACATGCCGTTCCAGGTGGTCGGCGTGCTGGCCGAAAAAGGCGCCAGCTCCGGGGATTCGGACGCCGACGATCGCGTCGCCGTGCCCTACTCCGCCGCCAGCGTGCGGCTGTTCGGCAGTCGTCATCCCGAGTACGTGGTGATCGCCGCCAAGGACGCGGGCAAGGTCAAGGAAGCCGAGCAAGCCGTCTCCCGCACCCTGTTGCGCCTGCACGACGGCAAGCAGGATTTCGAGCTGACCAACAACGCCGCGATGATCCAGGCCGAGGCCCGCACCCAGGGCACGCTGTCGCTGATGCTCGGCGCCATCGCGGCGATTTCGCTGTTGGTGGGCGGCATCGGCGTGATGAACATCATGCTCATGACCGTGCGCGAACGCACTCGCGAGATTGGTATCCGCATGGCCACCGGCGCCCGGCAGCGCGACATCCTGCGCCAGTTCCTCACCGAAGCGGTGATGCTCTCGGTGGTCGGTGGGCTCGCCGGCATCGGCCTGGCCCTGCTGGTGGGCGGCGCATTGCTGCTGGGCAAGATCGCCGTGGCGTTCGAATGGCTGGCAGTGTTCGGCGCCTTCGGCTGCGCCCTGGTCACCGGCGTTGTCTTCGGTTTCATGCCGGCCCGCAAGGCCGCCCGCCTCGACCCGGTCGCGGCCCTCACCAGTGAATGAACCTCATCCCATGAAAGCGCCCCTGACCCTCCTGGCCGCCAGCCTGCTACTGGCGGCCTGCGCCAGCCCGTTGTCGCCACCGGACAGCGGCATCCAGCCGCCGCTGGCCTGGAAGAACCTCGACACGCCCAGCGCGCGCGCCGATAACCAGCAATGGTGGACGCACTTCGGCAGCCCACAGTTGAACCGGCTGATCGAACAGGCGCGCCTGGACAGCCACGACCTCGCCGCCGCCATGGCCCGGGTGCGCCAGGCCCAGGCCAGTGCGGTGATCGCCGGCGCGCCGTTGCTGCCGGCAGTCACAGCCGGGCTCAACGGCAATCGCCAGGAATTGTTGCGCGGCAAAGGCTACAGCCAACTGGACGTCGACCGGGACAACCGCACCATCGACTACTACGACGCCAACCTCAGCGCCACCTATGAGCTGGACTTCTGGGGCGGCAAGCGGGCGGCCCGGGACAGTGCGTTGAGCACGCTCTCGGCCAGTCAGTTCGACCGGGCGACGGTGGAATTGACCCTGCTCAGCGGCGTCGCCAACAGCTACACCCAGGCGTTGTCCCTGCGCGAGCAACAGCGCATCGCCGAACAGAACCTGGACAACGCCCAACGCGTACTCGACCTGGTGCAGACCCGCTACGACGCCGGCAGCGCCACGGCCCTGGAACTGTCCCAGCAGAAAAGCCTGGTAGCGGCCCAACAACGCCGCTTGCCCCAAGTGCAGCAGCAGGCCCAAGAGGCGCTGATCACCCTGGCCACACTGCTGGGGCAGCCGGTGCAATCGGTCGGGCTCGAAGACGAAGGTTTCGACCGCCTGCACTGGCCCGCCATCGACGCCGGCGTACCCAGCGAATTGCTGCGCCGCCGCCCGGACATCGCCGCCGCCGAAGCGCGCCTCGCTGCCGCCCAGGCCGACATCAGCGTGGCCCGCGCCGCCATGCTGCCCTCCGTCACCCTGGGCCTGAGCCTGGGCACTGGCGCCGACATCGCCGACCAGTTGCTGCGCAACAACGTCTACAACCTCACCGCCGGCCTGGCCGCGCCGATCTTCAACAACGGCCGCCTGAGTGCCGAACGAGACAGGGCCACCGCGCGCCAGGAGGAACTGCTGGAGCTCTACCGCGCCGCCATCATCAACGGCTTCGCCGACGTCGAAAAAGCCCTGAACAGCATCAACGGCCTGGACCAGCAACGGCAATGGCAAAGCGAAGAACTGCACCAGGCCCAGACCGCCTTCGACATCGCCCAGCGCCGCTACCAGGCCGGCGCCGAGGATTTGCTCACCGTACTGGAAACACAGCGCACGCTGTACGCCGCCCAGGACATGAACGTGCAACTGAGATTGGCGCGGGTGCAGGCGAGTGTGGCGTTGTACAAGGCGTTGGGTGGGGGTTGGCGGGTGATGTAAGCCTCGAATACACATTCAAGCCAAGTGACATCTGTGGTGAGGGGATTTATCCCCGCTGGGCTGCGCAGCAGCCCCCCAGAGCCGGCACCTCGGTGTGTCAGGTGTATTGGGGGTAGCTGATTTGGGGCTGCTTCGCAGCCCAGCGGGGATAAATCCCCTCGCCACAGATAATTCCCCTCCTTACAAAGATGTTCGGCTTTGGTTCTGTTTATCCGGTCGTGTAGGACTCCCGAGTGAGGCTACATCGCCTTGCGCCGTTACCTACAACTGCGCCAGAATCCGCCGGCTTGTGCGCCTGGCTCGTGGCTTTTACTGTTTCCGGGTCGCTGATTTCAGCGATCGGGTTTGGTAGCCCGCGAGTCAACTAGGCGCAAGCGCCACCTCCTACAGATGCTCTCTCGGTGTCTGTTTCATGGTGGCCGTGCGCAGGGCGTCTTCGGGCGCGCCGGGTTCCTAGTGCTCCGGTCTACCAACCCGCGTACGGCCGCCACCCCATCGTTTGGTAGCGATAGTGTCGGCTCCTGAAAATGAATACTAGGAGCTACACCATGTTCAAGATCACCCCCAATCCCCCCGCAGACGACTCCAAAAAACTCAACGAAGCCGCCGACCGCGCCCTCGCCTTTTACCTCGATCCCAAGCCTGAAAAACCCAATCCAGCGCCGGGCCAGTTGTTCACGGTTGCAGAAGACGCGGACATGGAATGCCTTCTGGCCAACCTCAGCGAAACCCTCGCTTCGGTCAACGTCATGGCAAGCGAGCAAGCTTTTGAACTGGAAGGCTCGCGGCGCCATTTTGCGCTGGGCATCCAGCAAATGATCGAGTTGGCAGAACTGCTGGCGAACCGCGCACTGGACATCGCCGCGCCGCGCTAAAAAACCCTTACAACACAACCCTCAAGCCAAGTGACATTGTGGCGAGGGGATTTATCCCCGCTGGGCTGCGAAGCGGCCCCAAAACCGGCTCCCTCAAAAACACCTGACACACCGAGGTGCCGGCTCTGGGGGCTGCTGCGCAGCCCAGCGGGGATAAATCCCCTCGCCACAACAGTGTTCATCCAATAGGAAAGGTTAAACGGGTTTGCTCTTGAGATTGCGCGCATACCACGGCCGTTGCGGCACGCGGCGGAACAGTTCGGTGAGCTTTTTGTCATCGCTGCCGAAGGTGATGCGCAGCGCCAGTTTCATGGTTTCCGGGTCCATTTCCACCGAGCGTCCGGCCTGCAGCCCCGGCGTGGTGTTGCAACCGTGGGTGTCCGGGCCCAGCCAGGGGTCGGCGATTTCCACCCAGCGGCCGGGGGCGAACCAAGGTACGCCGCTGACTTCGAGCCGGCTCACTTCCCCCGGGTGGAAACGTTCGTGGGCGCGGAACCAGTCTTCGAGGCGGTCGTCGATCCAGCCGTGGAAGGCCCAGAACACCGGGTTGACGTGGGAAGAGAACGGATCACCGAGGAAGTCGTTTTCCGGCGCGTACCAGCGCTGGGCGAAGTCGTCCGGGTCACGGGCGAACGGTACTGGGTGGCCGTTGGACGGGTCCCGTGGCACCGAGGCCCAGCGCATGTGCAGCCAGTCGTGCAGGCCCAGCTCCACTTCCGAGCCGAACTGGCCCAGGGTCAGTTTCGACAGGTAGCGCGGGTCACGGTAGCGCGATTCCCACACCTGGAAATTGCTGTGGTAGGTCTCGGCGGTCTTGATGTCGCTGACCCATTGGGCGTATTGCTCGTCGCCGTCGGCCAGCCAGGTGGGTGGCAAGGCGGTGCCGTCGAGGTTATCGAAATAGCGGGCGAACCCCTGGCGATCACGCTCCAGCTCCGGTTGCGGCAACGGGAAGCGCGGCCATGATGGCAGTGGCTGGAACGAACGCGCGATGCCGAGCATGTGCCGGTGCATGAAGAAGAAGTCGATGCCCGAGCCGTTGCGATCCTTGCGCGGGCCGCGGGCGTCGCGCTCCTGATCTCGTGGGCCGGGCTGCCAACCGATGCCGCGCAGGGCGTTACGCTTGTCTTCGTCCAGGGTGTGCCATTTGTCCCGCGAGGCATGCCAGAGCTGGTGGAACAGCCGATGTTCTGGCGACACCAGCCAGGCCAACAGCGCCGGGCTCAGCGGTGTACGTTCGCGGGCTTCGGGGAATGGTTGCTTGTGGGCGATGAATTGATTGTCGAGTTCCAGCAGGCCCAGCGGACGATCCAACCGCAACACACGACCGCTGAGCGTCGCGGAGCCGGCATTGCCGAAGCCAGCCCAGACTTCGTCCAGGGTCATGGTGAATTCATAGTCCGGCGCGCCGCCCGGGGCCTGGGCGCCGATCAGTCGCCAGCTCAGTTGCTTCGGATCGGCGTCGGCCAGGTCGCCCAACACCCGATAACGTGGCTCATCCCCCGCGCGCAGCCGCTCGGCGGTGTCAAGGCACCCCACCAGACCACGGCCCTTGTGGCCGATATCGAGGAACACCTGGAGACCGTCCTGGGGCAAGCCATCGAGGCCAGCGTCGCAACCGGTGAAGCGGATCGTCCAGATGCCCCGCAACGTATCGGCCCGACGCTGGCCCGCCACGTCCGCCACGTCGAACGAGGCCTCGCCGGGGGTGATGGTCGGGTCCGGTCGGGTCAGTTCGCGATGCCCGTAATACACCGCAGGCACGGCGGCACCGGTCAGCGCCAGGCCTGCCATGAACCATCGTCGAGAAATCGTCATTGCCTTACCTGTGTCCAACCCTGGAACGGGCTTTATCCAAGCTAGAACGATGGGTGGGCCAACAAATTTATAGAGGCCCTCGAAGCCGCCTAAATTTCCCCACCGATCACTCGTTCTCCCCAGATAGCAAAGGCTCCCGCGCCTGTCCTTCCAAGGCGAACCTGACTGAGATCGGCAATGACAACACGACGTTCGAAAAAGGCTCTTTTCATCGGCCTGCCATTGGCCCTGGCGCTGGCCGTCGGTGGCGGTCTGGCAGCCTGGGATCACTGGTGGCGGGACAACCCCGGCTACCCGGTCAAGGTGATGAAAGAAGCCCGGGAGCTGCACGAACGCCTGCTGTCCTTCGACAGCCACATCACCGTGCCGCTGGATTTCGGCACCGCCGGCAATGAAGCAGACAAGGACGGCAGTGGCCAGTTCGACCTGGTCAAAGCCAACCGCGGGCAGCTGTCCGGCGCGGCCCTGACGGTGTTCGGCTGGCCCGAGCTGTGGAACGGCGACAATGCGCCGCACAAGCCTACTGCCGGTTTCGTCGAGGAAGCGCGCAACCAACAGGAAGTGCGCTACAAGATCATCACCGGCCTGGTCCGGGACTTTCCCAACCAGGTCGCCATCGCCTACACCCCGGATGACTTTCGGCGCCTGCACGGCGAAGGCAAGTTCGCGATCTTCATCAGCATGCTCAACGCCTACCCCCTCGGCCATGACCTGAGCCTACTGGACCTGTGGACGGCGCGGGGCATGCGCATGTTCGGCTTCAGCTACATCGGCAACAACGACTGGGCCGACTCCTCGCGTCCGCTGCCGTTCTTCAATGATTCGCCCGACGCCCTCGGCGGCCTGTCGGAGATTGGCAAGCAAGCGGTGACCCGCCTGAACGACCTCGGCGTGATCATCGACGTGTCGCAAATGTCGACCCTGGCCCTGGAGCAAGTCGCGCAGTTGAGCCGCACGCCGCTGGTGGCCTCCCACTCCGCGCCCCGGGCGATGGTGGACATTCCGCGCAACCTCAGCGACAAGGAAATGCAACTGATCAAGGCCAGCGGCGGCGTGGTGCAGATCGTCGGCTTCTCCCAATATCTACGCCCGTTGACGCAAAAAACCCAAGACCGACTCAACGCCCTGCGCGAACGTTTCGACCTGCCGCCACTGCCCAACCTGGCAATGGCGCTGATGCCCGGTGACCCGATCATCGCCGCCTGGCCGGAGCAGAAGTTCGGCCAGTACGCCAGCCAGCTCTACGGCATTCTCGAGGAGGAACCCAAGGCCAGCCTCAAGGACCTGGGGGATGCCATCGACTACACCGTGCGCAAGATCGGCATCGACCACGTCGGCATCAGCTCCGACTTCAACGAAGGCGGCGGCGTCAAAGGCTGGGAGAACGTCGGCGACATTCGCAACGTCACCGCCGAACTGCTGACCCGTGGCTACTCCGAAGCCGACATCGCCAAACTGTGGGGCGGCAATTTCCTGCGGGTCTGGGATCAAGTCCAGAAAGCCGCACGCCCCGCCATCGCCTCGACCCAGAAGACCGTCCAGCCATGAATGAACGTCGCACTTTCCTGAAGCAGGCCGGCATCCTCGCCGCCGGCCTGCCCCTGGCCTCCGGCCTGTCCGCCACGGCCAGTGCCGATGCTCTGCCGCCGCTGCCCAAGAATAAATGGGCACAACTGCGCTCGATGTTCGACCAGGACCCGGACTACCTGCACTTCTCCAATTTCCTGGTCACCACCCACCCGCGCCCGGTGCGCGAGGCCATTGAAAAGCACCGCGCGGCCCTGGATAAAAACCCGGGGCTGTTGATGGACTGGGACCTGGGCGTCACCGAAGAACGCGAGGAAAACGTGCGCATCTGGGCCGGCCGTTACCTGCAAGCTAGCCCGAAGCAGATCGCCCTCACCGGCAGCACCACCGAAGGCCTGTCGATCATCTACGGCGGCGTCCACGTGGCGGCCGACCAGGAAATCCTCACCACGGCCCACGAACACTACGCCACCCACACCATTCTCGACCTGCGCACCCAACGCAGCGGCACCCGGGTGCGCAAGATCAAGCTGTTCGACAACGCCCACGACGCCAGCCACGAACAAATCCTCACAGCCATCGACCGCAACATCCGCCCGGAGACGCGGGTGCTGGGCATGACCTGGGTGCATTCGGGCAGCGGCGTGAAGCTGCCGATCGACAAGATCGGCGCCCTGGTGGACAAGCACAACCAGGGCCGCAGCGACGAGCAGCGGATCATTTATGTGGTGGACGGCGTGCACGGTTTCGGCGTCGAAGACCTCAGTTTCCCCAAGATGAATTGCGACTTTTTCATCGCCGGCACCCACAAGTGGATGTTCGGCCCACGGGGCACGGGCCTGGTGTGCAGCCGCAGCGAAGAGCTCAAGTACGTCACGCCGATCATCCCGACCTTCTCCGAAGCCACGGCGTTTTCCACCACCATGACGCCGGGCGGCTACCACGCCTTCGAGCATCGCTGGGCGGCGGACGAAGCGTTCAAGCTGCACCTGCAACTGGGCAAGGCCGAGGTGCAGGCGCGCATTCACGCCCTCAACAGCTACCTGAAAAAACAGCTGGTGGCACAGCCGCAAATCGAGCTGGTCACGCCGCTGAGTCCGGACCTGTCCGCCGGCTTCACCTTCTTCCGGGTCAAGGGCCGCGACAGCGATGAGATCGCCGGCTACCTGATGAAGAACCGCGTGATCGCCGACGCCGTGCACCGCGACGCGGGACCGGTAGTCCGCACCGCGCCGGGGCTGCTCAACACCGAAGCCGAGATCGACCGCTTCATGGGCTTGCTGAGCAAGACACTCTGAACCTGACCTTATCGAGAGAGACGGATGAACAGTTTTTCGTTGAAGCTATTACCGGCACTGGCCCTCGCCGCCCTGCTGCCCTCCGGCGCCCAGGCCTCGCAACCGGGCCAGGTCTTTCGCGACTGCAAGGACTGCCCGGAAATGGTCGTGCTGCCCACCGGCACCTTCCAGATGGGCACCCCGGAAAACGAAGTGGGACGCGAGCCGGACGAGGGTCCGATGCACCCGGTGACGTTTGCCAAGCCCCTGGCGATCAGCCGCTTCCAGGTGCTCAAGGGCGAATGGTTCGCCTACCTGCGCGACACCGGCTACACGATGCCCGACGGCGATAAGCGCCCCGGTCGCGCTTGCAAGGCCGGCATTCCGGATTACCAGGGCAGCGACCCGCGCAAGCAGTACACCGACCGGCATCCGGCGGTATGCATGGATTTCGCCGAGGCCAACGCTTACGTGGCCTGGCTGTCGAAAAAAACCGGCAAACAGTACCGACTGGTCAGCGAATCCCTGCGCGAGTACGCGGCACGCGGCGGCAGCACCGGCCCGTTCCCCTTCCCGTTCGACGAGGGCAAGGAATACAGCATCGCGCAACACGCCAACACCTACGGCGCGGCCGACGGCTACAACTTCACCGCACCGGCCGGCAGCTACGCGCCCAATGCCTTCGGCGTCTACGACATGCACGGCAACATCTACGAGTGGACGGCCGATTGCTATAACGACAGCTACGTCGGCGCACCGAGCGACGGCAGCGCCTGGCTGACCGGCAAGTGCGAGTTCAAGCGCATCCGTGGCAACGACTGGGGCGAAGCACCGGTGTTCTCCCGCTCGGGCAACCGCAACGCGCTGGTGCCCAGCGATCGCGGCGACTGGATTGGTTTTCGGGTGGCGCGGGATATGTAAATCATCGGACTCGCCCAAATACCTGTTTGGACCGGGGATATGGTTAACCCTGTGGTGAGGGGATTTATCCCCGCTGGGCTGCGGAGCAGCCCCCAATGAAATACCACATCTATATTTCTGACTGATCGGTGTCGCTTGTCTTGGGGCCGCTTCGCGGCCCAGCGGGGATAAATCCCCTCGCCACAGGTGCTTTGCTCGTCCCGATAGATGGGGTGAGCACCACTAAATCCCCTCTCCTACCAATCGTTCTACAGGTGGGCGCGCCCCAACCGGCGTGCCGCCGTCCTCCAGCCCATGCGGTGAATGCCCGCGCTGGCCTTCGCCCTTTTTATCAAGCAGGGAAACCTCCATGAGCCAACCAACACGCGGGGTGATCAATGAAATGTTCACCTTGCTCAAACCCTTCCGGCTGATTGTCGTAGGCTCCATCCTCTTGGGCATGCTGGGCGGCCTGAGTATCACCGCCCTGCTGGCGACCATCAACGACGCCCTGAACGCCGCCACAACGCCCACGCCCCGACTGCTGGCGACGTTCGCCGGGCTTTGTGCGGCGGCGCTGCTGGCCTCGATTCTGTCGGACATCGGCACCAACCATGTCGGCCAGAACATCATCGCCGAGCTGCGTAAGTCCCTGGGCAAGAAAGTCCTGCTGGCGCCCATCGAACAGATCGAACGCTATCGCAGCCATCGGCTCATTCCGGTCTTGACCCACGACGTCAACACCGTCAGCGACTTCGCGTTTTCCTTCGCGCCGCTGGCCATCGCCTTCACGGTCACCCTCGGTTGCCTGGGTTACCTGGCCTACTTGTCACTGCCGATGTTTTTCCTGCTGCTGGTGGCGCTGGTGATCGGCACGGTCGTGCAATACCTGGCGCGTGCCCGTGGCATCCGCGGTTTCGAAGCGGCCCGTGAGGCTGAGGATGCGCTGCAGAAACACTACGGCGCCATCGCCGCCGGAGCCAAGGAACTGCGTATTCATCGTCCACGCCGCCAGCGTATGTTCAGCCAGCGCATCGAAGCGACCGCCGATTACATCTGCGCGACCAACATCCGTTCGGTCAACACCTTCGTGGTGGCCAAGACCTTCGGCTCGATGCTGTTTTTTGTGGTCATTGGCCTGGTCCTGGCCCTGCAATCCCTGTGGCTGGGCATCGACAAAACCGTGCTCAGCGGCTTCGTGCTGGTGCTGTTGTACATGAAGGGCCCGCTGGAATACCTGGTGATGACCTTGCCGGTGATCAGCCGGGCGAACATCGCCTTCAAGCGCATCGCCGAACTGGCCGAGCAATTCTCCTCACCCGAACCGCACCTGTTGCTCAACGACAAACACCTGCGCAAGCCCACGATCCAACAGCTGGAACTGCGTGATGTGCACTACGCCTTCCCAGTGGTCGAAGGCAGCCAACCCTTCGCCCTGGGACCGGTCAACCTGTCCATCGCCCAAGGGGAGATTGTGTTCATCGTCGGCGAAAACGGTGGAGGCAAGACCACGCTGATCAAACTGCTGCTGGGCCTCTACTTCCCCCAGGGCGGCGAAATTTTCCTCGACGGCGCGCCGGTAGGGGCCGCTCAACGGGACGATTATCGCCAGTTGTTCACCACGATTTTTGCCGACTACTACCTGTTCGATGAGCTGGTCCAGGGCGATCAACAGGTGCCCAAGGACGCCAACCGCTACCTGGAGCGCCTGGAAATCGCCCACAAGGTCAGCATCCGCGACGGTGCCTTCAGCACCACCGACCTGTCCACCGGCCAGCGCAAACGCCTGGCGTTGCTCAATGCCTGGCTCGAGGAGCGTCCCGTGCTGGTGTTCGACGAATGGGCCGCCGACCAGGATCCGCTGTTCCGGCGGGTGTTCTATACCGAACTGCTGCCGGAACTGAAGGCGCTGGGCAAAACCATCATCGTCATTTCCCACGACGACCGCTATTTCGACATCGCCGATCAACTGGTCCGGATGCAGGCCGGTCAGGTGGTCAGTGAAAAAGCTCCGGCGGCGTTTGCCTGAACCCGCCCGACGCAATGCTGTTTACCGCGAGAACACCATGAACGAACTGCTAGATGATGATCTGCTGACGCTGCTGCTGGAGGATGTCGCTGGCGACATGCAAGCCAACTCCCACCGACTGGACCGCGCCCCCCTGTCTTTCGCCCAGCAACGCTTGTGGTTGGAGCACCAGCGTGACCCCGCCCGTTCGGCCTACAACCTGCCACGGGCCCTGCGCCTGAGCGGTGAGCTCGATGCCGACGCCTTGGAGCAGGCCCTGAATCGGGTCATCGACCGACACGACATCCTGCGTACCGCGTTCAATGACATCGACGGCGCGCCGGTCCAGGTCGTCGAGCGCGACGCCTGCCTCGTCCTGCACCGGGAAGACCTCGGCGACCTCGCCCCCCAGGCGCGTGCCACGGCGCTCTCACAGCGCATCGAGCTGCACGCCGGGCAACCGTTCGATCTCAGCCGCGCGCCGCTGATGCGAGCCACGCTCCTGAGGCTGGACAGCGACGAACATGTGCTGTTGCTCAACATGCATCACATCGTCTCCGATGCCTGGTCCAACACGATCCTCATGCAGGACATGACCCAGGCCTATGCCCAGGCCGTGCTCGGCGATCCGACACCGCTGCCACAGTTGCCCATGCAATACGCCGACTACGCCACCCACCAGCGAGGCGAGTACTTGCAGAGTTCGGCCTGCCAGCGCAGTGGCGAATACTGGAGTCGCTACTTGGGGCAGGACCTGCCCACGTTGGAGCTGCCCCAGGATTTCCCCCGCGCCACGGGCCAGCAACATATGGCCGGACGCGTACATCTGTCACTTGCCCCCGCAATGGCCCGGGCCCTGGACACGTTCTGCCAACGCCAGGGGCTGACGCCTTTCGTGGTGGCGCTGGGGGCCTGGCAAATGTTGCTGGTCCGGTACAGCAACCAGGACGATTTCACCGTCGGCGTCCCCAACGCCAACCGCAACAGCCATGAAAGCCAAGACCTGGTAGGTTTTTTCGTCAGCAGTCAGGTGTATCGCACGCGAATCGACTCGAGCCGCAGCGGGCTGGATTTTCTGCGGGATCTGCGCGCCCAGGCCCTCGCCGCGCTGGAACATGCCGACTACCCGTTGGAGCTGATCCTCGATCAGTTGCAACGCCCCGGCGCACAGGGCTTGTTCCAGGTCTTGTTCAACTGGCGCACCGGCTCACCGGCCCTGCCGATCTCACCCAAAGGCGAACTGGCCCTGGAATTTCTCGACACAGGCGACAGCCAGGCCAAGTTCGACTTGTCGCTGGATGTCGACTATTCACAACAGCAGATAGTGGCGACCTTCGAATACAGCCGTGATCTCTATCGCACTGACACCATCGAGCGCATGGCCGAGCACTGGCAGAACCTGTTGCGGGGCCTGATCGAGACGCCTGAACGCGCCCTCGGCGAGCTGCAATTGCTTAGCGCTGATGAACGCCAGCAAACCTTGCACGACTGGAACCGCCAGCCGACCCAACTGCCCCGTGAGCGTTGCCTGCACCAGGTGATCGAAAGCCATGCCGCCACCACGGGCGACGCCATGGCCCTGACGTTTGAAGGGCTGCACATGAGCTATGTCGAGCTCAACCGACGGGCCAACCAATTGGCCCACCGGCTGATCGAGCAAGGCGTCGGACCCGACGTACTGGTCGGCATCGCCGTCGAGCGCACACCGCAGATGATCATCGGCCTGCTGGCAATCCTCAAGGCCGGCGGTGCCTACGTGCCACTGGACCCGGCCTACCCGGCTGACCGCCTGGCCTACATGATCGAGGACAGCGGCGTCACCCAGATCCTGACCCAGGCCCATCTGCGTGAATCGCTGGCGCTGCCCGCTGGCATAGGCTGCCTGTTGCTGGATTCGGTCGACGCCGATAGCACCTATCCCGAGCACAATCCGGATGTGCCGATGCACCCGGATAACCTGGCGTACGTGATCTACACCTCAGGCTCGACCGGCAAGCCCAAGGGCGCACTGCTCGCGCACCACAATGTCAGCCGCTTGTTCCAGGCCACGGAGCACTGGTTCAGCTTCGATCACCGGGACGTCTGGTGCCTGTTTCATTCCTATGCCTTCGACTTTTCCGTATGGGAGATTTTCGGCGCGTTGCTGCACGGCGGTCGACTGGTCATCGTGCCCCACGCCGTGAGCCGTTCGCCGCAGGAGTTCTACGCCCTGCTTTGCCAGGAAAACGTTACGGTGCTCAACCAGACACCCTCGGCGTTCAAGTCATTGTTGCAGGTCGCCTGCGAGCCTCGGCAGCCGCTTGCTCATCGGTTGCGGCAGGTGATTTTTGGCGGCGAAGCGATTGACGTGCAGAGCCTGCGCCCCTGGTTTGAACGTTTCGGCGACCAATCGCCGCAATTGATCAACATGTATGGCATCACGGAGACGACGGTCCATGTCACCTGGCGACCGCTGTCGATCGAGGACTTGCACAGCGAGACCGCGAGCCCGATCGGCCAGCCTATCGTCGACCTGTCCTGGTACTTGCTCGACGCGCACCTGAACCCGGTCCCCAAGGGGTGCATCGGTGAGCTGTATGTCGGCCGGGCCGGCCTGGCCCGTGGCTACCACCAGCGCGCCGACCTGACCGCCAGCCGTTTTATCCCCGACCCGTTCGATCCGCTGCCGGGTGGCCGCCTGTATCGCACCGGCGACCTGGCGCGCTACCGCACCGACGGCAGCATCGAGTACATCGGGCGCCTGGATCATCAGGTCAAGATCCGCGGATTCCGCATTGAATTGGGCGAAATCCAGGCACGTTTGCAAACGCTGCCGGCGGTCCAGGATTGTGTGGTGCTGACCCATGACGGCCCGACCGGCCTGCAACTGGTCGCCTACGTGATCGCCACGCAACCGCCCAGCGCCGAGTTACGCGAAGGTTTGTTGAGCGCGCTCAAAGCGCAGTTGCCGGACTACATGGTGCCCAGCCACCTGCTGTTCATCGACCGGTTCCCTCTCAACGCCAACGGCAAGCTCGACCGCAAGGCCTTGCCGGAGCCTGACGCCAGCCTCCGGCATTCGAACTACGTGGCGCCCCGCACTCAGCTGGAAGAGGCCCTGGCGCAGCTCTGGCAACAGTCCCTCAAGGTCGAGCGCGTGGGGGTCAACGACAGCTTCTTTGAACTGGGCGGGCATTCGATCCTGGCCATCGAGCTGATCGCCAACCTCAAGGCCCGCCTGAATATCACGGTGCGGCTGCAAGAGCTGCTGGCCCACCCGAGCATCGTCGAGTTGGCCCTGTTCATTTCGCAAAAACATCGGGAGCAGACCCCATGCCTTGTGGAATTGAACAACGCGCCCGCCAGCGCACCGCAACTATTTTGCCTGCATCCCAGCGGGGGCATCGTATTCTGCTATCAGCCACTGGCGCGCAAACTCCAACATCGGGCGCGCACCGTTGGCGTCATGCACCGTGGCTTCAGCGAACCCCATGCGAGCCCTGAAGCCTGGCGCGAGATGATCGCCGATTACAGCCGGGAAATCGTCAACGCCCAGCCCCAAGGTCCGTATTACCTGATGGGTTGGTCCTTGGGCGGGACCATCGCCCTGGACATCGCGGCGACGCTGGAAAGCCAGGGCCATAAGGTAAATTTCCTCGGCCTGGTGGACAGCACGATTCCAGAACACCTGTACCCGGCAACCCTATCGCGTCATCGGCATTTGCCAGGCGATGAACAAGCCGACCCGGCCTCCCAGGATCTGCTTGGGGCCATCGAATACTTCGATCTGCTGTTTCCAACCCTCACCGAGCGCACGGCGACTTACCGGCAACAGAACCCCGACAGCACGGTCCAGGCATTCCACGAATGGGCCGCCAGCCAGATCGAGCCGGGGCGAGGCGACTTGTTGTCAATCGTGCAGAGCGTCAAGGATGAAGTCATGAACGCCCAGGCGTTCTCGGTGCATGATCGTTTGCTGGAAGCGTTTGACAGATTCACCTTCAAACCGGTACGGGTACGCCCGAGCTGCTGGTGGACCCAGGCGGAAAAAACGCCGGAAGAACTGGCCTTCTGCGAAAACCTGATCAAGGGCTACAGCCTGACCGGCGAGCTGCAATGCTCGGTACACTCCCCGTTGCGCCATCGCAGCATGATCTTTGATGAGGGGTTGCTTGATTCGCTGATCGAGGTTTTTCTGGGCAGTACGACACACGATAAGTAGCGTCAGGCACACTCATTGTGGTGAGGGGATTTATCCCCGCTGGGCTGCGAAGCAGCCCCCAAACCAGCAACTCGGTGTATCAGGAGGATTGAGTTCACTGCTTTAGGGCTGCTTCGCAGCCCAACGGGGATAAATCCCCTCACCACAGGTTTTGGGCTGCCACAGGTTTTGGTCTGCCGCAGTTTTTGTGCTGCTTCAGGTGTTTGCACACTTCCCCATCAGCCATAAAAAAACCGACCCGCACAAGGCGGGTCGGTTTTTTCTGCGCGCGCAACTCAGAACTGCGGTTTGTACGTCACGCTGAACATCATGTTGCGTGGATCACCGTAGTAGTTATTCGCGCTGAGCTGACTGTAGGACGGAATGAAGTACTTCTTATCGAATATGTTGTTGAAGTTCACTGCCAGGTTCACTTCATCAGTCAGGTCATACCCCACTCGCGAGCTCCAGATGGAAAAACCTGGCTGATCGAATTGGCGATCATAGCTGACCGTACTGCTCTGGGTGTTGACTCCACCCCCGACACTGACTTTGTGCCAGTCACCCGGCAACCGATAGTCAGCCCAGATACGTACCATGTGCTTGGGTGTCCAGGTACTGAACACCTTGCCCTTGTAATCCGCGTCTTCCAGAAACTTTGTGGTGTTATAGGTGTAGCTGCTCGACACCTGTAAGCCCGGTGCTACTTCACCACTAACTTCAGCTTCGAAACCTTGGCTCCTGACCTTGCCCGTC
The DNA here is from genome assembly GCF_900119205.1 of Pseudomonas sp. NFACC16-2. Taxonomy (NCBI): domain Bacteria; kingdom Pseudomonadati; phylum Pseudomonadota; class Gammaproteobacteria; order Pseudomonadales; family Pseudomonadaceae; genus Pseudomonas; species Pseudomonas sp. NFACC16-2. The sequence goes on along the minus strand of NZ_FPIX01000020.1, from coordinate 32,279 downwards.
GCTACCGAACAGTACCAACCATCACAAGCGAGACCACCGCTGATGTCGCTGACCGCACGGTTCTCGTGATCGTATCGGAAGATCGCAAACGAGGTATTGAGCTGGCCATCCATTAGCTCGCCCTTGAGGCCCAACTCATAGTTGGTGCCCTCGACCGGCTTGAGGATCGACTGACTCGTATCGCGCACGGTCTGGGGAATGAACACATCCGAGTAGCTGGCGTAGGCCGACCACTGGTCGTTCAGGGCATACACCAGCCCGTAGTATGGCGTGACCTTACCGCTATGCTTGGCCGTGCTGCTTGCGGGATCAGCGTTCTCGACACGAGCAAAATAGGTCTGGGCGTCATAGGCAAAGTCATACCAACTGGATCGCGCACCGACGATCAGTGTCAGCGGTTCCGTCACATTGACGCGCCATGTGCCATAAATGCCTTTCTGCCGTACGTCATAGGTGCTTTCGGTCAGGTTCGCACTGTCGGCAATGCTATCAAAGGTGGGGGACGGCCTATGATGATCGATGTTGTCAATATCCACACCCGGCGTAAAAGCCCGGGCGAAGGCATCATTGGTTTTAAGCTTGGTGTAGTTGGTGCCCAACATCACATTCTGTTTGAACGACAGTGCTTCGAAGTCGCCATTAATGTAGGCATCGAACCCAAGGGTCTTGGTAGAGAAATCGGTTGAGTAATCCGCATAACGCGCACCGGTCCCATCGTCCGCTATCGTACCGGTGATGAACTGATACGTCGCTTCATTGGACTCGTTCATGGCCATAGCCGCGGCTTTGACCTTCCAGTGATCATTGAAGTGGTGCTCCAGATCCAGGAACACCGAAGTTTGATCATTCATCGCTCGGTTCCAACTGGCGCCAGCAAATGAGGAGCGCCCCAAGTTCAAGGCCGTACCGTCGCTGTAGCGCGGAAGACCGATCAAGTAAGGGGTGGAGTGGCTTTTCTTATTGCTGGCACCGATGCCAAGCACCGTATCCGGGCTCAGGTCAAAATCCACGGCGCCATAGACGGTCTGTTCCCAGTTCGACACATAATCCGTGAACGAATTGCCTTTTTCATAATTGACCACGGCCCGACCACGAATGGTGCCTTCGGAGTTCAGCGGACCGCCGACATCCGCCTGGCTTGCATAGCGGTCCCAACTGCCGGCCTTGGCGCTCAACGTAACTGTTGGCACGGCTTGCGGGCGTTTGCGTACCATATTGATCGCGCCCCCAGGACTGTTGGCGCCCTGCAACAGGCCAGCAGCGCCACGAAGGAATTCAACGCGATCATAAACAGCCATGTTTTCGGTGATGTAGCTGCCCAGCGAGTAAACATTACGCGGAACCGGTACACCGTCGTACTGCAGCGTTTCGATATCGAAACCACGGGCATAGATGAACATGCCGGGACCGGGTGATTTAATCGAACTCATCCCAGGGGTGCTTTCAATGGCCTGGGTCAGGTTGGTGATGTTCTGGTCATCCATGCGCTTGCGGGTCAAGACACTGACCGACTGCGGGATATCCTTGAGCTTCTGTTCCCCTTTTCCTATGGTCACCGCCCCTGTGGTGTAAGAGTTGGTGCCCTCGGTGGTCACACCCAATTGCCGGCCGCTGATTGTCGTCGCGCCCAACTCAATCGCCGAACTCGCATTACTGCGCGTGATTATCAGAGTGTTGCCTTCGACGCTGTAGCGCACCCCAGTACCCTTGAGCAATTCAGCGATGGCAGCCTGCGGGCTCATCTTGCCGCTGACACGGGTGCTCTTCAGGTCGGCCATATCAGCAGCGTTGTAGATCACTTGCTGGTTGGTCTGCTGACCGAACGCTTGCAGTGCCTGCGGCAGCGGTTGCGCGGGAATGTTGATGCTGACGTCTTCCGCCATCACCTGAGCGCTGAGGGGCAGTCCGCAGACCAACCCCAGACCGGCCAACACCCGCCGCGAACGCAGGCCGCGGGACATGACGAGTGCCTTGAACAGAGGTTTCAACTCATGAATGGATGACATCGTGCTCTCTATTATTGGTAGAAGTAAAAGTCCATGGGGCCGAAGGGCCCGCCGCTCGCCAGCACACGTAAGCCCGCACGGTCGATTGCCCCAAGGCAATGTCAGTGCGTGGCCGACCGCCCCCTCCCCGGGCACGGTCATCTGGCTGGACGACGGCGAAATCTTTACTGGACAAATCCGGTGCCTGGGCAGCCCTGCCCGACCCGATTTGCCCGCATACCTTAGTAAGACGCAGCACCTGCCAAAAACCGGAATGAGTTTATTTATCATTCGCGTAAAAAGTTAAAAAATCCGCCGCTAGATCGATCGTTCCTCACGCTCCGCGTGGGAATGCCGCCAGGGACGCTCCGCGTTCCGCTTCTACAAGGTGACGCAGAGCGTCACGGGATGCGTTACCACGCAGAGCGTGGGAACGATCAGAATGTGGCGCGGGAGCAAGCTCCCTCGCCACAGGGTTCTGCTTGGTTTTTAAGATCTGACCCGCCCCGGAATCAGCCCAGCGGCGCCGCCCTGGCGGCTTGCAGCTGGCGGGCCTGTTCGGTCAGGAGGGTCTTTTCCTCAGGGCTCATCGCTTCCATGCGCAGGCGCACCTGGGCGATTTTCTCCAGTTGCCCCGGACTGCTTTCCACCGCCCGCAAGGCCAGCGCCAGCGATGCCACGGTCGGATGATCGAAGACCAGCCCCGGGTGGATGTCACACTGCAACGACTTGCGAATACCGGCCACCAACTTGATCACCAGCAGCGAATGACCACCGGCGGCAAAGAAGTCGCGGTCGATGCCCAAGCGCTCAAGCCCCAGCAATTGCGCCATGCGCGCGGCAAGCAATTGCTCCAGTGCATCCCGTGGGGCCGCGTCTTCGTCCGCCATCGTCGCACCCGCCCACTGTTGCAACGCCTTGCGATCGATCTTGCCGTTCGCCAGCCGCGGGAACCGTTCGATCAGTTGCAACTGCTGCGGCACCATCACACTGGGCAGGCGAGCGCTCAGCTCAGCACGGACGGCGTCCAGCAGACCCGCCGACCTGCCCTGCTGCGCCACGACAAAGGCCAACAGTCCCTGCTCGGCCGACGGTGCCGGCAGCACCAATGCTTCGGCCACTTGCGGCACACGCAGCAGCTCGGCCTCGATCTCCGCCAACTCAATACGGAACCCACGCACCTTGACCTGCTGATCACGCCGACCGTGCAACTGGATCGCCCCGTCCGCGCGATAACGCGCCAGGTCGCCGCTGCGATAAAGGCGCTGGGCCGGATCGAACGGGCTCTGGATGAACGTCTGCTCATCGGCCTCGGCATTCAGATAGCCCCGACACAACTGCGCGCCGCCCAGGTACACCTCACCCAGCACGCCCACCGGCGCCAAGCGCAGATCGGTGTCCAGCACGTAAACCTGGTTGTTGCCCAGCACCTGAGTCAGCGCCGAACAATCGCCGACCGCGCCGTGCAGCGACAACGGATGGATCATCACCCCCACCGTGGCTTCGGTCGGGCCGTAGTGGTTGAACACCCGGCAATCGCCGCGCAACCGGGCGATGCGCTCGATCAACGGCGGCGGAATCGGCTCGCCACCCAGTACCAGCGTACGCGGCAGGGTCGCCTGATCACTGTCGAGCAGTGCCGCAAGGTGCGACGGTACGATTTTCAGGCAGTCGATCCGGTGCTGCTGCAGGTACCCGGCAAACAACGCGCCGTCCTGCATCTGCTCATCGCTGGCCACATGCAGGGTCGCGCCATTGAACAACGCGCCAAACAACGTCGTGTTGCCCAGGTCCGCCGCCACAGTGGACGTGAAACCGACGTCCTTGCATTGCTCAAGTCCCAGGGCCTGGCTGGCCTGGGCGGTGTAGTTGAGCAATTGCCGATGCTCGATCACCACGCCCTTGGGCACCCCGGTGGAGCCGGATGTAAACAACACATAGGCCATGTCGTTGCCCTGAGTGACCAGGTCTGGCAATGCCCCCGCCGACTGACTCAGCTGCGCCACGGTCAGCGCCTTGTAGGGCTGATCCTGCCAGGCCGGCAGATGCGCCGCATCGGTCAGCAACACAGCCGCGCCAGCCTGCTCCAGCATCAGCGCCTGGCGCGCCTGGGGCCATTGCACATCAAGGGGCAGATACGCCGCCCCCATGCGCCAGCTCGCCAGCATTGCAATCACCAGCTCCGCCGAGCGCGGCAACGCCAGCGCGACAATCGAACCCTTGCCCAGGCCTTGTTGCTTGAAGCCCTGGGCCAGGCTGTCGACCCGGGTTTGCAACTGGCCATAGCTCCATGACTGATGGGCGTCGGTCAGGGCGATGGCATCCGGCCTGTCAATCGCCCAATCGGCAATGCGCCGGGGCAGATAACGGCCATCCGCCAAGACCTGCATCGGCGGGTTGATCGCTCGCAAGCGCTGTTCTTCGGCGCGACTCAGCAGGCTGAGCTGCGCCAGTGGGGTGTGCCCGGCCGCAAGGATCGACGCCAACAGCACGCCGTACTGCTCCAGCACGGCATTGGCCGAGGCTGGCGAATACAGCGCGCTGGCGTAGTACAGATCAACCCCGGCAAGCTGCTCGGCACCGTTCAATTGCACCTGCAACAAGCACTCGAACCCATCGGCCCGCACAGGCACCGACACTGGCGCCCAGTGCAGACCACTGCTGTCCTGGGCACGACTCGCCTGAGCCACCGTAAAACCGTAGGCCGGGCGCGCCGCGTCAGGGCTCAGTTCCGGCGTCCAGTATTCCTGCCAGGTGCGGTGTTCTTCGAGACGAGCCGCCAGCGCCACCAGCCACTCATTGAACGACTGGGTGGCGGGCAACGAAACGCACAGCGGCAAGGTTTTCTCGAACACGCCCACGGCACTGGCGAAGTATTCGTAGTCGCTGCGGCTGTCATGGCGCACACCGACCAGCGCCTGCTCACGCCCACTCAAACGGCCCAGCAACACCCACCAGGCGCCTTGCAGCAGCGTGGCAAGCGGCTGCCCGAGCTGCGTGGCCAGACGTTGCAAAGCCTCACGCTGGGCAGGCTCCAGTGTCAGGGCCACGCAGGCGTCGGCGGCGCGGGTCTCGCGGCTGGCGCTGCGGCCGGCCAACCATGGCGTGGCGATGTCCGTCTGCTGGCCTTGCAGGTGTTGCTGCCAGTAGCTGCGTGCGCTGGCGGCATCCTCATCCAGCACCACTTCACTGCGCCACTCCAGGTACTGGGCAAACTCGCCCGGTGCTTCGTCTTCCGATGCCAGAACCCCGGCGTACGCCTGCTGTACTTGCTCAAGCAGCAGATTCAGCGACTGCCCATCGGCACTGTAGCGGGCGATGCCCAGCCGCAGTTGCCATTGCTGGGGCCCCAGGCGATACAGCACAGCCTGGACGCTTGCCGATTCGCCGGGCACAAACGCGCGGCCCATCGCTTCGTTGATCTGTGCCTGGACTTCCTCGGCCCGTTGCTCACCGGCCTGCACCGTCAGTGGGAAGCGCCCGGCACCAGCGGCGGCCTGACGCAAACCGTGGAACCCGGCGACTTTGCCCAGTTGCGCCAGCAGCATCGGCTGCTGCGCCAGTAGCGTATCGAACGCCACCTGCAAGCGCTGCGGATCGAGATCGCCGTCAATGACCACGTTCAACCAGCGCAAGGCGTCGCCACAGGTTGCCGTGGTCGACAGTTGCTCAAGCACGGTTTGTTGCTCGGGCGTCAGGGCGAAACCCGAATCGTGCGCGTCCATCGTGACCTCGTTCATGCTCCGCTTTCCTCGGTGTTGAGTGCGCCCTGGGTGGTTTGCCCGGCGGCAGGCCGGTGCTCAAGACTGCTGTGGTCGTACATATCGCCCATGGCCACCACGATCTTGCGGGGCCCCTCGAACGGATCGCGAGCGTGGGCCACCAACATGTTGTCCAGCAGGATCACGTCGCCTTTGTGCCAGTCGAAGCGTACCGCACAGGCTTCGTACAACTCACCGATACGCGCCATCACCTCATCCTCAATCGGTGTCCCGTCGCCGTAATACACCTGCCGAGGCATGCGTTCGAGGCCGAACATCGACAACAGGTCTTCCCGTACATCCGGCTCCAGCCAGTAGATGTGATGCAACTGCACCTGGTTGAAGAACGACTTCTCGCCGGTGATCGGGTGGGTGATGATCGCCGGGCCCGGCGTGCGGGTTTGCAACTCGTCGTTATCGAGCCAGCGCCACTGGATGCCACCCGCCCGGCAACGGGCCTCCACTTCGCGGCGATCTTCAGTCTTGAAGAAGTGCTGCCACGACACGTCGAGTTTGTCGGTGAAGGTGCGCACGTAGAGCAGGCCTTTGTCTTCGAACTTTTCACGAAGGTCCGCCGGCAGCTTTTCGTACATCAAGCGGCAATCCACCACCGGGGTCGCGCCGCCCACGGGCGCGGCTTGCTCGCAATAGAACATCTGCTTGCGCGGCCAGCGGTCCTGATGGGAGCTCTCGTTGTGGAACAGGATCATCTTGCGCTCGGGGTACGGCGTGGAGCGGTAGGTGTTCTTGCCCCCCTCCTTCTTGGGCAAGTCGCCGTACTGACCATAAAGGCCCGGCTGGATTGCTTCGGCGAACGCTTCAAAGCCCTGGATGCCATCCAGCTCGAAACCGCGAAACAGGATGCCCGCATGCTCGGCCAACTTCTGTTCGATGAACGGCCGGTTCTGCTGGATCCACTCGATGACATCCAGATGGGGCTCGCCCGGCTCCAGCATCAGCGGGAATCGTTGCGGCGCCGCCACCAGGGATTCGCGCACCCGCGTTGGCCGGGGCCTGGCGACCGGTGTCGCGGAACGCTTGAGAAACTTGCCCAGCTTATCGGCCTTTGGCCCCGGGACGGTGGCAGGCCTGGCGGCTGCCGCCAAGTGGTTGACTGGCATGCGGATAGCTCCCAATTGAATGTCCTGATCAGCGACGATCTGTTCCAACAGGGCTGTCCAGGCCTGAATCAGGTGCTGAATGCGCTCATGTCCGAACAAGGTTGTGGCGAACTGCCAATTACCACGCAGTTGCCCTTCTTCTTCGTCAACGAACAACGCCATGTCGAATTTAGAATGGGTCTCGAGGGCCGGCAGGGCCTCCACGTTCAAGCCGGCCACGGTTCGGCTGCGTACCGGTACGTTGTTCATCACGAACAACACCTGGAGCAACGGATTCATCCCCTTGTGTCGCGGCACGCCCGACGCCTCGACAATCTGGTCGAATGGCAGGTCCTGATGCTCCAGCGCACCGAGCAGGTTGTCCTGGGTGTGGGCCAGGAACGCCGCAAACGTGAGTTCGGCGTCAAAACGCGAACGCAGGGGCAGCACGTTGACGAAGAAACCGATCAGGCGCTCAAGCTCAGGCTGTTCACGACCGGCCACGTCGGCACCCACGACGATGTCTTGCGCCGCGCAGACCCGGTGCAACAACACCTGGAACGACGCCAGCAGCGTGCTGTACAGCGTGACACCGGCCTCGCTCGACGAGCGCCGCAATGCCGCCGTCAACCCGGGGGAAAGATGGAACTGCAACGCATCGCCGTCATAGGACGCTGTCTGCCCCCGCGGGTTTTCCAGTGGCAGGCTCAGGCGACCGTCATAGCCACTGAGCCGGTGTCTCCAGTAGTCGGCCTGACGCGCCAGCACGCCCTGCTCTTCCAGCGCCTGCTGCCACAACGCGAAGTCGTAGTACTGAACGTCCAGGGGCGGCAGCGGCATCGGCTGGCCATTGAGGGACGCTTCGTAGACCTGCACCAGCTCGTTGATCAACAGCCCCATCGACCAACCATCGGAGATGATGTGGTGCATGGCATACAACAACACATGCTCGGTCGGTCCCAGGTGCAGGATCCGCCCGCGCCACAGCGGAGCCTGTTGCAGGTCAATCGGCGTGCGCGCGTTTTCCAGCGTCGCCCGGGCCACCTGTTCTTGCTGGGCACTGGGCGAGAGGCCCGACAAATCGATCACCGGGAAGTCCCCTTCGATCTCATCGGCAATCAGCGCCAGCGGATCGCCTTCGTCGTCCTGGGTGTACGCCGTGCGCAGCACGTCATGGCGGCGGACCACTTCGGCGAAGCTGCTCAACAGGTGTTCCACCGACAACTCGCCAGACAAGCGCAACGCCAGGGGCATGCCATAGGCCGAAGTGCCGCCGGACAATTGTTCGGCGATCCACAGGCGCCGCTGCACCAACGACAACGGAGCCGAACGTCGCGGCCCATGGGCCTTGAGCCGGATTCCACTGGAGTCACCCGCCCAAACCGCTCCATCCGCACTCCCAGCCATCAGGGCCGCCAGCGCCTTGAGCTGCGGATGATTGAACAGGTCCCGCAGGCTCAGCGGATAGTCCGTCAGCTTGCGCAACCGTGAGACGGCCTGGGTGGCCAGCAACGAATGGCCGCCACGTTCGAAGAAATGATCGTTGCGCCCGATCTGCTCTACCTCCAGTACTGCTTGCCAGATGCGGGCAATCCGTTGCTCCAGCTCACCCTCGGGCGGCACGAAGCCTTGCTGCGACTGGTTGGCGTCGAATCGGGGCAGCGCCTTGCGCTCCAGTTTGCCGTTCGGGCTCACCGGCATGCGCTCAAGCCATACCCAATGCTGCGGGACCATGTAGTCCGGCAGGTGCTGGCCCAGGTGGGTCTTCAAGGCTTGCTCGAAGGCAAGGCCGGTACTGGCCTCGGCATTCAACAGCGCCGAGGATTGCGGCACCACATAACCCACCAGCAGCGTGCCGTCCTGGGCGATCACGACGCTGTCGCGGACCTCGGCATGTTCGGCCAGGCGCGCCTCGATCTCGCCCAGTTCAATGCGCAGGCCACGGATTTTCACCTGATGATCCAGGCGCCCGGCGTACTCGATCACCCCGTCGGCCCGGTAGCGCGCCAGGTCGCCGGTCCGGTACAGGCGCGCGCCGTCACCAAACGGGCTGGTGACGAAGCGTTCGGCGGTCAACGCCGGACGACGGTGGTAACCCCGCGCCAGGCCTTCGCCCCCCAGGTACAGCTCGCCGGTGACCCCCACCGGCAACGGCGACAGGTCCGGGTCGAGGATAAACGTGCTCAGGTTGGCGATCGGTTGACCAATCGGCACCGCGTCCCGACCTTCGTCGACGCAGGTCCAATGCGTCACGTCGATGGCCGCCTCGGTGGGGCCGTACAAGTTGTACAGGCCGGCAGCGGGCAGTTTGGCGAACACCTGCAACTGGGCATCCACCGGCAAGGCTTCGCCACTGCAAATGATCCGCTTCAGGCTCTGGCAACGCCCCACCGCCGGGTCTTGCATGAACACCTGCAACATCGACGGGACGAAGTGCAAGGTGGTGATCTGCTGCGCGCTGATCAGTTCGATCATCTGCGTCGGGTCGCGGTGGGCGCCGGGCGGCGCCATGACCAGGGTCGAACCGGTCAACAATGGCCAGAAGAACTCCCAGACCGACACGTCGAAACTGAACGGCGTTTTTTGCAGCACACGGTCGCTCGCCTCCAGCCCATAGGCGTCCTGCATCCAGAACAACCGATTGACCAGCGCCGAGTGACGGTTACCCGCGCCCTTGGGTTTGCCGGTGGAACCCGACGTGTAGATCACGTAGGCAAGGTTTTCAGCATCGACCGCGACCGCTGGATTGCGGTCGCTGCGACCGGCCAGCCAGTCGCCGGGCTGATCCAGCACCAGGCTGCGCAGGCCCGACGGCACCGGCAAGCGTTCCAGCAACTGATGTTGGGTCAGCAGCAAGCCAATGCCGCTGTCGTCGAACATGTAGGCCAGGCGATCCTGGGGATACTCCGGGTCCAGCGGCACGTAGGCGCCGCCCGCCTTGAGGATCGCCAACAGGCCGATCACCATTTCCACCGAGCGCTCCACGGCGATGCCCACCAGCACATCCGGCCCTACCCCGTGCTCGATCAGCACATGGGCCAGGCGGTTGGCCTGGGCATTGAGGTCGGCATAGCTCAGCCGCTGGGAGGCAAAAACCAGGGCACAGGCGTCGGGGGTTTTATCCGCCTGCGCTTCAATCAGTCGATGCACACTGCAGTCGAGGGGGTAATCCATCGCGGTGGCGTTCCAACCCTGCTGGACCTGTTGCTGTTCGGCATCGAGCAATGCCAATTGCCCCACCAAGCGCTCGCCGCCCAGGGTCAGTTGCTCCAGCAGATGGCGCAGGTGCCCGCCGATACGGCTCACGTCGGCCGGCATGAAGCTGTCGTGGCTGTAACTCAAGAGCAACGACAGCGTTTCCCCCAGGTTCACCGCCAGGGTCAGCGGGTAGTTGGTTTGCTCGTGATTGACCACCTCGCCGAAGCGCAACGTGGCCGGTGCCCCCTCTTGCAGCGCCTGGGCAACCGGGTAGTTCTCGAACACCAACAGCGTGTCGAACAGCGCCGCACCGCCCTGCCCGGCCCAGCGCTGGATATCGAACAGCGGCGTGTGTTCGTGTTCGCGCAGGCTCAGGTTGCGCCCCTGGACCTCCTGCAACCATTGGCCGACGCTCTGCTCGGCCCGCGGCTGGCCGATGACCGGCAAGGTGTTGATGAACAGGCCGATCTGCTGCTCCACGCCGGGAATCTGTGCCGGACGCCCGGCCACGGTGGCGCCGAAGGCAACGGCGGCATGTCCGGTACAGCGTTGCAGCAACAACTGCCAGGCCGCTTGCACCAGCGTGTTGACCGTGACTTTCTGCTCACGGGCAAAGCGCTGCAGCCGCGCCGTGACTTGGGCATCGAGCAACTGCTCGTGTTCGCCGTGGCCATGGCGGGCATCGGTGCGGTTGTCCCGGGCAAAAGCCCCCGCCAGCAGCGTCGGCTCGTCCAGTTCGGCCAGTTGCGCCTGCCAGAATTGCTCGTTGGCCCGTGGGTCTTGAGCCGACAGCCACTCGATGTAGTCGCGGTAGCGGCCGGATGGCCGGGCCAGGACCTGGCCGCTGTAGCGTTGCAGCACTTCGCCGAGCAACTGCGAGTTGCTCCAGCCATCCATCAGGATGTGATGGCTGGTGTAGATCAAGTGATAGCGGTCCTCTGCCACGCGCGCCACCACCAGCCGCAGCAACGGCGCCGCATCCAGTGCAAAGCCCTGGCGCTGTGCCGATGCAAGGGTTTCAAGGTCTTGGGCCAGGTCCGGCCTGGCGCGCCAGTCATGGGACACAAACGCAACCTCCAAGCGTTTGTGCACCACCTGCAAGGCGCGCTTGAATTCGCCCTCCCAGACAAAACTGCTGCGCAGCACGTCATGGGCGTCCATGGCCGCCTGCCAGGCCTGGCGGAAGCGCTCGACGTCCAAGCCTTCGACATCCACCCGCAACTGATTGATGTAGTTGCCGGCCTGTTGCTCAAGCAACGTGTGGAACAGCATGCCCTGCTGCATCGGCGACAACGGATAGATGTCCTCGACCTGTCGCGGCGCCAGCGCCAAGGCGTCCAGTTGCGCCTGGGTCAACCCGGCCAGGGGGAAGTCCGACGGCGTGAAGCCCTGGTGCTGCGCCTGGCAGCAGTGCTCGATCAGCGCTTGCAACTCTTGACCGTAGTCCACCGCCAGCGCCTGGATCGTCGAGGCGTCGAACATCTGCGCGCTGAATGTCCAGTCGATGCTCAGCTCGCCGGCGTAGACACTGCCGTTGAGCGTCAACCAGTTGTCCAGCGGCGCCAGGGGACTCTGTGGCTCGCCTGCCGCTTCACTGGCCGGGCTGAACAGCCCGTCGGCCTCCTCGGCAAAACCGCTGTCGAACTGGCCCAGGTAGTTGAAGGTGATCCGCGGCTTCGGCAGCGCCTGGAGGGTGCGCCGCGTCTGCTCGTCGCCCAAGTAGCGCAACACACCGAATCCGAGGCCTTTGTCGGGTATCGCCCGCAACTGCTCCTTGATGGCCTTGATCGACTCTCCTGCGGTCGCTGCCGGTGTCAAACGCACCGGGAACAGGCTGGTGAACCAGCCGACGCTGCGGCTCAGGTCGACGTCATCGAACAGCGCCTCACGGCCATGGCCTTCCAGTTGAATCAAGGTTGAGGCCTCTGCGGTCCATCGACCGATGACCCGGGCCAGGGCCGTCAACAGCAGATCGTTGACCTGGGTTCGATAGGCCGCTGGCGCTTGCTGCAGGAGCCGGCGGGTCTGCTCTTTGTCCAGCCGCGTCTGGACCTGCGCCCCATGGCACCTGCGCAATTCGCCGTGAGGCCGGTCGCAAGGCAGATCGTGACGAGCGCCCGCCAGTTGCGCTTGCCAATACGTCATCTGCGCCTGCAACGCCGCGCTGTCGGCGTGCAGCTTCAAGCGTTGCGCCCAGGCCTGCGTGGCGCTGGTCTTGGCCGGCAGCTTGAGGGGCTGGCCGACTTGCAACTGCTGGTAAGCCTGTTGCAGGTCCTCCAGCAGAATGCGCCAGGACACCCCGTCCACCACCAGGTGATGAATCACCAGCAACAGCCGCTGACTGCCATCGGCAAGGTTTGCCAATACCCCCCGCAGCAGCAGGCCACTTTCCAGTTCCAGGCTGCGCTGGGCTTGTTCGGCCAAGCGTTCGAGTGCCGGGGCGTCGGCCACTTCGGCGGTCCACAACAGCGGTGAACGTTGCCAAGCCGCCTGCTGCTCGGCGAGGGTTTGATGGTGCCCGGTCCAGCTGCCATTTTCGCGCTTGAAGGCCAGGCGCAAGGCATCGTGGTGGGTCACCAAGGCCTGGAGCGCCTGCTCCAGGTGCCCGCCGTGGATCGGCCGCAAGCCCTTGAGCAGCACCGACTGGTTCCAGTGATGAGGCTCGGCCATGTCCTGTTCGAAAAACAATTGCTGGAACGGCAGCAACACCGCGCTCCCCGTCACCGGACTCTGGTCGATGCCGGGGCGGCTGTCATCCAGGGTGGCCACGCTGGCGAGGCCTTGGATGGTCTGGTGGACGAACAAATCCTTGGGGCTGAAATGGATCCCGGCCTGACGGGCCCGGCTGACCACCTGGATGGAGATGATCGAATCGCCCCCCAGTTCGAAGAAGTTGTCGCTGACACCCACTTGCGCTTGCCCGAGCACGCTTTGCCAGATACCGGCCAGCGCCTGTTCCATGGCGGTATGCGCTGCGACGTAAGCCTTGGGGCTGGCGCTGAGATCAGCTGGGGGCAGCGCCTTGCGCTCCAGTTTGCCGTTGGGGCTGACCGGCATTTTTTCCAGCCACAACCAGTGCTGCGGCACCATGTAGTCGGGCAAGGACTGGCTCAAATGCGCCTTGAGGCGGCCTTGCAGCGCCTGGCGCACGGCCTCTTCGGCGCTCAGTAATTCAGTGCGTGTCGGCACCACGTAGGCCACCAGCAGACTACCGCCCTGGGCGATCACCACGGTTTCGCGCACGTCATCGTGCTCGGCCAGGCGCGCTTCGATTTCCCCCAGTTCGATGCGCAAGCCACGGATTTTCACCTGGTGGTCCATGCGCCCGGCGTATTCGATCACACCGTCGGTGCGGTAGCGCGCCAGGTCGCCAGTGCGGTACAGCCGCTGGCCGTGACCAAAGGGGCCGGTCACGAACCGCTCGGCCGTCAGCGCGGCGCGGCAGTGGTATCCACGGGCCAGTCCCTCGCCCGCCAGGTACAGCTCGCCGATCACGCCCACCGGCACCGGCGAAAGCTCATCGTCCAGGATGTAGGTGCCCAGGTTGGCGATCGGCTGGCCAATCGGCACGCTGTCGCGACCTTCCTCGACACAGGTCCAGTGGGTCACGTCGATGGCCGCCTCGGTCGGGCCATAGAGGTTATACAGGCCGGCGTTCGGCAGTTTGGCGAACACCTGTTGTTGCGCATCCACCGGCAGGGCTTCACCGCTGCAAACGATGCGTTTGAGGCTGGTGCATTCGGCTACGCGGGGGTCTTGCACAAACGCCTGCAACATCGATGGCACGAAGTGCAGCGTTGTGATGCGCTGCGCCGTGATCAGCCCGATCAGTTGCGCCGGGTCGCGATGAGCCCCCGGCGCGGCCACCACTAGCGTCGCGCCGGTCAGCAGCGGCCAGAAGAACTCCCACACCGACACGTCGAAACTGAACGGCGTTTTTTGCAACACGCTGTCGGTGGCATCGAGCCCATAGGCCTGCTGCATCCAGCACAGGCGGTTGACCAGCGCCGAATGACGATTGCCCGCGCCCTTGGGCTTGCCGGTGGAACCGGAGGTGTAGATCACGTAAGCCAGATTCTCGCCGTCGACCACCACGTCCGGATTTGTGTCGCAACCTGCGTACACCTCGCCATCAGGCAGGTCCAGCACCAGGCTGTCGATTCCTTGCGGAATCGGCAATTGATCGAGCAAATGCTGCTGGGTCAGCAGCAAACCGATGCCGCTGTCCTCGAACATGTAGGCCAGGCGATCCCGTGGGTATTCCGGGTCCAGCGGCACATAGGCACCGCCGGCCTTGAGAATCGCCAACAGCCCCAGGACCATTTCCACCGAACGTTCCACGGCGATGCCCACCAGCACATCCGGGCCGACGCCATGCTCAATCAAGGTGTGAGCCAGGCGATTGGCCTGGGCGTTGAGCTCGCCGTAGCTCAGGCGTTGCTCGCCGAACACCAGCGCCGGGGCATCCGGCGTCCGGCGTACCTGTTCTTCGATCAACCCCTGGACACAGCGATCGAGCGGGTACGCAACCGCCGTCGCGTTCCAGTCGACGAGCAGGCGCCGACGCTCGTCAGTGTCCAGTAACGCCCACTGCGCAACCGGGCGATGCAGGTCCTGCACCAAGCCGTGCAACAGGTTGAGCCAATGCTGGCCCATGCGCTCGAGGGTGGCCGGTTCGAACAGGTCCGTCGCGTAGATCAACGCGGCGTGCAGGCCCTGCGGGCTGTCGGTGGTCTCCAGGCTCAGGTCGAACTGCGCGGTGCGCTGCGCCCAGCCAAGGGGTTCGACCGCCAGGCCCGGCAATGCGTCGTCAAAGACCGAGGCGGTTTCGTTGCGGTGGTTGAACATGGCCTGGAACAACGGGCTGTGGCTCAGGTTACGCTGGGGCTGCAAGGCATCGACCAATTGCTCGAACGGCAGGTCCTGATGCATCTGCGCCGCCATGGCCGTCTGCTTGAGCTGTTGCAGCAAATCGGCCCCTGTCAGATCGCTGTGGAACTCGGCGCGCAGCACCTGGGTATTGACGAAGAAACCGATCAACCGCTCGGTTTCCAGGCGTTGACGGTTGGCAATCGGCACCCCGACGCGGATGTCGGCCTGGCCGCTGTAGCGGTGCAGCAGGGCCTGGAAAGAACCGAGCAACAACACGAACAGCGTGACGTTTTCCCGCCGGGCCAGGGCCTTGAGGGCATCGCTCAACGCAGGATCCAGCACAATCGGCAGCCGCGCGCCGCGCAGGCTTTGCTGGGCCGGGCGCGGATGGTCGGTGGGCAGTTCCAGCAGGGGTTGCTCGCTGCCCAGTTGCGCGGTCCAGTAGGCCAGTTGCCGATCCTGTTCGCCGGCGGCCATCCATTGGCGCTGCCAGACGGCATAGTCGGCGTATTGCACTTCCAGCCCGGGCAACTGCGCGGGCTGCCCCTGGGTGAACGCCGAATACAGGCTCATCAGGTCGTCGACCATCACCTGCAACGACCAGGCGTCGGAAACGATGTGGTGCAGGGTCAACGCCAGGACGTGGTCCTGCGCCCCCAGCTCCAGCAATGCCACGCGCAGCAGCGCATCGTTCAAGAGGTCGAACGGGCGTTGTGTCTGCTCTTCGAGGAAGGCCTGAATGCTAGCCTCATCCGCCCCGGTCAAGCGTTGCTCGATAAAACTGACTTGCCCTTGCGGGCGAATC
This sequence comes from Pseudomonas sp. NFACC16-2, assembly GCF_900119205.1. Taxonomy (NCBI): domain Bacteria; kingdom Pseudomonadati; phylum Pseudomonadota; class Gammaproteobacteria; order Pseudomonadales; family Pseudomonadaceae; genus Pseudomonas; species Pseudomonas sp. NFACC16-2. The sequence goes on along the minus strand of NZ_FPIX01000020.1, from coordinate 16,558 downwards.
ACCTGGCAGGTGCGTCCATCGTCCTCCACGAACACGGTGCGTAAGCTTTCATGCCGTTGCACCAGCGCTTCGAAGCTGCGGCGCAGGGCGACTTTGTCCAGGGTGCCGCGCAATCGCAGCGCCGTGGGAATGTTGTAGGCGGCACTGTCCGGGTCCATTTTCCACAGGAACCACTGGCGCTCCTGGGCAAACGACAGCGGCAGTGGCTTATCCCGCGCCACGGCGGCCATGGCCTGCGGCTGTACGCCCGACTCGGCGTCGAGGGCCGCGACAAAATCCTGCAACGTGCTGTATTCGAACAGGCTGCGCAGCGGCACCTCGATGTCCAGCAGCCGACGAACCCGCGAGACCACTTGGGTCACCAGCAACGAGTGTCCGCCCAACTCGAAAAAGTTGTCGTGCAGCCCGACACGCTCAAGCTTGAGGACCTCCTGCCAGATCTGCGCCACTTGCTGCTCGCGCTGGCTGCGAGGCGCCACGTAGGCACGTTGCAATTCGCTGGCATCCGGGGCCGGCAACGCCTTGCGATCGACCTTGCCGTTGGGCGTCAGCGGCAGTTGCGCCAGGAACAACAGGTGCGCCGGAACCATGTACTCGGGTAGCTGCGCCTTGAGCGCGGTTTTCAGCGAGGCGCGCAACGCGGCCTCGGCCTCGGCGTCCAACACCTCAGCCGTGGCCGGCACCACATAGCCCACCAGTTGCGCCCCGGTCGGGCCTTCATGGGCCACCACCACGGTTTCACGCACGCTCGCCTGGGCCAGCAACGCCGCTTCGATTTCCCCCAGTTCGATCCGCAAGCCACGGATCTTCACTTGATGGTCGATACGACCGATGTACTCGACCACGCCTTCGGCCCGATAACGGGTCAAGTCGCCAGTGCGGTACAGCCGCTCGCCCGCGCGCGAAAACGGATCGGGCACGAAACGTTCGGCGGTCAGGGCCGGGCGTTGGAAATAGCCGCGGGCCAGGCCTTCACCGCCAATCAACAGCTCACCCGGCGCACCGGGTGGGTTGAGCGTCAGGTCGCTGCCAACGATGTACAGCGCCGTGTTGTCCAGGGGCTTGCCCAGGAATGGGCGGCTGCGTTCAAGGCTCAAGGGGTGCACCGCCGACCAGATCGTGGTTTCGGTCGGGCCGTAGAGGTTCCAGACCTTCGGCGAAAGGGCCAACAAGCGTTGCGCCAGTTCCAGGGGCAACGCTTCGCCGCCACACAGGAACGTGCGCCCGGCCAGCAGCGCAGACTGCTCGTGATCCAGCAGCATGCGCCAGCTCGAAGGTGTGGCTTGCAACACGGTCACGTCATGGCGTTCGATCAGCGCCAGCACCGCTTGCGGATCCTGGTGGACGTTCTGGCCGGTCAGCACAATGCTGGCCCCGGCCGACAACGGGCCGTAGATTTCCAGGCCAAAAATGTCGAAGGAAAACGTCGTCAGCGAAAGCATGCGGTCGCTGGCTACAAGGCCCGGCTGGGCGATCATGCTGGCGACGAAATTGCTCAGCGCGCCATGACGCACCATCACGCCCTTGGGTTTGCCGGTGGAACCGGAGGTGTAGATGACGTAGGCCAGATGCTCGGCAGTCAGTGGCACCACCGGACAGCTGCGCGGTGCGGCCTGCAGCGCGGCGTCGGGCTGGTCCAGCAACAGGGTCTGCAGGGTGGCCGGAATCGGCAGCAGCGCCTGCAAACGGGCCTGGGTCAACAGCAATTCGATGCCGCTGTCCTCGATCATGTAGGCCAGGCGATCCTCGGGATACGCCGGGTCCAGGGGCACGTAGGCGCCACCGGCCTTGAGGATCGCCAGCAGGCCGACGATCATTTCGACGCTACGCTCCACCGCGATGCCCACCGGCTGGTCGGGCGTCACGCCCAGGGCCATCAAGCGGTGGGCGAGCTGGTTGGCGCGCGCATCCAGTTGCCCATGGGTCAGGGTCTGTCCATCGATGGTCAGCGCCTGCGCGTCGGGGGTCTGGCGCGCTTGTTCGGCGATGCGCCAGTGCACGCATCCGGTTCCGGCACCGTGGTCGGCCACGCGGTACCAGTCTTGCTGCGTCAGGCGCTGCTGGGCGGCGTCGAGCAACGGCAACTCACCGATACGTCGTTGCGGCGCCTCGACAATGCCTTGCAGCAGGTTCTGCCAGTGCTGGGCCAGGCGTTCGATGGTCTGCGCTTCGAAGAGGTCGGTGGCGTAGGTCAGTTCGGCGGCAACGCCCTGCTCGGTTTCATAGGTGCCCAGGGTCAGGTCGAACTGGGCGGTGCGCCCTTCCCACACCAGGTCCTCGATGCTCAGCCGTGGCAGCTGCAACTGCCGGTCCTGGGTATCACTGGCTGTCTGGTGGTTGAACATGACCTGGAAGATCGGGCTGTGGCTCAGGCTGCGTTCCGGTTGCAGGGCTTCGATCAACTGCTCGAACGGCAAGTCCTGATGAGCCTGGGCGGCCATGGCCGCTTGCTTGACCTGATGGAGCAAACGATCGAACGGCAGTTGTCCATCGACATCGGCGCTGAGCACCTGGGTGTTGACGAAAAAGCCGATCAGGCCCTCGGTCTCGACCCGGTTGCGATTCGCCACGGGCACGCCGACGCGGATCTCTGGCTGGCCACTGTAGCGGTGCAGCAAGGCCTGGAACGACGCCAGCAGCACCATGAACAGACTGGCCCCTTCACGCTGGGCCAATTGTTTGAGCGCCGTGCCCAGTGCCGGCGGCAGGTTCAGGTCCAGGCGCGCACCGCGAAAACTCTGCACGGGCGGGCGCGGATGATCGAGGGGCAATGCCAAAACCGGATGCTCGCCATCCAGGGTCTGGAGCCAATAGGCCAGTTGCCGCTCGCGCTCACCGGCCTCCAGCCAGTGGCGCTGCCAGATGGCGTAGTCGGCGTACTGCACGGTCAGTTCCGGGAGCACCAGCGGCTGGCCGGCAGTGTCCGCAGCGTAATGGCGGACCAGCTCATCCACCAGCACCTGCATCGACCAGCCATCGGAGATGATGTGGTGCTGGATCAGCGCCAGCACATGGTCGTCTTCGGCGATTTGCAACAGTGAAACCCGCAGCAGCGGCCCCTGGCGCAGATCGAATGGGCGCGCGCTTTGCGCCTCGACGAAGGCCTTGATGCTGTCGTCCTGGCTGGCTGGCGAACCGGCGGGCAACGCGTGGACCGCAATACGCAGCGGCATGTGCGGGTGGATGACCTGCACGGCCTGCTCGCCATGCTCGATGAAAGTGGTGCGCAAGCTCTCGTGGCGCTCGACCAAGGCGTTGAAGCTGCGCTCCAGGGCAACCACATCCAACGGCCCCTTGAGGCGCAGGGCACTGGGGATGTGATAGGCCGAGCTGTGCGGGTCCATCTGCCACAGGAACCACTGGCGTTCCTGGGCATAGGACAGCGCGATGTGTTCGAACCCGGAGCGAACCTCGGGGATCGGCAGGTTGGCCGGCGAGACGCCTTCTTCAAGCATCTTTTCCAGGTACAACCGGCGTTTGTCCAGCGGCAGAGTGATAAAGCGCTTGGCAATCCTCAAAGCAACACTCTTGTCCATCAGACTTCCTCCATTTCATCAAGCAGGGCTTCCAGCTTGTTCAGTTTCTGTTCGTTGATTGGCCCGTCCCCGATGTCCAGTTGCGCGACAAAATCCCCCAGGACGGGGTGCTGGAAAATCAGTTGCGGGGTCAGCGTCAGCCCCAGTTCGAGGGCCAGGCGCGAGACGGCATTGACCGCCAGCAGCGAATGACCGCCCAACTCGAAGAAGTGGTCGTTCAGGCCCACGCGTCCCACCGTGAGCACCTGGGCCCAGATCGCCGCGACCTGCTGCTCGAGTTCACTGGCCGGCGCGACATAACCGGCTTGCAGCAAGCCGCTCTCCGGGGCCGGCAAGGCCTTGCGGTCGAGTTTGCCGTTGGGCGTCAGCGGCAGTTGATCGAGGAACAGCAGGTGCGCTGGAATCATGTAGTCGGGCAGGTGTTCCCTGAGGCCGGCCTTGAGCTGGTCGCGCAGGGCACGCTGCGCTTCGGTGGCGTCCAGGTCCAGCGCTGGGGCGACCACGTAGGCCACCAGTTGCTGGCCTCCCGCCGCGTCCTGGGCCAGGACGGCCACCTCACGCACCTCGGGTTGTTGCAGCAGCCGCGCTTCGATTTCCCCCAGCTCGATACGGAAGCCGCGGATCTTCACCTGATGGTCGATCCGGCCCTGATATTCGAGCACGCCATCGACGCGATAACGGCTCAGGTCGCCGGTGCGGTACAGGCGTTCGCCGTTGCTGGAAAACGGGTTGGGCACGTACTTCTCGGCGGTCATCGCGGCACGGCCGAGGTAGCCACGGGTGATGCCCGCGCCGCTCAGGTACAGCTCGGCCGAGACGCCTTGGGGCACCGCTTGCAAGTCACTGTCCAGCAGGTAGCTGGCGGTGTGCTTGAGGGGCCGGCCGATGTTTGCCGTGCCGCCGACGGTGCGGCGGGTCCAGGTGGAATAGGTGGTGTCTTCCGATGGGCCGTAGAGGTCGTAGACATGCTCAATCCCACATTGGTACAGCGTTTCCACGAGGCTCTGCTTCAACGGCTCGCCGGCCAGGTTGATGATGCGCACGCTGGCCGGGATTTCACCGCTACGCTGCAACGCGGCAATGGCCGATGGCACGGTGTTGACCAGGCGCACCTGATCCCGGGCGGGCAGGTGCGGCAACTCCAATGCGTTACGGGCGATGATCAGCGAGCCGCCATTGGCCAGGGTCACGAACAGCTCCCACACCGACAGATCGAAACACACTGAAGTGGAGGCGAGCACGCCTTGGATATCGTCGCGGCTGTAGACCGACTTCGACCAATCGATCAGCGCCAGCACGTTGCGATGGGCAATCGCCACGCCCTTGGGCTTACCGGTGGAGCCGGAGGTGTAGATCACATAGGCGAGGCTGTCTGGCGTGACCAGGGTGTGGGGTGCGCTCAGCGGGTAGTGCGTCAGGTCGAGTTGATCCAGCATCAACACAGCGGTCTCGGCCGCAACGGTCAGCGTCGCCGCCACCGCTTGCTCGGTCAGCAGCACCCGCGCGCCGCTGTCGTCGAGCATGTAGGCCACGCGTTCGGCCGGATAGTCCGGGTCCAGCGGGACGTAGGCGCCACCGGCCTTGAGCACCGCCAGCAAGGCGATCAGCAATTGCTCGGAGCGCGGCATTGCCACGCCTACCCGCACTTCCGGGCCCACCCCCAGCTCAATGAGTCTATGGGCCAGGCGATTGGCGCAACCGTCCAGTTCGCGGTAGCTCAGGCGGGTGTTGGCGAAGGTCACCGCCAGGGCCTCTGGCGTGGCTTCGACCTGACGAGCAATCAGCTGGTGAATGCACAGCGTTTGCTCGAACGGGGCGTCCACCGGGTTCCAGTCATGGGTCAGGCGCTGATGCTCATCGAACTCAAGCATCGACAGTTCACCCAGGCAGCGTTCACCATGGGCGGTCATCTGCCCCAACAGTTGAGCCAGATGCGCCGCCAGTCGCGCCACGCTGGCGGGTTCAAAACTGGCCCGCTGGTAGCTCATGTGCACTGACAGCTGCCGATCGAGGCCCACCAACAGCGTCAGCGGGTAGTTGGTCTGCTCCTGGGTGACCACCGGGCCGAAGCGCAGGCCGTCTGGCGCGCCTTGCTCCAAGGCTTGGGCAATCGGGTAGTTCTCGAACACCAGCAGGCTGTCGAACAGCGGTTCACCGCCCTGCCCAGCCCAGCGCTGGATGTCCAGCAACGCGGTGTGTTCGAACTCCCGCAGCGCCAGGTTCTGCCCTTGCACCGTTTGCAACCAACTGTCCAGGGACTGCTCGGCCCGCGGGCTGGCGATCACCGGCAAGGTGTTGATGAACAGGCCGATCTGCTGCTCGATGCCGGGCACATCCGCCGGGCGGCCGGCGACCGTCGCACCGAAGGCCACCGTGCCTCGACCGGTGTAACGCTGCAACAGCAGCAGCCATGCCGCCTGCACCAAGGTGTTGACGGTGACTTTCGAGGCACGGGCAAAGGCCTCCAGGCGTCGGGTCAGCGCTTCGTCCAGCACCTGGACATGATCGCCATGAGCGGCCAGGGCCTGCGCCGGCTTCGCCATGACGTCGGCCAGGCGCGTCGGGGTCTCCAGGCGGCGCAGCGCAGGCATCCAGAACGCTTCGCTGGCGGCCTCGTCCTGGCGTTGCAGCCAGGCAATGTAATCGCGATAACGCCCGGCCGGACGGGCCACGCTGTCACCCCGGTAATGCTGCAAGACTTCACCGAGCAACTGCGCACTGCTCCAGCCGTCCATCAGGATGTGATGGTTGGTGTAGATCAGGTGATGACGGTCAGTGCCGGTGCGCACCAGCACCAGGCGCATCAGCGGCGCCCGGGTCAGGTCCACGCCTTGGGCATGTTCTGCCTCGGCCAGGGTTTGCAGGGCGCCCTCAATATCAGTGCGCCCGTTCCAGTCGAGCACACGGAACGGCACCTCGACCTGGCGCTGCACGATCTGCACCGGCTGCGCCAGGTCGCCCTGCCAGAAGAAGCCGCTGCGCAGGATGTCATGGGCATCGACCACGGCTTGCCAGGCGGTGCGGAAACGTTGCGGGTCGATGCCCTCGATGTCGAGGCGCATCTGGTTGATGTACTCGCCACTGCCCTGCTCGAGCACGGAATGAAACAACATGCCCTGCTGCATCGGAGACAGCGGGTAGATGTCGTCAATGGCCTGGGGGTGTTGGACCAGGGTGTCGAGTTGCGCCTGGGTCAGCCGCGCCAAGGGGAAATCCGATGGCGTCACGCCACGGCTGTTGCTGTCGCAGCAGTGGGCGATGAGCGCGGTGAGTTCCTGTACATAGTCATCGGCCAGGCGCTGGATGGTCGCGGCGTTGAACCTGTCGCCGCTGAAGGTCCAGCTCAAGTCCAGCTCGCCGCCAAACACTTGGCCGTCGAGGGCCAGCGGGCTGCCCAGCGGGCCTTGCAGGTTCACTTCTTCGCCGCCGCGCTCGGTGGTCGGCACGAACAAGGCCTCGCCGGCCCCATCGAAGCTGCCGTCGAACTGGCCGAGGTAGTTGAAGGTCAGTTGCGGTTTCGGCAAGGCTTGCAGGGTCTGGCGCGCCGCATCATCGCCCAGGTGCGCCAAGGCGCCGAAGCCAATGCCCTTGTTGGGAATGGCGCGCAGTTGCTCCTTGATCTGTTTCAACGAGGCGCCGAGATCGGCAGCCGGGGTCAGCTTCGCGGGGAACAGGCTGGTGAACCAGCCGACGGTACGAGTCAGGTCGACGTGGGCGAACAACTCTTCGCGGCCGTGGCCTTCGAGTTGCACCCACACGCTGTCGTCGCCGGTCCAGCGCACCATCACCCGCGCCAGTGCCGTCAACAGCAGGTCGTTGACCTGGGTGCGGTAGGCCGCCGGGGCCTGCTGCAACAGTTGCCGGGTGAGGGTTTTATCGAGTGCCGTGCGGATCGTCACGGCTTGGCTGTGTTGCTGCCCGCCCTGGGGATTGTCCCACGGCAACCCCGCCGAGGCGCCTTGCAACTGTTGCTGCCAAAAGCCCAGCTCGGCCTGCAAGGGTGCGCTGGCCGCGTAGTCCTGCAACGCGGCGGTCCAGGCTTTGACCGCACTGGTCTTGGCCGGCAGCTGCACCGCCGCCGTGCCCGCGAGCATCTGCCGATAAGCGCTTTGCAGGTCTTCGAACAGAATCCGCCAGGACACCCCGTCCACCACCAGGTGATGCACGATCAGCAGCAGCCGCTGGGTGCCGTCGGCGAGGTTCGCCAGCAGCCCGCGCAGCAGCGGGCCGCCGTCCAGTTGCAGGCTGCGCTGGGCCCGGTTGCCCAGCACTTCCAGCTCAGCGAGATCGGCGACGTCGGCCTGCCACAGCAGCGTGCCAGCGGCCTGCGCCTCGACGTCACGGTAACGCGCGGTCCAGCCTTCGCCCTCCTCGATAAAGTCCAGGCGCAAGCTGTCGTGGTGCTCGATCAGCGCGCCCAAGGCTTGCTCCAACGCCTGCGCATCCAGCGCCTGCGTCGGCTTGAGCATCACCGATTGGTTCCAGTGATGGCGGTCCGGAATCGGTTGGGCGAAGAACCATTGATGGATCGGCAGCAGTGCGGTTTCGCCGGTCACGGGTTTCTGGTCGATCGACTGCCGCGGCGTGCCCGTCTGGACCACGGCGGCCAGGGCCTCGATGGTCTGGTGCTGGAACAGATCCTTCGGCGTGAACTGGATACCGGCCTGGCGGGCGCGACTGACCACCTGGATCGAGACGATGGAATCGCCGCCCAGTTCGAAGAAATTGTCCTGCAGGCCGACTTGCCCAAGCTTGAGCACGTCCTGCCAGATGGTCGCCAGTTGCTGCTCCAGCGGGCTGCGCGGCGCCACGTAGGTTTGCTGCAATTGGCTGACATCGGGCTTGGGCAGGTTCTTGCGGTCGAGCTTGCCGTTGGGGGTCAGCGGCAAGCGTTCAAGCAGCAGCAGGTAGGCCGGGACCATGTGCGCCGGCAGGGTCGCCTTGAGCTGTTCGCGCAGGTGCTCGGCGAACGCCTCATGCGGGGCCGCCGACGCATCGGCCACCACATAGGCCACCAGGCGCTTGCCGCTACCAGCCGGGCCTTCCTGGGCCACGACGACCGTTTCGCGCACGCCATCCAGGGCTTGCAGGCTGGCCTCGACTTCGCCCAGTTCGATGCGGAAACCGCGGATCTTCACTTGGTTGTCGATACGGTCCAGGTAATCGAAGATGCCGTCGGCGCGTTGGCGCACCAGGTCGCCGGTGCGGTACAGCAAGCCACCTTCCGCGCTGAACGGATCAGCGACAAACCGCTCGGCCGTCAGCCCCGGGCGGTTCAGGTAGCCCCGGGCCAGGCCGCTGCCACCCAAGTACAGCTCACCGGCCATGCCTTGGGGCAGCAGGTTCAAGTCAGCATCCAGCACGTAGGCGCTGCGGTCGCCGATACGGCTGCCGATGGGCGCATACGCGGCGCCGCACGTCACGTCACGACCGGCCTTCCAGATCAGCGGCGTGACCACGGTTTCGGTCGGGCCGTAGCCATTGATGATGAAGTCCGGATCGAGGGCGCGCTTGACCCGTTCGAAACTAGCGTTGGGCACCGCATCGCCGCCGAAGCAATAGATGCGCACCTTGGGTGGGTTGCCTTCGCGCTCGGCGTGTTCGGCCAGTTGTTGCAGGTACACCGGTGGGAACGCCACCACGGTCACGCCGTGCTCGCGCATCGCGTTGTAGGTTTGCTCCGGGGTCCACAGGCTGTCGTCGCGAATCAGCAGCGAGGCGCCGTGGGTCAGGCTGGTGAGCCAGCGTTCGTGGGCGCCGTCGAAGGCGAAGGACATGAAATGGAATTCGCAATCGCGGCCCTGCATTTCATAGCGCTCGCCGATGGCCTGGCAATGCATCGCCAGCGGTCCATGGGCCACGCTCACGCCCTTGGGATTGCCGGTGGAGCCGGAGGTGTAGATCACGTACGCCAGGTTCTGTGGATCGACCTCGATCGCAGGGGCATGGATAGGTTGTCGGCTCAGGTCCAGGCAATTGAGCTCCAGCACCTGTGCGGCACGTTCCAGGGGCAACTGCGCCGACACCCGGGAATCGGTGAGCAACAGCGCCAGCCCCGAATCCTCGATCAGGTACGCCAGGCGTTCACGGGGGTAACTGGTGTCCAGCGGCACGTAGGCAGCGCCGGCCTTGAGCACCGCCAGCAGCGCGACGATCACCCCTTCGCTGCGCGGCAGGGCCACGCCGACGCGGGTTTCCGGGCCCACGCCACGGGCGACCAGTGCATGAGCCAGTTGGTTGGCCCGACGGTCGATGTCGCCGTAGCTGAAACGTTTTCCATCGAAGATCACCGCGGTGCTGTGCGGTTTCAGCGCCGCCAGATGGGCGATGCGTTGATGCACGGCGATGTCGGTCGGGTATGGTTGCGGATGGTTGGCAGCCTGTTGCGCCTTATGTTCCTCATCGTTGGCCAGGGCGATCTCGCCGAGGCGACGCTCGGCGGATTCGGCAAACCGTTCCAGCAGGTGCAGCAATTGCGCACTCAAGCGCTCGATGGTCGCGACGCTGAAATGCGCCCGGTCAAAACTCATGTGCAGCGCCAGCGTCTCGCCCAAGGTCACGCCCAGGGTCAGCGGGTAATGCGTCTGATCCTGGTTGGCGACTTCGCCGAACACCACGCCTTGGGCGGTGCCACGTTGCAACGCCGCGGAGATCGGGAAGTTTTCGAACACCAGCAGGCTGTCGAACAGCGCTCCCCCGCCCTGCCCGGCCCAGCGCTGGATGTTTGCCAGCGGTGTGTGCTCGAATTCGCGCAGGCTCAGGTTCCGGGCTTGCACGGCGGCCAGCCAGGCAGCGACCGTCTGGTCCGGACGCGAGCCTGCGATCACTGGCAAGGTGTTGATGAACAGGCCGACCTGTTGTTCGATGCCAACCAATTCTGCCGGTCGCCCGGCCACGGTGGTGCCGAACGCCACGCAGTCGCTACCCGTGTAACGCTGCAACAGCAGCAGCCACGCCGCTTGCACCAGGGTGTTGACGGTGACTTTCTGCTGGCGGGCGAATGCATTGAGACGGCCCGTGCGCGGCGCATCCAGCGTGTAATGCCTGAGCGCGTGAGCGCTTTCGCTGCGCACTTCAGCACTCGCCGCGGCGGCGTTTGCGAGCAGCGTCGGCTCCTGGAGATCGGCCAGTTGCCCCAGCCAGAACGTTTCGCTGAGGGCTGTGTCCTGGCGCTGCAACCATTGGATGTAATCGGCGTAGCGGCTGACCGGACGCGGCGGCTGTTGACCGGCGTAGCGTTGCAGCACTTCGCCAAGCATCTGCGCGCTGCTCCAGCCGTCCATCAGGATGTGATGGTTGGTGAAAATCAGGTGATGACGCTCATCGCTCAACTGAATCAGCGTGACCCGCAGCAGTCCGGCCTGAGTCAGGTCGAAGCCCCTGGTCAGGTCAGCGGCGGTGAAATCCCTGAGGGCCTGGGCGACATCATGGCGCCCGCGCCAGTCGAGCAAGGTGTAAGGCAGCACCAGGCGGCGGTGGATGATCTGCAACTGCTCCTGCAACTCGCCCTGCCAGATGAAGCCGCTGCGCAGGATCTCGTGGGCGTCCAGGGTCGCCTGCCACGCGGCGCGGAAACGCTCGGGGTCGAGGCCATCAACATCCACGCATAACTGGTTGATGTAGGTGCCGGCGCCCTGCTCGTACAAGGTGTGGAACAGCATGCCTTGCTGCATCGGCGACAGTGGATAAATGTCCTCGATAGCGGCAGCCGGCACTGGGATCGCGTCCAACTGCGCCTGGGTGATACGCGCCAGCGGGAAATCCGACGGCGTGACGCCCATGGCATCGGCCAGGCAACAATGGTCGATCAGCGCTTCCAGTTCGCGGGCATAGTCATCGGCCAGGCGGGCGATGGTCGCCTCGTTGAATTGCTCAGTGCTGAACGTCCAACGCAAGTCGAGCTCGCCGTCGTAGACCTGGCCCTCGATGCCCAGCCCGTTGTCCAGCGGCGCATCGAGGCTCTGCTCGTGTCCGGCGCTTTCGCCCGCCGGGCTGAACAGCACGCCCTCGCTGGCATCGAAACTGCCGTCGAACTGACCGAGGTAATTGAAGGTGATGCACGGCAATGGCAAGGCCTTGAGACAGGCTTGTGCCGCGTCGTCGCCCAGGTAGCGCAGCACACCGAAGCCAATGCCTTTGTTCGGGATCGCCCGCAGCTGCTCCTTGATCTGCTTGATCGCGGCGCCCACGCGGTCGGCCGGGGTCAGGCGCACCGGGAACAGGCTGGTGAACCAGCCGACCGTACGGGTCAGATCGACGTCGCTGAACAGCTCTTCGCGGCCATGGCCTTCCAGTTGGATCAGTGTGTCGGTATGCCCGGTCCAGCGGCAGATCACCCGCGCCAGGGCGGTCAGCAGCAGGTCGTTGACCTGGGTGCGATACGCCGCGGGGGCCTGTTGCAGCAGTTGCTGGGTGAGGGTCTTGTCGAGTCGGCTGTGTAGCACTTTTGCGTATCGGCTTTGCCGGCTGCCTTGAGGGCTGTCCCAGGGCAGATCCACCACGGCGCCTTGCAGTTGCTGCTGCCAGAAGGTCAATTCGGTGCGCAGCGTTTCAGTGCTGGCGTAGACCTGCAGATGTTCGCCCCAGGCCTTGTAGGCGCTGGTCTTGGCCGGCAACCGGAGGGTGGCTCCGGCACTGGCCTGTTGATAAGCCCGTTGCAGGTCTTCCAGCAGGATGCGCCACGACACGCCGTCCACGGCCAGGTGGTGCACGGCCAGCAACAGACGCTGGCTGCCATCGGCCATGTTCGCCAGCACGGCACGCAGCAGCGGGCCCTTTTGCAGGTCGAGGCTGCGCTGGGCCTTGGCACAGAGGTCTTGCAGCTCAGCGGCGCTCAGGTTATCCGCGGTCCACAGCAGCTCGGGGTCGATCGCCACCGGTGCCACATCGGCGCGCCAGCCCGTCGGGGTTTCGGTGAAGCGCGAACGCAAGGCATCGTGATGCACCACCAAGGCGTTGAGGGCCTGCATCAGCGCTGGCGCCTGCAACGGCAGGTGGCTGCGCAACAGGACAGCCTGGTTCCAGTGATGACGCTGGGCAATGGCGTCCTCGAAAAACACCTGCTGGATAGGCAGCAACGGCAGCTCGCCGCTGACCGGCCCTTGATCGATCTGCAGGCCACTGCCGCCCTGCTGCGCGACGCTCGCCAGGCCTTGTATGGTTTGATGCTGGAACAGGTCACGGGGGGTGAAATGGATCCCCGCCTGTCGCGAACGGCTGACCACCTGGATCGAGATGATCGAGTCGCCGCCCAGCTCGAAAAAGTTGTCGGTCAGGCCGACCTGTTCAAGCTTGAGCACGTCCTGCCAAATGGCCGCGATGCCTCGTTCCAGCTCACTGCGGGGCGCGATGAAGGCTTGCTGCAGCTGGCTGGCATCGGCTGAAGGCAATGCCTTGCGGTCGAGCTTACCGTTGGGGCTCAGCGGCAATTGCGCCAGGAACAGCCATTGCGTGGGCACCATGTAATCCGGCAGGCTCTCCTTGAGCTGCGCCTTCAGGGTGTCCCGCGCCGCGCCCTGCGCCTCGGCCGAGGCCGACACCAGCGAGGCATCCTGGGGCACCACGTAGCCCACCAGTTGCAGGCTGCTGCCACCTTGCACCGCCAGGACGACGGCTGCGTTTACCGCGTCCAGTTCCAGCAGCCGCGCTTCGACTTCGCCCAGCTCGATGCGCAAACCGCGGATCTTCACTTGATGGTCAACGCGACCGACGTATTCGATCTGGCCCAAGGTGTTGAAGCGTGTCAGGTCGCCGGTGCGATACAGGCGCGCGCCAGTGGTGGAAAACGGATCGGGAATGAACCGTTCGGCGGTCAAGCCCGGACGCTGGAAGTAACCGCGCGCCAGCAGCTCGCCGCCAATCAGCAACTCGCCGACCACGCCCACCGGCGTGGGTTCGAGGTGTCCATCGAGCAGATAGGTATGCCGGCCTGGCAGCGGCTGGCCAATGGGCAAGGTCAGCGGCAGCGGCCGGCGATTGAAGACGTAATCGCTGCAATCAAGCGTGGTGGCGGTGACCGTGGCTTCGGTCGGGCCGTAGGTGTTGAGCAGCTTGACCCGCTCGAGCCCGGCCCGGCGCCAGGCCTGCACGCCCTCGGGCGGCATCGCCTCGCCACCGCTGTGCACCTGGCGCAGCGCGGCATAGTCACGCGGGCCGGCAGCGGCGAACTCCTTGGCGATCATGTTCCAGTAGGCGGTGGTCAGGTCCATGACCGTAATGCCCTGTTCGACGATGTGGCGGTACAGGGTTTCGCTGTCCCACACCTCGTTGCCACGCAGCAGCACCGAGGCACCGCAGGTCAGCGGCCCGAACAGTTGCTCGCCAAAGGCATCGAAGTTGAACGTGGCGAATTGCAGCACGCAGTCGGCGCTGCTCAAGCCGTAATAGTGCTGGGAGGCGAACGCATGCTTGCTCAGCGCGCCGTGGCTGATGCCGACACCTTTCGGGCGCCCGGTCGAGCCGGAGGTGAACATGACGTAGGCCAGGCTGTCGGCCCACACCTGGCGTTGCAGATTGCCGGGCTCGGCGTCTTCCCAAGACGGGCTCTGATCCAGGCACAAGCAACGCACGCCCTCGGGCACAGGCAGGCGTTCAAGCCAATGGCTTTGGGTCAGGAGCAGGCGACTGGCGCTGTCTTGAATCATGAACCGCAGGCGATCAGCTGGGTACTGAGGGTCCAGCGGCACGTAGGCACCACCGGCCTTGAGCACGGCAAGAATGGCGATCACCAGTTCCAGGCTGCGGTCGACGGCAATGCCCACCAGCACGTCAGGCCCGACACCCGCCGCCACCAACGTGCGCGCCAGGCGATTGGATCGGGCGTTGAGCTGGCCGTAGGTCAATCGTTGTCCGTCGCAGATCAAGGCGATGACGTCCGGGCTGCGTTCAGCTTGCGCCTCGAACAGTTCGTGCACCGGGCGCTCGCTCGGCCAGGTCGTGTCGTGGCGCCCCCACTCAGTCACCAACTGCCGGTATTCAGCCGGCGCCAGCAACGCGAGTTCGCCGACCCGCTGCTGTGGGTCGGCGACGATGTTGCGCAACAGCAGCGTCCAGTGCCGCGCCATGCGCTCGATGGTTTCGGGGTTGAACAAATCACTGGCGTAGGTGAACGCGGCATGCAATTGGCCGCCCTTTTCGTAGGTATCCAGGCTCAAGTCGAACTGGGTACTGCGCGATTCCCACTCGATGACACCCAGCTCCAGACCGCTGCCGACTTTCAGCGTGGTGACGTCGGCCACTTCCGGCTGGTGGTTGTACATCACCTGGAACAATGGGTTGTAGCTCAGGCTGCGCTCAAGCTTCAGCGCCTCGACCAGTCGTTCGAAGGGCAGGTCCTGGTGGGCCTGGGCGCCGAGGGCGGTTTCCTTGACGTCACGCAACAGGTCGCCAAGGCGGGCCTGGCCATCCACTTGCACCCGCAACACCTGGGTGTTGACGAAGAAACCGATCAGCCCTTCGATTTCCTGGCGGTTGCGGTTGGCGACCGGAACCCCGACCCGCAGGTCGTCTTGTCCGGTGTAACGGTGCAGCAGGATACTGAAGGTACCCAGCAACAGCATGAACAAGGTCACCCCCTGTTGCCGGGCCACGCCGCGCAGTTGCTCGACCAGCGCGGCCTCCACCACCTGTTCCAGGCGACGACCGCGATAGCTCGGCAGTATCGGGCGTGGGTAGTCGAGTGGCAGCTCCAACACCGGATGCTCGTCGCCCAGTTGCGCTTGCCAGTAATCGAGTTGCCGCTGCAGCTCGCCGGCCTCCAGCCAACGGCGTTGCCACAGGGCGTAGTCGCTGTACTGGATCGGCAATTCGGCCAACTGCGGTGCAACGCCCGCCTCATGGGCGTCGTAGAAACGAATGAACTCATCGATCAACACGTTCATGGACCAGCCATCGGAGACGATGTGGTGCAGGGTCAACAGCAGCACGTGTTCCTGCTCATCGAGCTTGAGCAATTCGACCCGCAGCAACGGGCCGCAGGCCAGGTCGAAGGGCCGCATCGACTGGGCCTCGGCAGCCAGGCGAACCGCCTGCTCGCGCTCGTCGGCCGGCATGGCACTGAAGTCCGCGTGGTCGATCACCAGCGGCGCGCTGGCCGGCACCTGCAGGAGACGGTCGTCGGCCTGGCGCTGGAACACCGTGCGCAGGGTTTCATGCCGCGCCACCAGGCTGGCGAAGGCTTGCTCCAGGGCCGGCAGGCTCAACACTCCGCTGAGCCGCACCGCCCCAGGCAGGTTGTAGGCGCCACTGTCCGGCTCCAGTTGCCAAAGGAACCACATGCGCTGCTGGGCATAGGACAAGGCCTGGCGATCCTCGGCCTCGACGCCCTGGGGGATGGGAAAACCGCTGAACTCCACGCCCTCCTTGGCCAGCGCCGCGAGGAACATCCGGCGCTTGTCCAGGGGCAACCCGATAAACCGGCGAGCAAGTTTCAAGGCGTCTTCAGCATTCATTTCTGGGGTATCCGGAATCAGTGGGCACAAGGCACAAAGGCAAGTCGTCCCTATAAAACGAATGCAGACCGGAAAAATTAGCGTTTGGGAATTTGTATCAGGAAGAGCATCCCGACATGCAACAGACCGCCCGCAGTGTGGCGAGGGGATTTATCCCCGCTGGGCTGCGCAGCAGCCCCCTCAGGAGAACAATCTCAATCAATCTGACAAACTGGGTTTCGGGGCTGCTGCGCAGCCCAACGGGGATAAATCCCATAGGCGCTAACCAAACTCCAAAAATAGTAAACTGATCCGCAATTGAGATGAGTTGCAAGGAAAGCAAGTGTGACACCAGGACTAGATGAAGATTGGCCAAAGCTGTTAGCGCTATTGCCTGCGGGATGGGAAGCCAAGGCCAGGGAATTGGGGGCGTTGAAGTTCGGGCGCCGTTTCACCCCAGAGACTTTATTACGCACCCTATTGCTGTATCTGAGCAGCGATTGTTCGATGCGCGAAACGGCGGCGCGAGCCGACGTAGAATTGTCGGATGTTGGCTTGCTCAAACGAGTCGATAAATCGGGGAATTGGCTGGGC